>JACQVS010000119.1 GCA_016209605.1 Planctomycetota bacterium
CGCTCCTGCTGCAGCTTGCGCACCGACTCCCGGTAGAACTGCGCCGCCGGAAGGTAGGCGTCGGGGGTGAATCCCCCGGCCCGTTTCAAGAGATCGCTGAGGCGCTCGCCGGGAATCGCCGTGTACGTGCCCGGCTGGCGGACCTCCCCTTCAATGTCGATGCGCAGCAGCTTGCGGAACTCCGGCACCACCTTGACGGCGAGGGAGTCGTCGCGCTGCAAGAGGAGGTTGGCCTTTTCATCGCCCGCCAGGGCGGCCTTGAGGTCGATGGGGATGTGCTCGAAGCGGGCCTTGTCCTGGTCGGGATGGATGCGGGTCAAGAGGCCGCTAGAGAGGTGCGCCTCCTGGAGCAGCCCGCCGGCCATGCGGATGAGGTCGCGCGCGGTCATGCCCGGCTGGTACGGGATCAGCCCCGGCTTGTTCACCGCCCCGGTGATGAAAACCATCTGCGGCGCCTCGAAAGCGCTCTTTGGAAAAACGATGACGGTGTCCTGCGGCTGGAGGGGATGGTTTTCGGCGGGATCGCTTTCGAAGATGGCTTTCCCCAGATGGAAGGCGATGCGGCTCTCCTGGAAAGTGTGGGGATTGATGCGGCGGATGAGCGCGTACTCGAGGAAGGGCTCCGGAAGATTCTGATCCGGCGCGGCCTGCCCCGGGGGCTGGCGCTTGAGCCAGAAGCCGGCCTCGACGAGGGTTTCCTCGGTGACCAAGTCGGAGACGCGCATGCCGGGCCGGTAGGCGTAGCGGCCGGGTGCCGTGACGTTGCCGGAGAGGTAGACGACGTTTTCGAGCTTGGGGCTGGCGGCCCGGACCACCACCACATCGCCGCTCTGCAGCCGGACCCGGTTGGGGGGCGTGGAGTCCAGCTCGACGGTGCGGATGGAGAGGCCGTTGGGGCCCGCCGATTCGACCTGCGCCTGCTTGCGATCCGCCAGGCGGGTGTAGCCGCCCGCCATGCCGAGCAGGATGTCGAAGTTGATTTCAGCCGCGTCCAGCTCGTAGATCCCCGGCCTCTGGACCTGGCCGATGATGGCCACCTGCGGCCCCACGGCCGGGATGACCACCACGTCGTTCGGCTTCAGGCCGACGTCGACGGCGCGGTCCCCTTCGAGGAGGTAGCGGTAGAGGTCGATGGCGCGGTCGTTCTCGTTGAGCCGCCGCAGCACCAGCTTCCGAAGGGTGCCGTCCTTGGTAACCCCGCCGGCGGCGGAAAGCGCATCGAAAAGCGTGGCCACCGAGGGGACGCGGACGCGCCCGGGCAAGACCGCCCGGCCGATGACGTGGACGGGCATGTCGCGCAGCCGGCCCAGGCGCAGCTGGAGCTGGTAGTTCTTGAACTGCTGGTCGAACTTCTGCTTGAGCACGTCCTCGGCCCGCGCCAGGGTCAGGGCCTTGAGGGGGACCGGCCCGACGTAAGGCAGGCGGACCTGTCCTTCGCGATCGATGGTGACGCGATAGTCGAGATCGATGCTCCCCCACAAGCTCAGGACGATGGTGTCATCGGTGCCAAGCACGTAGTCGCTCCCGACCGGAATGTCGAAGAGCGCCGGCTGCGGCCGGTCGAACACCTCGTAGCCGAACTGCAGGATGGGGCGGTCTTCCTTGGGATCGATGTAGGCGAGGAGCTGCTTCTCGAAGGCGCTCGGATGGATTTCCACCTGCACATAAGCGATCTCCTGGCCGGCTGCGGCCGGCGCGGATTCAGCGGGCGGCGCCGCGGCGGTCTCCACGGCGCCGCCGCGCGCGCTGCCGGTGAGGGGGCTCACCGGAATGGGCACCGTCCGCCGCAGCGGCTGGAGGCGCTTCTCAGGCGAGGTGGGAGTTTCTTTTTTCTCTTGGGTGAAAACCGGGTTTCGCCCGAAGTTCAAACTCAAGGCGAGAACGGCCAAGGTCAAGAGGCGCCAGGCGAGCTGGGAGCGATTCATTTTTCTCGCGCGGTCCATGACGTTTCCAGCAAGGGTTCAATGGGTGAATCTTTCGAGAGGAGCACATTGTAGACGGCTTTCGCTCGGGAGCCAGGGAAACTTGGAAAATCCGGCGAGGGAAATTTTCCGCTTTACCGGAAGATGCCCGCCGCCGGATTGCCTCAAAACGACTCGGCTTTTTCTGCTTGAAAGGCTGATAAAAGAGTGTCACCATCGGCGAGGTATGTGAGGCGGCGGTCTCGTTAAAATCAAGGGACTTCTTTCATTGCAGCGAAGAGAACTCAGAGGAGAAAACCCGGCGATGAGGGGGTTAGCCAGGGTTCTTGAGCGGGTCTTCGGGAAAGC
Source organism: Planctomycetota bacterium (assembly GCA_016209605.1). GTDB lineage: Bacteria > Planctomycetota > UBA8108 > UBA8108 > JACQVS01 > JACQVS01. The sequence goes on from JACQVS010000119.1 coordinate 2,271, forward strand.
CGATGGCGTGGCGGCCTCGGCTCCTCGTGCGCTCAGAGATTTCTCGCCGGCGCTCCAGTCTTACGCCCTCGACGGCGTCTATCTGGGTCCACTTGCAAATACCGTAAATGCTCAAGAAAAAGTAAATGGAGAGGAAAGCTTGCCACCAACTAGATTTAAATTTATCATATAAGTTATGCTTAACTGGAATCAATGTCCGGCTGTGGAACGGGTGCCGGGAAAAGTCAGTGGTGCATGGTTATTCAAGGGCACGCGCGTACCGGTGAAGGCGCTCTTCGAGAATCTCGAAGACGGGGCGCGTGTGGATGACTTCTTGGAGTGGTTTCCAGGTGTTACTCGCGAACAGGTCGAGGCCGTGCTTGAACACGCTGAGCGCAGCTTGGCCGAGGTATGATTTCTCAGGAAGAAAGGGCGGGGCGGCAAGATGAGGATTTTATTTGACCAGGGCACTCCGGTACCACTTTCTCGAGAGCTCATAGGCCATACGGTCTCCACCGCATGTGAAAAGGGTTGGGCTGGACTCGACAATGGTGAGCTTTTGAAAGCTGCTGAAGAGGCTTTTGAAGTCTTGATCACCACGGACCAAAGCCTTCGCTACCAGCAGGACCTCACGGGTAGACAATTGGCCATTCTCGTTCTCCCCACCACCAGTTGGCCAAAGATCCGAGCACACCTCGCCGAGGTGGTCGCTGCAGTGAAGGGGCTTCGTCCTGGCGAG
>JACQVS010000108.1 GCA_016209605.1 Planctomycetota bacterium
AAATAAGCCCTTGAGGCAAATCGGCGGCGCACGTGAAGTTCGCCGGGCAAACGACCGGCAGCGGCACCGCCGCGGCGCAATCCGCCTGACAGACCGTCTCCCCTCCCGCCTGGCCAAGCAGGGTCAACGCCACCGTCCGCCCGAAATCCCCAGGCATGAGAGGAAGGCTCGCCGACGCCGCGTTCCCGGGCAGCATCCCCGCCGGCGCGCCGTCCTTCAAGATCTCAATCTGATCCAGGCCCGACCCCTGAGTCCAGGAAGCGAGGATGAGCCCTTGAAGCGTATCGGCGGCGCAGGAAAGATTCGCGGGGCAGATGACCGGCACCGGCACCGAGACGGCACAGCTCGACTCACAAACCGCCGCGGCTCCAGAAAACCCTCTGAGGGTCAAGCGGACGTTCCGCCCGAAGTCGCCGGGGCCCAAGCGCACGCTCAAAGCCTCCGCATCGGGGGGGAGAACATACGGGGCCTCCCCGCCTTTCTGGAGCTCCAGGGCGGTGAGGTTCCCCCCGGCCATCCAGGATGCTCGGATGACCCCCGCTCGAGCATCCGCCAGACAAGAAAAGCCGCTCGGGCAGGTGACCGGCAGCGCGGGCACATCGACGGAGCACTGCAGCGGATCGCAGCGGTCCTCCGGCGCCTTGAGGGACACCGCCACCCGCTGTCCAAAATCGCTCTCCGCCAGGGGGATCTCGGCGCTCGCGGCCCCCGGATCGAGAAGCGCGGGTATGCCATCCCCCTTTTGCAGCTCGAGCTGCGCCGAGGAGAGATCCGTCCCGGCGCTCCAGCTCGCCTTGAGCACGATTCTGGACAGATCCAGAGAACAAGCCAGTCCTTGCGGGCAGGCAAAGCGCGGCACCTCCACCTGGCAGCTGGCGGAACACGGGCCGCCCAGGGATCGCGCCCCCTCAAGCCGCACCTCCACCACCCGGCCGCGATCGCCGGGCTCAACGGGCAAGGTGACGCTGCTCGCTCCGGGAGCCAGCGCCATTTCCAGCCCCGAATCCTTCACCGCCTTGAGCGCGGTGAGGCCCGAACCCGGCGACCAGGTGGCGGCGATTTCCCCCCTGGCCGCGTTCAAAGCGCACGCCATCCCGCTCGGGCACTCGCCCGCGACCGGGGTGTCGACCGTGCACGAAAGCACCCGCGAGAGGCCATCGATCATGGCGATCAAGAAAACCGGCACCTCGCCGGTGAAATCCTCCGGCTGGAGATCGAACTGAAAATCGCCGGCGTCAAGGCCGATCTCGACCGGCGGCCGGCTCCCGAGGCGGACGAACTGCCTGCCCGTCTCGCCCGCCGCCAAGGAGCCCGGCGTCCAGGCGGCCAAGACCCTCTGCCCGGCCGGCTCCAGCACGCACGTCAAGCCCCGCGGAAACCGGCTCTGAACCTCACAGGGCTCGTACGACCGGCATCCCCAGCCTCCGGAAGTGCCTACCTCCAGGCCGCAGGACAGATAAGGGGCCGGCGGCGGGAGGTCGCCGAGAAAGAGGTACCGCAGGAGAAAAATGGGATCGCTGATGTCGATATCCAGCTCGGCGTTGGCGTTGGCGGCGTTCAAGCACGTGATGTCCACGCCGCCGATGAACAGCCAGATGAGGATGTAAATCGCGTCGCTCAAGTCCGGGGGGAATCCGCTGGCGTTGGCATCGCCGCGGATGAACCGGCCGACCTCAGGGATCTGATGCTCGCAGCTCAAGAACCCGCAAAGCTCGCCGCTCCCGGGCGCGAAGGCATAAACCTGGTATTGCGCTCCCAGCTCGCCCGGGGGCGCTGCGTCGATGAAGGAGATCGCCCCCTCGAGGCCATCGGCAAGAATTTCGGTCTCGCCGCTGAAGAGATCGAGGCGGCTCAAGGTGACCGGCCCGTCTCCCGCCCAATCGAGGCGGACCCTGCCGCTCGAGTCGGTGGAGCAGGTGAAGTCCTGGACGCAGAAGGGGAGCAGATGGCAGCGCGCCTCCTCGCAGCGCTTGTCGCCGCGCCCGGCGATCAACGCGACCTCGAGCGGCACGGGGCTCTTCAGATCGACCGGTAGGCTCGCCTCGGTGGCGTCGGGGCTCACCGGAACGAGCGCGCCGCCCACCTCGATCTGGAGGAAATCGTAGGCCGCGTTGTTCACCCAGGAGAGCTGGATGGAGCGCGCCCCCTCCAGGTTGACGAGCCGGCACGTCAAGGACTCGGGGCACTGGAGCGGCTGGGGAATGACGATGGAGCAGCTCCGCGGATTGCATTGGAAGTCCTCCACCGCGCCGGCGACCGCATAGGTGTGGCCGCCGATTCCCGGATCCGGATCGACGGCGTTCTGGATCCCCCTCCCGAGGCTTTCGAGGAGCAGGCCATCGCGGAAGACCTTGACGTTCTCGTAGCGCGCGTTGTCCCAGGTGATCACCGCCCCCCGGCAGTCGTCCGTGAGCACGCAGGTCACTTCCGTCGGGCATATTTCCCCAGGAAAGCGGTAACAGGCGGAGGTGCGGTCGAAGAAGGTATGGAGCGGGGCGCCGTCGGTGCCGTAGAGCCGGGTTGCCGGCCCCATCTCGATCTGGGTCAAGACATCCTCGATTCGCGGAATGCCGCTCCGGATCTTGAACTCCATTTCGACGATCGGCTCCGCCGCCCCGGCGGCCGGCGAGGGCGGCGCGCACAGCCCCACAGCGGAAAGCCCGAAGAAGACCTCCCCGGGCTTCCGGAGGAGCTCGCTCCCGAGGGCCGTATCGCCCTCGCCCTGGAGCAGGAAACCCGGGCCCTCGGGCGGAACGACGGCCACGCCGCAACCGGCTCGCCTGAAGAAGCTCTTCACCTTCAGGGACCGGAACTCCAGCTTGAGGGGATCGTAGAGAACCTGGAAATCCCCCGCCTGCACCTGCCCGGCCGCTTGCAGGATCAGAGGGAAACCTTCGAGGATGCTCCGGTCCTCGACTTCCGGCTGCGTGATGCCCATCGAGGCGGTGAAAGCGTCCGCCGTTTTCCCAAAGTCGCAGACCGGCTCCAGGCAGAGACTGCTGATGCCGAAGACCGAGGTGATCTCCGCCCCGTCGGGGCTGTAAGCCTCCCAGCGGGCGATGCGGAGGGAAACCTGCGAGCGCGGCGTGAAGACCAGGATGAGGAGCGGGGCGGGCGCATCCCCGGCGAAGCCGCCCCCCGGCCCCGCCACAAAGAAGGTGGCCCGGATCTTTCCCGGAGCGGGCGAGATGATCTCGAGGGGCAGCTTTTCTCCATCGCTCACCGGCAGGGCCGCGCCGGCGCTTTCCTGGACCAGAAAAACGGGAAAGCCGGACGACGGGAGGAGCGGCCCGACGTGGACTTGCTCGAGGTCCTCCTCGCCCAAGGTGACTTCCAGCTCGAAGGAGACGGTGTTGATCTCCCCGGCCGCCTGCACCAGGAGCCCATCGGCCACCGAACCGGGGACGGGATCGGTCTTCGTGACCGTGAGCGGCACCGCGGTGGGCTCAAAAAGCGGCACCTGCTTGCAGGGCCCGGCGCCCAGAACCGGCGCCAGCGCCATTCCGCAGCTCCCGAGGAAGAGAGCCATGCCGGCAACCAGCCAGCGGTTCCCTCCGGCGCGCCGATCACGGGCAGCCATGGTTCCCTCCATTGCAGCTCAGAGGATCCCGCACCCACCCGCAGAAGGGGTATGGAGCCGGCGGCGGATCGCGGCTGGCGGTGAGCCAGTGGAAGAGGTGAATGGCATCGGTGAGGTCCGCGGCGCCATCGCCGTTGGCGTCGCAAGCGCTGCCGCAGTCGTAGGGCTTTCCTCCCAGGTAGAGCGCTTCTAGCAGGTGCTGGATGTCATCCCGATCCACCTGTCCATCGCCGTTGCAGTCGCCCCGGATGAACAGCCCCGCCGCCTCGCCGCCGGCTCCCGTATCCTCCTGGAACGCGACCTTGAGGAAGTCATCCTCAAAGCCGGGATCGGTGTCGTTTCCCGGGAGGCTCAGGTTCAGGAAGCCCAGCTCGGCGACGGCGACCTTCTCCGGATACTCCACCGTGATCGGCAGCTGGCCCTCGAGAGTCAGGGCGACGAAGCTGCGGAGGTTGCCGAGTGTCGGAGAGGTGGCCAGGAGGTCGCGGATGGCGTTGGCAAAGGGCGCCTCGCCCGCCGCCGGGGCGATGATTCCCGGCGCCTGGCTGGCGATGGTCACCGCCACCTTCCGGCCCTGGCGCGCGATGTCGAGAGGCGCCACGACGTCGGCAAAAACCGTGAAATCCAGGTCGCCGCTCGCCACCACCTTGGCGAGGAGGTGGGCCCGGCCGGACACCGTCCCCGGGGCGGCCCCCTCGAGGAACTCGAAGAAAGGCGCGCTCACGGTGGAGGCCGCGAAATTGACTGTATGGCCCGCCCCATCGGATGCGGTCCGGCGCGCCTCGAGGATCTGGAGGGGAACCGGCCCCCGCGGCGCGCCGTCCTTCTTGTAAGCGCCGCAGCCGGCGATGCGGAAGAGGCTGCTCAAGAGATCGGCGGCGTTGGTCGAGACGCCGAGGTCCGCCGCTCCCAGGGCGAGACCGTTCTGGTTGTCGAAGGGAACGCCGCTCGGCGGGCCGGGGCTTCCAAGCCCCTCGAGGAGAACGCCGTTCTCCTCCTCGTAAGAGAGAATGCCCGCGTGGCGGAACTCCGCGAAGGGCACCTCGGTGAAGGCGCCGGTGGGGAGCTGCACCGTCTTGTTTTGCACGCGCACGAGCTCTTGAAGCTCCCCGGGCAAAGCGCTGCTCCGGAGCGCCAGGCCGGCCCCCTGAAGCGGCAGGGCGGCGAACTGGAGGCCGGCGATCCGGCCCAGGTCATCGGCGAGGGAGAGGGCTTCATAGCCTTCGGAAACTTTTTTGAAGAGGCCGCGATCGCGCATGAGCTTGAACAGGAACTCCAGCGCCGGCTCGCTGACATACTCCTGGATCGGCCCCTCGAGGAGCCCTTTCAAGTTGATCGCGTCGCTGATCTGATCGAATATTTCTTCCACGATGGCCTTGATGACCTGCTGGGCGAGGGCGATGAGACCTTTCTTGCAAGCTTCCTCCGCCGCCTGGCCGAGGACCGGGCCCGCGACGCTGCTGACGACTTTATTGACGACCTCGCAGACGAATTCGATGGCCAGCCGCACCACTCCCCCTTCGCCGAGCAGGATGTCGTTGAGCAGCCGCAAGAGCTTCTTCTCCAGAACATCCAGGAGGCCCTTTTCCAGGCCGATGAAATTGGCGACCTGCTCCGCCAGGTACTTGTGGACCTCTTTTCCCGAACCCGTCTTCCAGCTCGCGCTCGCGAGGGAAAACTCCCCGGTGGAGAGGTCCATGTGCGCGGTGATCTCCACCACCGAGTTCTTGAGATCCTTGAGCTCGAGCTTGGTCACCTCCTTCTGCTCGGAAGCCTGGTCCTCGGTCTCGGGGCTGGTGAGGCCGAGGAGGCTGAGGATGAACTGGATCAGGTTGGTCTTCACCTTCACCCGCAGGTGCTTGAAAACCGAGGAGAGGATTTCATCGGCCTTGAGGCGCACCGCCACCACCGCGGTCCCGGCGGCAGGATCGATCTCCATCCTCAAGATCTGCTCCGGGACGAACAGGATCTCGGCGCGGTAGTCGAGCTTGAAGAGCGCGATGAGGTCGCCCAGGATGATGGACAGCTTGTCGATATCCCCGCTGACCACCGCCTTGCCGGCGTTCTCCTCCGTCACCATGAGGCTCCGGAACTTGACCTGGTTCATGGCGGACTGGAGGAGGTCTTTCAAGGCCCCCTGAAGGAGGCTCTGGGCGAGAACCAGCGACTGGGCATCGGGCAGCGAGGCGATGCCGGTGGTCTCGGAGTAAAGCACCGTGACCGGCACCAGGTCGCTCAGGCCCGACTGCGGGTCGCGGCAGAAGACCGCGAAGGTCTCATCGACCGTTTCTCCACGGTACTCGGCGGTGAGGAGGCCGGTTTCTCGGTCCATGGGCAGCCCGTCGCAGACCCACTCGGGCGTGAAGCTTCTCGGCATCCCCCGGCCATCGAGGAGCAGCGCCACGAAGCGCACTTGCGATCCCGGCGTGAAGCGGAGATCGCGAGGGAAGATCTTCAGCGCCCGGGGAGGCGCGCCGGGAAAGCCTTTGGCGCTGATGACCGAGAGCGGCTCGCTGGCCGACTCGCCGGCGATCTCCGCGGTCACCATCAGCCCCGGGGCAACCTGATCGAAGCCGGCCAACGCCGCGGGCTCGGGAGCATTGGCCAGGAACGTCCCGTCCGCGGCGATGGCGTTCCCCTTTGCCGACTCGACCGACCAGGCGATGTCGAGGCCGGAGGCGCGCCCTTCCGGATCGATCAGCACCGCCGTGAACGGCTGCGCGATCCCCTCTGGGAGGAGGAGAGCGTTCACCTCGGCGCCGAAGACCTCCTGGTAAGACTGGCGGTCCGGGTAGATGCGCACGGCCGAATCCGGCCGAGGCAGTGGCCTCACCCGGTGGGCGGGAGGCACCTTGGTCCGCCACGCGAAGCCCTCGGGGCTCACGCCCACCGCCGCCTCGGCCACCAGGCCTTCGAGCTCGGCGCGGAGGCGGGCGAGTCCGTAAGCCGCTCGCGCCTCGATGGTGCTCGCGTTCACCAGCTTCACCACCGCGGGATCGAGGCTGGTGATCGCCGCCTGCGCCGTCACATCCTGCACGGTGCCATCGATGAACTCCCCTTTCACCACCAGTGCGCGGCGGTCGAGGAGTCGGAGAGGTTTCACGATGTCCGAGGCCTCGCGGTCAATGGTCAGGGTGTGCAGGCCCGAGAGCACAGAAATGCCGGTGGCGGCGACTGCCTGGGCGCCTTCCCCCCCGGTATCGGCTCCCCCCTCCGGCGCGCCGCCCGCGCCGCCGGCCACCGAATGCGACGCGACGTAAAGTCCCACCCGCCCCTCCGGGCCGACCGGCCCCATGGCCAGGCCGGTGAGGAACTGCCCGGCGACCGGGATGCTGAAGCACTCCGGGATGCCGGCTTCCAGCTCGCCGCCCGCCAGGGGGATACGCGCCACCGCGGAGCGCACGCCGTCGAGGACAAACAGCGCTTCCGAGCCGCCGGCGCCGGAGATCTCCAGGGCCGCCGGATCGAGGAGGAAATCGCTTCCCGGGCCGGCCTCGAAGGGGCACACTGCCAGCACCTGTTCGAGGATGCCCCGGTAGAGCGTTCCGGCCTGGCCCGCGGGGCCGGTGAGGCCGAGGCCGTAGACATAGACCGCGCCCGGATCGCGCGCGGCGGCGTAGAGCCGCCCGCCGACCGGCCCCTCGAACTCGAGGGCGTCGATTTCCATGCCCGGCTCGGGGACGCGGAGGATCAGGTGGTTGCCGCCCGCGCCGCCCAGAAGCGAGAGGCGCCCCAGCGGCGCCGCTCGCGGCTCCGGGCCGAGCTTTCCCGGCGAGCTTCCGGGCCGCAGCCGGCGCTCCAGAGCATCCTGCGCTTCGAGCGCCTCCAGGCGCACCCGCGAGCCTCGGGCGCCGCCGGGGAGGAAGCCGACGAGGCGCACGGCATATTCCCCGTCGGCGGGGAGCCCTGTGACCTCGAGCAAGACATGGTCCTTTTTCCCGGCATTCGCGGTGACCAGCCGCTTTCCGTCGGCGCTCACCCTGAGGCCCGCCCCGCGCACGATCCCGGCTTCCGCCTCGAGGCGGACCGCCAGCGGGGGCGCGAGCGCGGCGAGGCCGCCGCCGGGGCGGAAGGCCAGCGGCCCGGGGAGCCCGGCTTCCGGGGCCAAGCTGGCGACCTGATAAAGGCCGGTGTCCAGATCGACGGCGGTAAGGCTCGCAGAGCGGTCAGCGCCATCGCCAAAGCCGCTCCGCGAGTTGGTCTGAAAGGTTACTTGATTGTCGCCGCCGGCCGCGCCATCGGGCCCGCTGCCGCCGGAGGCGAGCCCCGCCGTCTCCTCGAGGAAGCCGGTGCTCGGGCCCGAGTCCACCGCATCCTCATTGGCGGCGAAAACGCCGGTGCCGGTGGGTCCGGAGACCGGCGCGGCGGTGCGGCGGTCGAGCGCCGCAACCGAACCGACCAAGGTTCCGTTCTTCAAGAGCTGGCGGTTGGCGGCCCAGACGTGGGAGCCGCTGAAGTCGATGCCCGTGGGCTCGGCGAGCGCCGGATCGCCGTTCAGATCGCTTTTCGAGGCGGCGGGAAACTCGACGGCGCTGCCGGTGAGCGGATCCACCTCCAGGAGCCGGCTTTGCGAGGCTTGCTTCGAGATGGCGAGCAGTTTCCCGTGGCGGAGCAGGCTGCTGGCGTCTTCTTCGGGACGGCCCGATCCTCTGGCGTAAGGGCTCTTCACCAGGACGAGCGGCCCCGGCGCGCCGATCCCCCCCAGCGTTTGCCGGAGATGCAGCTCGCGCTCGACGGCCGGGGGCGGCGGCAGTTCCCGCAAGTGGCCGAGCACCATTTGAATGTCCGCCATGTCCACCGCCTGGTTGCGGTCGATATCGGCAGCCAGGGTGAAATCCGGATCCGCCATCTTGAGCCCGGCGTTGCTCGCCACCATGGCGAGATCCCGGAAGTCGATGTCGCCGTCGCCATCGGCATCGGGATTGGGGCAGCCGCAGGCGCTGACTTGCGGAAACACCCGCGCCTCGCCGCGGAGATGCGCTCCGGCGCAAGAGTCTCCCGGCGGCAGCGCGACCACTTCATAGACGAAACGCCCGGGCCCGGGGGACTCCTCGAAAGAGCTGGCGGTGCCGGGGAGGACGGCGGCCGGCCGGCCGTTTCTCAAGATGCGGAGGCGCTGGTAGAAGCCGTTGTTGGTCCAGTGGAAGGAGACCTCGCCGGTTTCATGGTCGACGGCCAGCGACAGGTTCGAGGGGCAAGAGAGGGGGGGGACCCCCACGGCAACTTGCGCTCGATCCACGCAAATCGGGGCGATCCCGCCCCCGGGCAAGGTCCCGAAGATGCGGAAATCGGCGGCGCCGTGCTGGCGCGAGGCGAAGCCGGCGTTGCGGCAGGCCCAGCTCAAGCTTGTCCAGCTGCCGCTCCCCTCGAGGGTGTGGATGAAAGGGTGCCGGGAGAAGACATTTTCCCGGTCGTTATTGTCGAGGGCGAAGCGATTCGTGTACTCCAGGCCGACCGACGCCTTCGCCAGCTCCGGCGCGTCGTAGATCACGGCGGTCACGGTCACCGAGGCGGCCGATTTCAAGGCGATCTCCGGCGCGCTCGCGCAGCAGCTGATCTTGAAGTAAAGGTAGGCGTCGGCGAGGTCATCGTCGGAGGCCCCCTTGGGCTTCATGGCGTCCCGCGGGTCTCCCGCCGGGCCGCAGGTGACGAGGTCCCCCTCGCCATCGGTGCCGTCGCCGTTGTGGACGGGCTCGAGCCCCAGCACCAGCGAAGACGGCGACTGGAAGTCGATCATCCCCGTCTGGGCGATTACCGCGAGCGGCGCCGGAAAGATCAGGCACGCCAGGGTCAGGCCGGAAACCCAGATTCTGCCCAGCTCCGCTGTCGACTTCTCCTTACGGGCATCCATGGCTGCCTCCCGGACACAAGGCCGCGAAGTTTCCAGGGCCGCACTGCGGGAACGGCGCCGGCGGCGCCGGCCCGCCCATCACCAGCCACTGGAGCAGGTAAATGGGATCGGCGGGATTCACCGGGCCGTTGCCGTCAAAGTCGCAGCTCTCCAGGCAAGGGATGCTCCTCCCTTCGCCGTGGAGGGCGCGGAGGAGGAACACCGCATCGGTGAGGTCCGCCTGGCCGTCGTCATTGCAATCGCCGCGGAGGAGCCGCGGCGCCGGGGCTTGCAAGCCGCCGCCGCCCAGCCCCGCCGGCACGAAATCGGCCGTCAAGAGATCATCCTCGAGGGCGCTGTCGGTGTCGGCCCCCTCGAGCGCGACCTCGAAGCGCCCGATGCCGTCGCGCTCGCCAAGGCGCTGCGGAAACTCGATCGACACCGGCAGCTTCGCCCCCAGCGTGGCGGTGAGGAAGCCGCGCAAGTCGGGGAAAGCGCTCGCGACCAGGGCGCGGATCTCCTGGGCGAGGGGCACCTCGCCCGCTGCCGGCGCCAGGATCGCCGCGGGCGGGCCCGCTGCCATGTCGGCGCGGATTTCCTGCCCGCTGCGGGTGAGGGCGAGGGGCGCCGAGGCCACGGCGGAGACGGTGTAATCGAGGGCTCCCGTCCCTCTCACGAGGACGAGTTGCTCCACGCGGCCTTTCAAGCCGCCCGGGACGCTTTCCTCGAAGACCAGGCGCGGCGATCCGGCGCTGGAAGCCGCCAGCGCCACCTGGCCGTCGGGCGTGCTCACCGCCGTGCCGTTCAAGGAGATAGCGCCGCGCAAGGCGCCGGCGGCGGTCTTGTACGCCGTCGAGCCGCCGTAGCGAAGGAGGTTCGAGAAGACGTCATCGGCACGCGAAGCGACGCCGAGATTACCGGAGGGGGGGCCGTTTTCCGGGTCCAGCGGATTGGCCGAGGGAAAGCCCTCCCTCGGGAAGGCCGCCAGCGACACGTGGCTCGGGAAAAGCTCGTACCCGAACATCATCCCCTGCGCGTAGCCCGGCAGTTCATGGCCGGAGAACAGCGAGCTCCCCTGGAACCTGCCGATGGGCGGGCTCTCCAGGGCGACGGTGGGATCACTGAGACCGCTTCCGCCAAATCGCAGGGAGCCGGCGCGGCCCAGATCGTCAGCGCTCGTGAGCGCGCTGAAGCCCAGCTCCACCTCGTGGAGAGCTTTCTCGACTTCCTTCTCGTAAAGGAATTTTTCCACCGGCACGATGACGCGCTCCTTGAACGTGTCTGCCAGGAATTCGACGATCTTGGCGTTCAAGCCGTCAAAGAGCTTGTCGATGAGTCCCCGGAGCTCCGACTCGATCCACTCCGCGAGCGTGTTCGTGCAATTGTCCACATTGAGGTGGATGCCGACGACGCCGAGGATGGCGGCGAGCACGGTGCACACCCCCTTGGCGACCGGCCGGATCACGATCTCCGTGAGGTTGAGCTGGCAGGCGCTCTTGTCCTTGCCGAAGAGGATCAGAAGGACCGCGCTTTTGAGGATGTCGAGCTGCTTGTTCAGTCCGGAGACCTTGACGAACTGCTCGGCGAGGAACTCCTCCATCTTCTGTTTGTTCTTGGCCTTCCAGACCGCCGACTCGAAAGTCGGCCCGAACTGCCCGGAGGCGAGGCTCAGGCGGGAGACATACTCGAAGCGGGAGCCCACGATCTCATCGATGAGATCGGCTTTCTCAGCGGGCTTCTGCTCTGGCTTCTTGCTGAGGTTCTGGGCCAGATCGCAAATGTCCTCGTCGCAGATCACCTGGGAGATCAGGTTGCAGATGCCGCTCAAGAAGGAAAAGAGGTCGAGGCTCAGCTTGAGGTCGAAATTCTTGATGGCCGCGTTGAGGAGCTGGTTCACCCGGAGGTGAAGGCGAATCTCAAGGGCATCGCTTCCTGGCGCCGGGCCGGCATCCACGAGGCTGAAGGTCGGGTTGGGCTCGATCTCGAGGACCATCTCCGAGAGGAACTCCACCTCGAAGGCGCTGCGGATCTGAAAGAGGATGAAGTCCAGCTTGCCGAGGAACTTCTCGAGATCCCCTTCGAGGACCTGTTCGGCCAGCCCCGGCGCTTCCGCCTTGGTGAACTCGATCACATCCACGAGGCTTCGATCCGCCGCGAGGAAGAGCTCCTTGAGCTCCGACAGGAGCATGGCGCCCGTGAGGCGGAGGACGTGCGCATCGGCGAGGCTCTCGAGGCCGTTGGTCTGGGAATAGAGCACCTTCACCCGGACGCTGTCGGCGAGGCCGGTCATGGGATCCATGGTGGTGACGGTGGAGGTCTCATCCGCGGTCTCGCCGCTGTAGAGGGCGAGGAAGAGCCCGGTGCGCTCGTCGATGGGGAGCCCATCGGAGGACCACCGTGCCCCCGGCAGGTTGGGGTCGAGGTCGCCGGGCGGCGGCTCGATGTTCTTCACCAGGCCGTTTTCATCCAGGAGCACGGCGACGAAGCGGATCGCCGAGCCCGGCAGGACATCCACATCGCGTGGGAAGATGCGGATGGCCCGCGCCGGCGCGCCGGCGATCTCCACCGGATCATAAACCGCCATGGGAAGCGCCTCCGACTCCAGCTCCGCCGGCTGGAAGCTGCCGCCCGAGCCCTCGAGCTTCGCCTTCAGGGAAAGCCCGCCCGCCGGCGCGCCGATCCCCACCGCCGCCGGATTTTCCGACTGGTTGGCGGAAAAGACGCCGGCGGGATCGATTTCGTTTCCCGCCGCGCTCTCCAGAGTCCAGATGACGCTGGGGACGCCGCTCGCCCGGCCTTGCGAGTCGAACTTCACCGCGGTGAAACCCTGGCGGTAGCCCACGGGGAAGCGGAGGAGGTCGAAGGAAGTGCCGAAAGCCGCCTCCATGGCTTCGGGATTGGGGTAGATCTTGAGCGTTTCGTCGGGGAGGACCAGCGGCGCGGCGTTGAAGGGCACCGGGCGGTGGAGGCGGAACGGCATGACGCGCGCGCTCACGTGCACCCGCGTCTCCGCGGTGAGGCCCTGGAGCTCGGCGCGGATATCGGCGAAGCCGGCGGAGCGGCGGGCGCGGACGGTGGCGAAGGGGAGCAGCTCCACCACCTCGGGGTGGAGGTTGACGTAGTCCGCCCGGTCGGTGACCTCGCGGACCGATCCGTCGGAGAAGAGGGCCTTGAGGACCAGGGCGCGCCGATCGCCGATCACGAGCGGGTCGATGATATGGGAGGCGGAGCGGTCGAAGAATATCGCATCGATATCGAGGAGGCTGTACAGGCCTGAAGCGATGCCGCCCCGGCCTTCCCCCGGCGGGGAGGGGCCGCCGGCCTCTCCGTTCCCTCCCGGATCCCCGCCGCCCCCGGCGAGCGACCGGGTTCCAAGGAAGAGGGCGGGAAACTCACCGCCGCTTCCGGCCGCTCCGCCCGGGGCCCTCGCCCCGCCGGTGAGGTAAGCATCCGCGAGCGGCACGTGGACGCAGCGTTCGAGCTCCCCTTCCAACGAAAAGAACGAGGCCTGCTTCCTGAGGCTGTCGAGAAGGAGGAGCTTCTTCTCCCCCTGGATCTCCAGGAGCGCCATGGCCGCGGGGTCGATGATCACCTCGGCATCGCGCGCCGCCTCCACTTCGCAAACCCCGAAGATGCGCTCGAGGATGCCGCGGAAGAGGGTCTCGCCGTTCGGGCCTTCGGCGAGGGCGAGGCCGTAATCGCGGATCGAGCCGGGATCGCGCGTCGCCACCAGGAGGCGGTCCCCCACCGGCCCTTCGAGCTCGAGGGATTGGATCGAGATCCCCGGCTCCAGGGCGCGAAGCACGAGCCTTTCGCCCAGCACATCTTTTCGCACCGCGATCCGCCCCACGGGCACGATCACGGGCGTGCTCCTGAGCTTCCCGGGGAGGAGGCCGGGATAGAGGCGCCGCTCGAGAACGCTTCCCCCCCTCGCCAGCTCCAGGCGGAGGCGAGTGAAATGAAATCCAGGCAAGAGCCGCGCGGTGAGACGCACCGCGTAGTCCCCGGCGGCGGGAAACTTGGCGAGATCGACGTTGAAGCTCGCCGCGTCCTCCGCGCGCGCCCTGGCGGCGTCGAGCTCGCCGCCGGCGAACTGGAAGCCCTCCCCTTGATTCTGGACCTGGGCCTCCTGGGCCAGGAAGGTGGCCACCCCGGCAAAGGACGATGGCGCTGGCGAGCTTTCCTTCACGAAGGCGAGCGGACCCGGCAAACCCTCGGCCGGTTCCGCGATGGCCGCCACCTCGTAGAGCCCGGTGTCGAGGTCGGTCGCGGTGATGAAGGCCCGCCGCCTCAAGCTGTCGCTCTCCCAGCCGCTCTGGAACAAGATGCGGTTCTGGGGCGAGAGCTCCGGGCCGTCGGGCCCCGCGGCGCCTTCCGCGATGCCGCCCGTCTCGTTGAGGAATCCACCCGCCGGCCGCTGGTCCGTGGTCGGGCCAATGAGCGCATCGATCGCCTCCTGGTCGGCGGTGAACACGCCGGTCGGCGCGCCTTGGAGCGGCGGCCCCTCGAGCGGCTTGCCGCTCCTGGGGTCGAGCCGGGCCGCCGAGCCCGCCAGGTCGGCGGGAGAGGTGTCCGGCGCCTCGCGGTTCGCCACCGCCACCGCCGGCCCCTCGAAGCTCAAGGCGGTGACGCCCGCGATCCCTGGATCGCCGCGCCCATCGGTTCGGCTCCGGTCGGAGAACACCGCCTGCGCGCCGGTCGCGGGATCGACTTCCAGGAGCTTTTCCCCCGAACCGGAGCCCGAGACCACCAGCAGCCGCCCGTGATGCAGCAGGCTGTCGGGAATCTCCTCGAGCCGCCCCGAGCCGAGGGCGAAGGGGCTCTCGATGCGAAGCATCGGCCCGGGATCGCTCACCGAGCCGACGCTCCCGAGCGGGTCCATGGCGAGCTGGAGGGTGGGAAACGGGCCGGGGAAGCGGATGAAGTCAAGAACGAGCTGCACATCGCTCATATCGATGGCGCCGTCGCGGCTCGCATCGGCTTCGATGTTGAAGCGGGGGGATCCCGGGGAGAAATTCAGGTTGCTCGTGACCATGGCGAGGTCTTGGACATCCACGAGGCCGTCGCCGTTGACATCGGGGTTGGGGCAGCCGCAGCGCGACACAGCGGGGAAAAGGCGCGTTTCCGCCTGAAGGGATGGCGACAGGCACGCGTCCCCGCCTTTCAAGGGAAGGACCTGATAGCGGTAGCGGCCCGGCGGCGGCGAGTCCTGGAACAGCTCGGCGGCGCCGGAAAGCTCCGCCACGCGCAGGCCGTTCCGGAACACCTGCACGCGGTCGTAGGCGACCGGGGAGTCCCAGGAGAGGGCGACGGAGTGGTCATCGGGATCCACGGCGGCGGTGATGGCGCTCGGGCAAGCGAGCGGGGCCGGCGCCCCGGCGGCGACCTGCACCTTGTCGAAGCAAAGCTGGGTGAAGGAGCCATCGGGCCGGCGGGAGGAGAGGCGGAAGTCGGCCGCCGAGTGCTGCAGGTGATTGGCGAAGCTGGCATCCCGCAGCACCCAGGCGAGGTCTGCCCAGGCGCCGGAGCCCGCCAGGATATGCGCGTACGGATGGAGAGAAAAGACATCGCGGAGGTCGCTCGCGTCCCGAGCCTGGCTGTTCACATATTCGAGATAGACCCGGTGCCCCGAAAAGGCCTGATCGTCGAAAACCGCGGCCGTGATGGTGAGAGCGGATTGCGTGTTGACGGCGGCGCTGCTCACCGTGAAGTAAAGGAACTGATCCGGCAGGTCATCGTCGATTCCTTTGGGCTGGCGCCCTTCCCGCTGGGACGCCCCCGCCCCGCGCTGGCAGCTCGAGTTCTCGCCGTCCGTCCCTTCGCCCTTCCGGGAATTGGTCATGCCCGACTCCACATCGGTCGCCCCCAGATCGACACTCGCCGTCTGCGAGAGCAGCGGGAGCCTCCACCCGACGAGCAAGAAGGAAAGAGTTAAAGCGCGCCGCCGCTTCAACATACCCGGACCCTTTCTCAAAATTATACCCGACAATTATTATAATTTTTTCTCAGCAGCACAGGCTTGTCAAATTAAAAATCGGCAGCGAGGCAATTTTCCAATAATCAAATTGGTTAAGAGCCAATAGCCGGCACGGTGAGGGCGAATGGCCGCATGGCTACTGGCTTTTCACCGCGAAAGAAGTAGAATTCTCCCTCATGACGCTCCTCACTATTCTTATCTGCCACGCCATCCTGATTTTTCACGGCCAGGAGCGTGGAAAGTCAGCTCCAGAAAAAAAGCTCGCGCCACGAGAGGTCCGGCGCTACGCCATCGTGGTTGAAGAGAAGACGCTCCAGGAACCGGGATGGAAGGAGGTGGTCAAGGCCCTGGAGAAAAAGCGCTCCGCCCAGGTCTTCAAATGCCAGGTCTTCAAGTGGGAGCCGGGCGGGGTGGATGGGCTGCGCTCCCAACTGGGTCCCTGGCGCCCCCACTACGTCTGCTTCGTCGCCCGGCCGGAGGAGCTGGCGCGCGAAACCAAGGCGCAGATCCAGGGGAGCGATGGGGCTGCCCATGAGGTTCCGCTCTGCGGAGGGTATTACCACGACCTCTGACCTTTACGGTCAAGATGCGCCGCGCTATCCTGCCTTCACGCCCTGCCGCTTTCATCCTCAAGGCTCAGACCAGGTCCCTGGTAGAGGTGCGGGAAGGTCCCAAGAACCTGTTGGTGGCGGAGACCTTCGCCCTGGTGCCCTTTTGGAAGGCCGGCGATGCGGCTCCGGAGGCTGGCAAGGAGTATGGGGCGATTGCCGTGGTTGAAGAGCAGCCCGAACGGCGAAACCGAAAATAATTCACCACGGGCGGTGTGGACGTTGGGCTGGTTGGGTGACCGACGTGCGATTGCGCCGCTTGCCAGGGCCCTCAAAGATCCGCTCCCGGGGCTGCGTGCCAAGGCCGCCTGGGCTCTCGGAAAAATGGGGGTAACGGCAAGGTGCACCAGGACGGGCTGCACGCCCTCCTGAAGCTCATCGCCGGTTTGCCGCAGGTCGAGAAGGACAACTTCGGCGTGGTCTCCAGTTCGCTCGGCTTGGCGATGGCAGCGGGTGCGTTGGGCCGCTACCCGAGCGATCCGCCGGTCAAGTATTTCATTGACAACGATGGCCCCTCAGACCGCCCTACACTAAGCGTCCAGCAGGAAATAATTTCCCTGCAAGGAAGCCTCAGTTTGGGTTGAGAGTGTAGTTCCACCCTGGCAATGTCTGATGGGGCTTGAGTCGCAGGTGTGCCATTTGCTCAGCGGTGATCTCGACCTTGTCCGGGTAGTCTTTCCGGTCGAGGTAGGCGGTCACCCGCAACCCTGTTGTGGTCCGAGTCCTAACGATGTACTTGACGCAGGTCTCGTAGCTGTCGAGGGGACGGCCTTGCCAGTTCTTGCTGATCTCGCTGAACAGTCGGTGTTCGATGGGGTTCCATTTGGAGGTGCCTGGTGGATAATGAATGACGGTGACGGAAATGCCGAACTCGTCGCATACTCGTCGCTGGAGGTAGTACTTCCACGCCTTCGTACGGGGGGCGTTGCTCCCACCGTTGTCGGCAAGGATGAGCAGATGCTCTGCTTCAGGGTAACTCAGCCGACCTTGGCGGCGCCACCATTTGGCGATCGAGGCGACGGCAAACTCCGAGGTATCGTGTGAGGTCCCGACGACCACGGTTCCGCGGTTCGCTGCGGTGTCAAAGAGGCCGTAGGGGAGACCTATGCCTTCCGCCTCCGAACGGAAGTCATGATCCTTTACAGGGGTCGACACTCGGCTCCATGTCGTGCCGGCGTTCTTGAACCGGCCGATCAGCTCCCTCTTCTTGCTGTCAACGCTGATCACGGGATCACGCCGCCGTGCGAACTTTTCACGAAGCGAAGCGATGTACTCAAACTGTTGGTTTCGATCCTCGTCGGAACACGAGCTGAGCTTCTTGTAATTGACACGGAGCGAAAAACGCATCTGCTTGAGGAGTCGCGCCACGGTGGTGCGGGACACGGCGATGCCGAGCTTCTTGAGCTCTTCGGCAATCTTTTCCGGTGTCCTTCTGACCCACCTGAGCCCGGTCATAGGATCGCCGGCGACATCGTACTTCATGATCTCCTCGATCCGCTTGATCACTTCCGGAGTTTTTTTTCCAGCGGTTTGCGACCGCCTCCGACCTTGCGAATCCGTTCAATCTCGACGTCGCGCTCAAGAAGTTGCCGCCTGCCCCTGGCAATTGTGCTGACATCGATCCCGAGCAACTCGGCGATCCTCTCGTCACCGCCATGCCCTAACTTCAGGCTCTCTAACCCCGCATAAAGGCGCCGCTGTTTTTCATCGAGCAGGCTGAAAAATAGGACGATTGCTGCCTTCAGCTCTTCGGGGATGATCCGTCCGAGCGCGATTCCCGCCAGGCTCGGCTGCTGCTCCTGCAACTTGCGCGCAAGAATCTGCTCGTTTCTCTTGGCGCGGTTCTGAGAGCAGTAAAGGTACAGTCCGACCAACTGCTGTCGGGCGATACAGTGCCGGCGGACGAGCTCCAGAAGAGTCTCCTTTACGCCTACCTGGACGATGTTTTCCACTTCGGCGGCAAAGTAACCAGCCTCCGATTCCTGAACAAGCGATTCGAGAGTGGACAAGAGCGTGCCGTAGACCGAGAAATGAACTGACCGATACGACCAGAGCCCGAGGTTGTCGAACTTGGCGATCGGGTCAAGGGTGTAGTAGCTCCCCCCGTGGGAGTAGCTCGTTCGGTAGGGGATTTCCTTGAGTTTGCGGAAAACGGTGACGTCGACTGTGGTTCCCAGGGCAGCCTTGAGTTCTTGCATGGTGGCGATTTTCTGCTTCCTGAGGAGCTTCACAAGGGAGTTGGCGTGGTAGCTTTCGGTTCTCATAATGTTAGATCTTCACCTCAATTCTTTCTTTGAGGAGATATTATAACATTAAGAAGTAAACGCTACAAGACGGTTTTCCCCTACGATTATCGGACCATCAACCCTCCCAAGAAACGAGAGGAATTCTGAAAGGTATGGCTCGCCGATCCTGAACTCTGCCCTCACTGCGGCGGACGCCTCAAGGTGATTGCCGCCATCAGCTCGCCAACTCAAGATGACATTATCGAAAAAATCTTGCGCGCAAAAAATCTGTGGGACCCGCCATGGCTTAAGAAACGACCGGTGCGCGGCCCTCCCAGTGTTGACGCGGGAGCTGCTGAAGGTTCTCCCAATCTTCAATCCGTGGACTGGGACATCTACATGGATCCCCCTCACCCGGAGGATAACCCGGTGGATTTCCTGGAGGACTGAGAACCTGTACTGTCTCGCTTTAGTAGCCGCTCTAGCCGCTTGGAAAAATCAACTCTGAAGGTTTCTGAAGGTTTTTAAGCTGGCATGGAGGATGGTATTGTCAAAAACTTCTCATGGCACTTGAAGAATTGATTGATGATTGATAACTGAGTGGAAGAGCGTCAGATCAGTCCAAAAAAAGGGGTTCATCAAGGCAAAAATCGACCTTGAGTATCGATCCCCTATAAACCAATGGAATTATTTGCATAATTATTAATAACCTAAAACGGCGGCTTTGACGATTTTTCCTTGTATGGTTGGACCCGTCAAGCGCTTGGTGAAAGATTTTTTCTGAGTTCTTCTAATCGCCCATTCCCGACCTTTCGATTTTTCTTAGAGACAGCGAGCGAAACGAGTATACTACGACGGTTGATCAGTCTGGTATCCGCGGGTTGGTTA
>JACQVS010000115.1 GCA_016209605.1 Planctomycetota bacterium
CAGCACGAGATGACCGGAGCTGGAAACAGGAATCCATGAGCACCGTCGCTACTCGACTCCCGCCGCAAAAACCTGGATTGGAACGGGTGCCGCCCCTGGAAAGCGGGGACCGGCTTTCCCGGGAGGAATTCGAGCGGCGCTATGAGGCGATGCCCGAAAACGTGAGGGCGGAGCTGATTGAAGGGATCGTTTACGTGTCCAGTCCGGCTCGCTTCGATTATCACGCTAAACCACAATTAGGGATTATTTCCTGGCTGGGCCACTACATCGCCGGAACTCCCGGGGTAGAGGGAGGGTGCGCCGGCACGGTGAGGCTGGATGATATCAACGAGCCCCAGCCTGACGGATTTTTGCTCATCTTGCCGCGCCGTGGCGGCCAGGCCGGGATCAGCGATGACAACTACGTGGTCGGAGCCCCCGACTTCATCGCCGAGGTTTCCGCCTCCACCGCCAGCTACGACCTGCACTCGAAGAAAGAGGCTTACCGGCGCAACCAGGTCCGCGAGTACCTGGCCTGGCGGGTCTTTGACCAGGCGCTGGACTGGTTCGCCTTGCAGGGGGGCAATTACGAGGTCCTCCCGCCCGGTGCCGATGGAATTTACCGCAGCCGGGTCTTCCCGGGCTTGTGGCTGGATCCCCAGGCCCTGCTGGGCGGCGACCTGAAGCGGCTGATCGAGATCCTGGAGCTCGGCCTCGCCAGCCCCGAGCACGCCGGCTTCGCCGAGCGCCTCGCCGGTTCCTCGAGTTCCTCCTAGAACACCACCCCCGCATACCCCACCGCCATGGTGAACTCGCGGTCGGGGGCGACGTCGAAGCTGGTGGTGTGCTCGAGGACGGTGGCGGACTTCTTCCCCTGGGCCCGGGCGAAGGCCAGGGCGGCGGCGATGGCGCCGGGGCCGCAGGCGTTCTGGTGGGCCTCGACCTCGTCCTGGATTTCCTCGGCCTTGAGCTCCTGGACGAGGCTCAAGAGGAGCTCATCGTTCTTCCGCATCCACTCGTGAGCCGCCGGGCCGCTTCCCTTGGGGGCGAAGGCGTACCGCCGGCCGTAGTGGGTGAGGTCGGTGGAGCCGACGGCGATCACCGCCTCGCCGCGGGCCAGCTCGCCGATCTTCCGGCCGAGCGGCGCGGCGGCGGCGCTCGGGGGGACGGCGATCGGCAGGATCCTGGCCTGGGGGAAAAGCGCCTTGACGAAGGGAACGTGCACTTCCAGCGAGTGCTCCTGCTCGTGGGCTTCCTCATCGGCGACGAGAAGCGGCCCCAGCGCCTGCTCCAGCTTCCGGGCCAGCTCCTCATCCACCGCGATGGGGCCGAAGGGAGTTTCCCAGGAGCCGCCGGGGTAGGCGGCGTTGCGGTGCACGCCGGAATAGTGGACGGCGCCGAATAGGATGACCGTCCCGGGGCTCGAACGGTCGCTCAAGGCCTTCCAGGTGTGCGCCGCCACCCGGCCGGAGTAAACCCAACCGGCGTGCGGCACCAGCCCGCCTTTCAAGTCGGCAAGCCCGGCAGGAACGGTGAAATCGCGGTTGAACTCCTCGATCTGGCGCCGGCACTCGTCGGGCGTGACCGGATACCAGCCGGGGTTGAAGATCGGTCGGCTGAGATGCATGGCTCTCCTCCTCGACACCTTGAAAAAACGGCTCAAGACGCGCGGCTCCTCAGCTCCTTGCGGAGGATCTTGCCCGTCGGACCCTTGGGAAGCGAGTCCAGAATTTCGACGAGGCGTGGATACTTGCTCGCCGCCAGGTTCTTGCGGCAGAAGGCGACGATCTCTTGAGGCTCGGCGCGCGTGCCCGGCTTGAAGGAGATGTACGCCTTGACCTCCTCGCCGTACTCCGGGTTGGGCACTCCGACCACGGCGGCCTCGCGGACCGCCGGGTGAGTGTAAAGCACCTCTTCGACCTCGCGCGGATAGACGTTGAAGCCGCCGCGGATGATCATGTCCTTTTTACGGTCGACAATGTAAAAATATCCCTCCTCGTCGCCGCGGCCCAGGTCGCCGCTGTGGAACCACCCGCTGCGCATGGCCTGGGCGGTGGCCTCCGGCCGGCGGTAGTAGCCCTTCATGATGTTGGGGCCGCGGATCACCACCTCTCCGACCTCGCCGGGATTGAGTTCGCGGTCCTGGTCGTCGAAAATTTTGACCTCGACTCCGAAAATCGGCTGCCCGATGGAGCCGGGCTTCTTCGGCCGCCAGAGGACGTTGAAGGTGGCGACCGGCGAGGTTTCCGAAAGCCCGTAGCCTTCGAGAACGTTCACCTTGTAGCGCTCATCGAACTCGCGCATCACCTCCACCGGCATGGCGGCGCCGCCGGAGGTGCAGTAGCGCAGTGAGCTGAGGTCGTACTGATCGCGGTCCGGGAAGTTGAGCAGCTGAAAGTACATGGTGGGCACGCCGGCGAAGTGCGTCACCCGATCGCGCGCCATGACGTGCAGGGCCTTCTCCGGATCGAAGCGCTCGAGATAAGTCAAGGCGGCGCCGCCGAAGAGCGAGGCGTTCTGGTTGCAAGTCTGGCCGAAGGAGTGGAAGAGCGGCAGCGCTGCCAGATAGACGCTTCCGGGTCCGACGAATTCCCATTTTCCCCGAGGGTCCCAGGTGCACCGCTCCGAGGCCCATTGGGCGTTGGAGAAGAGGTTGAAGTGGGTGAGCTCGGCCCCCTTGGGCTGGCCGGTGGTTCCGGAGGTGTAGAGGATGACGGCGGTCTCATCGGGGTCGGTCTGGGCAAGGTCGAAGGACACCCCTTTTTGCACCGGCCGCGAGTTGACCAGGGTGAGCGGCCCGGAGCTTTCATCGATCAGGAGCAGCTCCCGGCAGGCGCCGGTCTCCTGGAAACCCTCGGTCGCTTGGGTGGCGTAAGCCGACCAGGCGACCAGGGCGGCGGCGTTCGAGTCCTTGAGCGTGTAAGCGACCTCTCGAGCCACCGAGAGGTAGCTGATGGGCACCACCACGGCTCCCGCGTAGAGGATGCCGAAGTAGGCGATGGTGAAGCTCATGCGATTGGGA
The DNA here is from genome assembly GCA_016209605.1 of Planctomycetota bacterium. GTDB lineage: Bacteria > Planctomycetota > UBA8108 > UBA8108 > JACQVS01 > JACQVS01. The sequence continues at coordinate 3,002 of JACQVS010000115.1, forward strand.
AGGAAGAGCGCCACCTTGTCCCCGGGTTGGATGCCGTGCTGGCGGAGGTGGGCGGCGAAGGCCATCACCTCGGCGCGCAGCTGCTGGTAAGTCAACCGCTTCTCATCGTGAATCAGCGCGACTTCAGCGGCAAAATATCGGTTCGAGTTTTCAATGATGGATCCTAAATTGAGCGCCATGTCCCCCATTTTAGAGCCGATGGGCGCTTCAGGGGAAGGGGGTTTTTGGGGGGAGCGGCTCCCCTCCTGGCGAGTTTTCTTCGGTTTACTTCGACTTCGGCGGCAGGACGCCTTCCGGGGCCGGGACCGGCTGGCTGACTGGAGATGGATCGCCTTGAGGCTTTTCCCCTGCTGGCCCAGAAGGCCAGACCCCCTTCGGCTCTTCATCCACCTTTATCGGGTAAAGCCGGAAGCTCTGCAAGCTCTCCTCGAAAGAGAGGGCCAGGGTCGGGTATTCCGAGATCGGCGCTCTGAAGCTGAGGAGAAAGATCGCATCGCCGCCCTGGACGAAGAGGTGGAGCTCATGGATCGGTTTTCCGGGCGCCGGCCGCTCCAGCTCGAGGATCCAGCCCTTGTAGCCTCCCTCCCCGCCGCGCTGGATCGGCTTGTCGCGAAACGTTGGGGCTTTACCCCCTTCCGACCATTCCTTGAGCTTCAGCTCCCGGTACTTCTCCATGGCGACAGCCGAAGCGTTGAAAGTGCGTACGGCCGAAAAAACGATGGCGGACTGGGTTTTCGGGTCGCTCCAGGCTTCGACGATCTCCGAGGCGCCGCGGGCGGACTGAATTTCAAATCCCGTCGGCGGTTTGAACGACCAGCCCCACTTGGAAAGTTCCCGTATCACCAAGGGCTCCTGCGCCGGTTTTGCCGGCGCCACGATGGCCGTCTTTTCCTCCTGGATGGGCTCGCTCTCCGACGGGCGGGGGCTCGGGGGGGCGGGTGGAACGACCCGCGGCTGCGTCAAGCCGGGATCCGGTTCCTGGATCCTTTCCTCGTTGTAAAAGATGACCTCCGGCATGTCCTTGTCCTTCAGCCACCGGCGCACCCGGTAAACCTGGCTCGCCTTGAAGGAGATGATGCCGCCGCTGCCCAGCTTGATGGAGACTTCTTCCTTGTTGGCTCGAAGCACTTTTCCGTAAAACAGGTCGCCGGATTTCAAGTGGACCGAATCCTGAGCCTGGAGGGAGCCCGCAGTGCCGGCGAGCAGGATGCCAGAAGTGACAGCAAGGGCCCAAAATAAAGGTCGATTCATGACGTCACAGGTAAATATAGGATGGAGAGGGGGAAATGACGATCGCGGGGGCGTTAGGCGCTTATCCGAAACATCTTCGCAGCCTGCGGAGAATTTTTGTGATCATCCAACGCTTTCTAATTCGCTTTGCGTCTTATCTTGGCCCTTTCGGTCCTCGCGCTTCCGCGCTCGGCCTCCAGGCGGGCCTCGGAGCGACCACTTCGTGCACCCGCAAGCGGGTACCCGGCTCCTCCGGCCATTCGCTCCTGCGCCACTGCTC
>JACQVS010000114.1 GCA_016209605.1 Planctomycetota bacterium
CCTGCGGCCTGGTGGCCTTGAAGACCATGGTGGCGCGACTGGAGGAGGACCATCGCCACGCCCGCGCCCTGGCCGAGGCCCTGGTCCGGGTGCCGGGGCTGGCGGTCAACCCCGGCGAGGTCGAGACCAACATGGTCTTCGTCAACATCGCCGGCTGGGGCGTGACCAGCGCCGAAGCCATCCGGGTGCTCAAGGAGGAAGGCGTGCGCGCCTCGGAAATGCCTGGACCGGTGATCCGCCTGGTGACCCACCGCAGGATCGCCTTCGCCGATCTTCCGCTGGCGGCGGCGGATCACGAGGGCGAGCCAGAAACTGACGCTCACTCCGGAATGCCAGGAGCTGTTCCAGCGCCAATGACCGGAGCCGCGCCCTCGCTTTTCCGCGGCTGCTCGAGCCGGGAAGCGATGCCGCCCGGAAGCAACATCAAGGCGCCGGCGCAGACATACGGCCACAACTGGCCGAACTTCCAGTACAGGGCGCAAAAAAGGAGCGGCCCCGAAGCCCGCGCCAGGGAGCCCAGCGACCGGAAGACCCCCAGCACCGCGCCTTGCCGGTCGACGGGAGTGTAAAGGGACACCAGGGAAGTCAAGCAGGTGATGGAGAGGCCGCAGCCCACCGCCATGAACGTCAGCCCCAGGTAAAACAAGCCATGCTGGGGTGGACTGCTGCCAATTAGAATAAATCCCGGGACGAGGAAGAGGAGGCCCGCCAGGGAAAGGTTGCGCTCGCCGAACCGCGGCGCCAGCCGGCGCACCAGCGCCAGGCGCTGGAGCTGGACTCGATCCGCGCCGCCATCGATGCCCTCGATCCGGAAGCACCCTGCGCCGAGGCTACGCCCGCGAGGTCAAGCCGGGGGCGCTCAAGGAGGCGCCGGGAGCGTCCATCGCCGCCGTCCCGGATCCAAGCTTCTACACCGGCCGCACTCGCTGGGTCTACCAGGAGCTGCGCGACACAAGGTCGCGATCTTCATCGATAAATTGCCCGAGGGGGTGTGGGAGATCCGCTACGAGCTGCGGGCCGAGGTGCCGGGGACGTTCCACGGCCTGCCGGTCCTGGCCCACGCCATGTACGTCCCCGAGATCCGCGCCAACGGCGCCGAGGTCCGCCTCGAGGTCCTCGACACGAAGCCCGACGCCGAGAAGCGCCTCCGCCGCGCCGTGGTCGGCGGCGGGAAGTGAGAGGCCTCCTCTTGGCAGCCCGGTTTCTGTTGCCGTCCGGCTGCGGAAACTATCTAACTCATGGGCTAAAAAGACGGTTCGATCATGGCTGCGGGCACAACAGCCTGGCGGACTTTTCGATCGATCCGAATACCGGCAAGCTCAAACCGGTCCAAACCCATTTCCGCGGCATCAAGACCCCCCGGGGGGCCCAGCCCCTAAGTCCCGATGAGTCGTCCGGGCGGCGCCGAAATCCGGCGGCGAGACGAGAGCCCTCTATGCGCTTGTAACTTATTAGCACAAAAGGCTTCTCAAAAGGCTTTGTCGAGACTTCTACAAAAAAAACCTTCCGTGCCGCCCCTTCCTGGCCGCTCGCGGGGAGGCGACGTAGTTGCTGTTTCGGACAGTTTCACCGCGGGGCGACAGGAAAGATGGTCCACTTCCCGAATTGACGAAAGTGGTCGTCAAAAGCGAAGGCGGCGTCCATGCCCAGATTTTCCATCAAGGCAAAGCTGGTGCAGTCCGTGAAGCTGAAGGTTTTATCATTGTACCGCTTCAGGAGGCGAAAAGCCTTCTCCTCCAGCTCCGCCGATATGCTGTGTATCTCCATCCTTTTGCTCTGATGGAGGTTCTCCCAGAAAAGAACAGCCGCTCGGTAAGAAACGTGAATGCGCAGATAGGTAACCGTTTCGCAAACCACGAAATTGGAGGTCAGGAAGCGGCAATTCAAGGAGATTTGACTGTTGAAAAACTCCTGAGCGGCATGATGATGCTGGTCATCCTTGTCGGCCAAGGCGATAAATGCGCTCGTATCTATGAACAGCTTCATTTCTTGCCGTACAAGTACCGGTCGTGTGCGGTCGAGCCGTCCCTTCTGCCGGAGCGGCATAGGCCAACGATCTTCTTCAGCGGATCTGACCTCAAATTCATTTTGGCAGCATGGCCCCGACCAAAAATGTAAGTCTCAATCGCTTCCCGGATCAATTGAGAGACGCTTTTCCCTTCCTCAACGGCCTTCAGTTTCAGGCGCTTCAACATTTCCTTGGGAAGCCTCAGGTTGGTGGTGGTGTGGATCATGATAGGGCTTTCGTTTTCTGTAACTGTGCAAAAGGCCAGTTTCTGCAAGGTAAAAGACAATAAAACAATTATATAATTATACATTATATGTGCTTCTCCAGGAAGGATCAAATAACATTTTTCCGTTCCACGACCGCGGTGTCGTATCCGAAAAACAGTCTCCTGCACTCCACCTCGAAGCCGGGCCGGCTCAGCACTTCAGCCATCTCATTGAAGAGCAGGCTTGCGAAGGAGGGGCTGTAGAGATCGGCTTCTCCCTGGATTTCGCGGGAATCGGCCTGGTGCATATCGGTCTCATCGCGCCCGCCGTTAAAGTAGCTCGGGTTGATCCCCTGGACGGCCAGGTATTGGGCTTGAGTTACCTCCGTTGCCCCCATGTAAAAGCCGCGGCTGATGTTGACCTGGTGAGGGATTTCATCGGAGTCATCGCCTGCTTGCGGATTTGGCGTACCCATCATGAAGCCGCCCGGTTGGAGATAAATCAGCTTCATGCCGAAGGAGTTGGTGATCACCGGATCGTGGCCGCACTTCTCAAAGCGGTCGCATGCCAGCCGGTCGCGGGTGGGGTCGAGGGCGCAGTCTGGGAAGGGGGGCGGCGGGGGCGGATCGCCGAGGAAGCGCCAGCCGAGGAGGCCGATGGCATCGGTGAGGTCGGCCTGGCCGTCGTCGTTGGCATCGGCGGCCGAAAGGCAGCTGAGATTGGAAGCGCCGGTGAAGAGGTAGTTCAAGATCACAATGGGATCGCTGATGTCGAAGTTGCCGTCGGCGTTGGCGTCGCCCCGGCGGAAGGCCGATCCCGCGGCGCACACCTGGCCGTTCCGGGTGACCAGGCGCCCATCTTGATTGAAGGTGACGGTGGGCGGGCTCACCGCGCTGGTGATCTGGACCTCGGGGGTCGGAAAGGTCGGGTCGTACTCGAACATATCATTCGGGGCGACCTGGAGCCAGTGGGCGATGCGGCCGAAACGGGTGGTGGCGAAGACCTCGATGCGCCCGCTGCGGGTGGTGATCGCCGCCAGGCCATCGAGGATCTCCGGTCCGCCGCCCAGGTCCAGCCAGCCCGACCATCCGCCCCCTGGCAGCTCCCACGTCGTGCTGACGCCCCCCAGGGAGTTCTTGGCGAACACCTCGAGCCGGCCATCGGCATTGGCGGCGACCGCGGGAACTCCGGCAAACCAGCAGCTCTGCGGCGCGGGACAATTGGGGGAGTCGGGATTGCCGAGGCCTTGCCAGGCGCCGAAGGTTTGCCCGCCAACGCGGCCCTGGATGGAGGTGATGATCTCGAGGATCGGGGCGCCGATGGGGACCGCCTCCGGGGCGTGCTCCTGCTCGGGGGTGAGCTTGAGCGCGAACACCTGGAGCCGGCCATCGGGGCGCATCTCGACCGCCAGGTGGGGAGCCACCGGTGGGCCTCCCAGGGCAATCGGCCCGGTCCATGCGCCGCCCACCGAATCTTCGAGCCACAGGACGACGCGACGGTTCTGGACCGCGAACGCTGCAAGGAGGCCGTTGGCCTGCTTCTTCAACCAGGTGGTGTTGTTCGGATACCGGTAATAGGTCGCGCCGAAGTTCCCGAGGAAGCAGTTCTCGGTGTCCCGGTAGTTGTGGTCCCATTTCTTGTAGGCGTCCGCGATGCCGCGCTTCAGGGTGTACTCCACCGGGCCGAGGTTCCCGAGGTGCTGGTTGACCGAATACGCCATGTAGTGCTGGACAGTGACGTGGCCCAGGCCGCCCGGACCCTGATACCGATCGAGCGCCAGGTGAGCGAACCTCGCGGTGTAGGTGTGGTCGACGTTGTCGTAGCTGACGAAGTCGCGCGGCGGCTGATCGGTGCAGGACTGTGGAGCAAAGGAGCCTCTCGAAAAAGGCTGGGGATCGAGGGTGCGGACGATGAACGGCTGGAACCTCTGGATCAGCTCGGCCAGGCCGTTGATGAGGTCCTCGCGGGTGTAGTCGTAGGCCGCGGTGACCGGCGTCTCGAAAGGAATGATGGTCCTCAAGCTCGGCCAGTAGTTCTCGAAGAGATTGTAGAGGGCATTCGTGTTATTGGGGTGGGAATCGTCGCCATCGTCGCCGCCCCCGGGAAGGTTCATGAATACTAGCTTGATCTCCGGCCGGGCGGCCATGGTGTCAAGCTCCACGACCTTTCCGTTCTGAAGGAAAATCAGCGAGCGCACCCACGTCGACGGGGTGTTGTCCACGCCGGCCATGTCCGCATAGGCCTCCCGAGCGCCTTCCTGGCGAGCGGCGGCGAAGAACTCCCGGGTCTGGGTGCCGTCCAGGGTCCCTTACGCTTGTCCGGCGGTGATGTACACCGTCACCACGCCGTACCCGGCGGCGAGCATGTTCCGGACATCGAGGTTCATGAACAAGATGTCGTCGTCCTGGTGGGCGATGATCTGCAGGGAGGTGTAGTCCGAGAGCTGGGCGCCGGCGGAGGCCGAGCCGTACTGTATGGTAAATGCAAGGGCGGTGATCAAACACACACTTTTCATCGCCATTTCTCTTTCGACAGATTGCTCAGAGCGCGGGGATCGTCCTCCACCGGTCGACCACGGACGAGCGGGCCATCTTAGCTGATCCCCCGGAGGTCGCACAGTTCATAATAGTCGCAATGATTGGCCTCGTCGTCCAATCATTATAACGCCTGGATTGGCGCAACCGCCGCGACCGGCCATCACAAGTGCTGGCCGTTACAGCGCTTGCGAGGCCAATCATACCAGGAAGTCTCGCCGAGGGGTTCTCCAAAGTCAATGAGGAATGGGGGCGGTTTAGAACATTCAGGCTATTTATAAAACTCCAAAGCAACGGCTGAACTCTTCAAGTAGCCCTTTGAACCAGTCGCTCATGCTGTGAAATCATGCGGGCATCAAGTTGTCAATGAAAAGGGAGAATTTTTTGTCGTGGCCTCCTGGTTTCTAGAACCGAATCAACCTTTTTGATTGAGAACGAGTTTCCAAATCACCAACCACACCAGCCATTTTTTACTCGCCGGGATATTGATCGTCGGGGTAGTCTTGGTGGGGTGGATCCATCCACCCTGCGGTCCAGTCTGGTTCGGCGGAAAGGGCACTGGAACTTGTTTTTGAAACTGGAGGGCCGCGAGCTGGCCTATGGCGCGACCAGGGCGGGTCCCACAGCTGGAGTTGCCGCAGGATCCGCTCGATGACCGCGTCCTGTGCGGGGTGGGAGATGGCGGCGACGATGGGCATCCTCTTCCCGCAGGTGGTGCAAATTTCAGGGTCCGTACGCCACACCTTGGAGATGAGCCGGACCCAGTTACGCCTTCGAGACCGCTTGAACTCGTTCTCCTCCTCCTGGTGGACGGGAAGGGCCATCGAGGCCTTGTTGGCAAGGGGCATCGGGGAGGGCGCAGGGAGGGACGTTCCCTCCAGGGGCTGGATTGCGGGGGTGGGCTTTCCCCGCGGAGGCGGCCGTTCGACCGGCGGTCTCTGGATCCAACCGAACTTCTTCATGAGGGTGGTTGAGACCGCTCCACTGGAGCGGATCGTCACCTCGTAGCTGGGGGCTGGCGTCGCCGGAGCAGGACCGGCTGCTCGAGGTGCTGCTTTACAACCTCGACCGCTACCGGCACCTCAGCCGCGTCGCCAGCATCACCAACGTCGCGGTCTTCGGAGGCGGCGACCTCTGCACCCTCAACGAGAGCTTCACGGAGGGGGGCTCCCGGGACTTCCGCAAGGTGATCGACCAGGCTCTGGAAAAAACCTCGGGGCCCAACCGCCGCGAACGCGCCTTCATCGCCGGAGGAACGGTCTATCCTTCCGAGGTCAAGCAAGGCGGTGGTGAGGGCCGGGTGAAAGCAGATCTGGAGCAGCTTGTGCCGCCCCGGCGGCGTCACCGCGTTCCCCTCCAGCGAGTTGAATCCCTCGACGCCGGGGATGCGACGTACACCCGGCGCGCCCAGGCGAGGCATCGAGCGACCCGTTCAGAACTCCCACATGAGGGCCAACCGAACCATGTCGTCGCTGGAGCGGCTCAGGCCAAAGGCGAAGCCCAGGCCCAGCATCGTGTGCTCGCCGAGGTGGAAGTTGATGCTTGGCTGGAGGTAGTGCTCCTGCCGAGCGGGACGCAGGGCGAACCGATGGCTATCCCCCAGCGCCCCATAGAGTTCCACTCCGAGCGAGGTGGCGCTGAACGGGGCGGCGTGATGGGCAACCGCAGCACCCTGATGGCCCGAGTGCCGCGCGTACTCGCCCCCGCCGAGCCGGTACGAGGTCCCCAGCATGTAGCCGAAGGCCGTCGAGCCCGTGTGAAGGTCGGTCTCGTTCAGCCAGTTGGCCGCCACGTTCCAGCGATCGCAGTCCTGCGAGAGGATGAGCCGGCTCTCGAGGATCTTCTCCCGGTTGGGCTCCTTCCCGCTCTCCGTGTACGGGGGGAGCACCCATCCGCTCACCTCCATCTTGAACCGCGTCTCGGGATCCAGGTCCTCGTACTCGAAGTACAGCGTGGGGTTCAGCGGGACCTCCTCCTTGAAGAGCTTGTACCGGCCCTCCAGGCGGAAGCCCGTGAACTTCCCCTCGCCCGTCTCGACGTCCTGGAACCACTCCACCATGGGCTCGAAGGCGAGCTGGTCCGAGACGGCGTACTCGACCATCAGCATCTGGGAGAGGTAGTCCCCCAGCCCCTCGTCGCGCTTCGGCTTCGAAGGGCTGGTGAAGTCGGTCAGCAGCATCACCCCGGTCTCGCCCTCCTCGATGTGGTGGGTGTAGGTGGTGCCGTAGTGGTGCATCATCGGGTGTCCTGCTTCCTCGTGCTCGTGCGGAGTGGAGGGGCGGCGCCCCGCACCCTCCGTCCAGCGCGGGGCAGCCGGAGCCTGCCCGGTGCGGGTCGCCGCAGGCCCCCCGAAGTTGAAGAGGGCGCGCGTCAAGCCGCGCTTCTCGAGCGCCCGCGCCGCCCGGTCGAGGGCGTAGCCTTTGCCGATGCACGATTGAGTTGCACGGGAAGAAGTTCGTGGTGATTCCCGAAGAGGAATACGATCATCTTTGCCAATACGCCGCTGTGGCTGGGGATGTGGACCTGCCGGGTTTGCCCACTCCCGACAAGAAAAGCAATTACCCGGCCGTCGAAGCCTTGCGAGTCGGCTTGGCGCGAAAGCTGATCCGGCGCCGCTGGTCGGTCGGATTGTCGCAGGCCGAAGTCGCCCGGCGAGCGGGAATCCGCCCTGAAACGCTCAACAGGATAGAGAAGGCGAAGGTGACCGCAGATACCGGGACCATCACCAAGATCGTCAGGGTTCTGGAAAAGGCCGAGCGCCGAGAAGTCAAGCGCTGAAAGCCTCGCTTCCAACCCGCCCTATAAGCGATTTGCGGAGGAAAGTCACCAGTGACTTTGGAAGAAAAAGTCAGCAGCAGAACGCCGCACTCGAAGGGGGTTTACGACTTGGGGACTCCGCCGAGCTGGTGACAGCCGGTTTTGCCGGGTTCATAACGCCGCGGGTCGATGGCGGTTATCTCGAATCCTCATATTCAAGAGTCAGTGATCGAGTGGAGGACCCTTCCACTGAATGCCGTTCCCGGTGGCGGATCAGACTTGAAGTCGCAGAGCCCGGCGCACCCATTCTTGGACTTTCTGCACGTCATTGACCGAAGCGCAGAATCATGAGATAATACTTTACATGCCAATGACACTTGACCAGATCATCGAAGAAGCCCACCGCCTACCCCGGGAGCAAGTCGCTGAGCTCGTCGATCGTCTTACCCTCGAGCTGCACCAGACCATCGATCCCTCCCTCGAGGATGCCTGGAAGCAGGAGACACGGCGCCGCTTATCGGAAATCGAGAGCGGAAGCGTGAAGGGCGTCCCTGGTGAGGAAGTATCCGCGCGCGTCGGCAAGATCGTAGGCCGGTGAAAAAGCATGTCTTTCACCCCGAGGCGGAGCAGGAGTACTTGGAGGCAGCCCGATTCTACGCTCGCATAAACCCAGAGCTGGGCGGACGTTTTTACGATGAAATCGAGAGATTGATCCAGGACGTGTGCCGTCAGCCAGACCGCTTCCGGGTCTTCGATCCGCCTGCCCGCCGGCACTTCTCGGACGTCTTCCCCTACGCGGTGATCTACCTGGATCAGCCGGAGAGGGTGTGGATCGTCGCAGTGATGCACTTCAAGCGGAAGCCCGGTTACTGGAAACAGCGAACTGGCTGATCGCCCGGCAGCATACATAAGCCCGGGTCCGCCTTGAGGCCGGTCCTCCGGCCGGCACTGTCAGCGATCTCGGGAGGAAAGTCACCAGTGGCTTCAGTTGAAAAAGTCACCAGGCGAACTCCGTTGCCAAGGCGGGGTTACAAGAGGAGATTCGCACCGGCTGGTGACTGGCGGTTTCGGCGGGTTTATAACGCCGCGGGTCGATGACGGTTATCTCGATGTCGGAGTCCCAGGAGTCGGTGATCGAGATTGGGCTATTCACAGTCTCAGGGTCCTCGGCTGTTTAGACCTGTATTGGACTTTAACCGAAGCGAAAGATCAACGGGCCATTCAACGACAGGGCGCGTAAGCCTCGCACCCAAGGTCGCCCTGCGACCCGGGAGGATCGGTATCGAAGCCGCAAGGCGCTTTTGTTGGCCCCGGCGCAGGCGGTTCAGCCCCACCGAGGAACAGCCACTCAAGAAGGAAAATCCCATCCGAGATGTCGATCGTGCCGCCGTTGTTCACATCGGCGGACTCCTTGCAGTTGAGAGGGCTGGAGGATCGCCAAGGAAGAGGAAGCCGAAGATGGTGATGGCGTCGGAAATGTCGACGTCGCCTCTTGAGTTCGGGTCGCCGCGGTGGAAGAGTGTAACGTCGAGACTTGGCACGCCTAGTCAAAAGAAACAAAAATCGGTGCAACTTGGTGATGGTTCTCGATCAGGCGTCGAATAAACGCGAGGACCTCCCCATAGAAAACCAATGGAGAATAGTTGCACCCATCCTGGCCTCCGGCCAAACATCGGATACTCCCTACCATTTCGCTCAATCCCGTGCGCAGATTCAGCATTCCAAGCCGTTCACTGCCCACGCCCCCTTCCGTAAACATCCAATCAGACTGTACGGTAGCCATCCGGATTGCGCATTGCCCGAGGTTTACGGTAATGTCCCAATCCATAGAGGACCAGCATCTGTGATCGGGATCACCTGGAATCAATGAGCTGCGAATCCTCGAATCTCAACTTTACTCTGCATTTACAACCCTCCAAACGATGTAGCTAAAGGTGTTGCTCTTTTTTCCAGGGGTGAATACAATCCATTCATGACCAAAAGTGGTGTCGTGTTCCTCTGGGATGACCGCCCTGGCAAGAACGTCGAGCACATTCCGGCGTCACGGCCTGACTCCCAGACTGTGGGAGCTGATCTATTTTGCAGCCAGCCGTCGTCAACCCGACAAGGTTAGCTACCATCGAAGTGGTGGAGGGCCGCGTGACCCGTCGTCTCTACCGGATCGTCTATGAGGTGCTGGGTGATCTTAGGGCCGGCTTTCTTAAATCTTTGTAGGGTGATGCCGGCGCTTTTGTCTCCTGGCGGCGTCGGGCACCGACCGCGAAGCGGTTGGTCGCGCTCGTTGATACTCCGTCCCGTATCAACTCCGCTCGCGCGCCTTGCCAATAGCCAAAATCGCTCGGCCTGACCCTACAATCTTTTGCGAAAGACGACCCTTAGTATCAGACCCATCGAGATCTTCCCCATCACCGGATTCCTCATTACCCGACGTGAACTGGATCGGTGAAGCCATGACAAAGTCCAAGATTGCCCGTCCTGACCGCCGAAACTTTGCCGCCCTGGCTGCTTGGGCCGACAAGCGTTTCGGTCCCGACAAAAGCTGGAAAGATCTGCCGCTGGCCGCCCCCATACGTGGGCGCCCCTCCAAGGGCCGGAAGCCTCTCGGCCTCAAGGCCCGAACCGTCAAGTTGCCGGAGGCCGTCTGGAAGGAGTTACGCGCTGCCGCCAAGCGGCACGGCGTCACGGTCAACGGTGTGCTTATCGCGCTTGGGCAGGAGCTGGTGCACCGGAGCGCGCTCGATTCAACCATTGACCGGTTAATCGAGGAGCGGCTTCTGGTTCCAGCCACTTCGCGATGAGAGACTCGGCGAGGAAGGTTCACGCCATCCTGTGATTGCAGGAAGGGAATCTCCTGCTGGATATTTCAGGAATTTCTGGAAAGGATTCAGGCCATGTTTGTTCGACTTCTGCCAGCCGTCTTGATCTCGTCGACCATCTCGCTTGCCGGGGACCAGGTTCCTCTTTCCAGGGATGGCCGTCCCCTGGTCTATCTCGATACTGCGCCCGGCTCCGCCCAGGAATCACAGCCGGCGGTCGCGGATCTTTTGCGATGCTTCAAAAAATTGACCGGCGCCGAGCTGCCGCTGGGAAAAGCTCACGACCTGATTCCCTTGCGCCTCGGTGAGGCAGCTCGCTTCCAGGATCTTCCGTTTCCCGTTCCCGACCTCGGCGAGGAGGGCTTTCTCCTGAAGGTCTCGCCACAGGGTATTTACCTGATCGGCGGCACGGCGGCGGGAACGCAACATGCCGTTTACACTCTGCTCAGGGACCTGGGCTGCCGGTGGATCATGCCGGGAGATATCGGCGAGTGCATCCCTGCCCGCCCCAGCCTCAGCCTGCCGGCCGGCGAGCGGATCGAGAAGCCCGACTTCCGGTACCGCATCATCTGGTATGCTTACGGATGTTCCCCCTTGGCGGCCGAACGGTTGAGCGAGTGGTACCGCAGAAACCGGCTGGCAAGGCCCGATGTGCGCCACGGGCACAACCTCACCAGCACCCTGGCGCGCAAGGCTCCCTTTTCGAAGCGGCCGGAGCTTTACTCCCTGACAGGCGGCAAGCGCACGGTCCAGCAGATCTGCACATCGAATCCGGAGGCGGTTCTCCTCGTGACCGAGAGCATCCGCGAATTCCTCGCCGCCAATCCGGGAATCGAATCGTATTCGCTCTGCCCGGATGACAATTCCGATTTCTGCGAATGCGGCGGTTGCCGGGCGCTCGATACGGGCCATCTCGATCGCGGCGGCAAGCCCGGCATCGCGGACCGTTATCAGATTTTCCTGAACCAGGTGCTCGAGGGCTTGAAGCCGACCCATCCCCATGTCCAGGTGACCACCTACTCTTACAACGTCAACCACACGGATCCGCCGCAAAAGACGCCGGTTGACAGGCGGACTTGCATCTTCGCCACCACAAGCGCATTCTGCGCGGCCCATGGAATCGGCCATGAAACCTGCTCTTCGCGGCAGGACTTCAAGAAACTGCTGGCCGAGTGGATACACCTGACTCCGAACGTCTACGTTTACGAGTACGACCCGATCCCCTTTTCGGGAGGACTTCCCTGGCCGATGTGGCGCGAGCACATGCGCGAGATGGAGATTTACAGGAAGCTGGGAGTGAAGGGCGTTTCATTCGAGGGGCAAAACTCCTGGGCTCCTTACTTTCCAAATTATTACATCGCGGGGCAGATGCTGTGGAACAGCCGCCAGGATGGAGAAAGCTTGTTCGATGACATGCTGCAGGCCTTCTTCCTGGAAACGGCGCCGGCCATGAAGGGCTATTACGACGGACTTGCCGACGCGATCGATTCATTCCCGCACCAGGTCGACTGGGGGCTGGTTCAGTATCCTGAAATCTTCACCCCCGAGGCGGTCCGGCGCGTGGAGAAGGCCCTGGCCGGAGCGATCGGGGCAGCGAGTTCGCCGATCGTCAAGCAGCGCCTCGACATGGTGCGCCTGTCCCACGAAGAGATGGCATCTTACCTGGCCATCCGCGATCCCCAGCGCGCTCGTTCCGCCGATGAGTACAAGGCGCGTGTGGCCAGCATGCGGAATTCCATCGATCAGCTGGCCGCAGGGAACGAGGATTACCTGCTGGCTCAGGTGGCGCACCGGCAGACGTGGACGGCGGTCGGCGAGTTTTTCGGCAGGGAAATGGGTTTCATCAATCGCTGGCAAATCTGCGGCCCGTTCGACAATACCGGCATGGAAGGTCACGATAAAATTTTTCCGCCCGAGCAGCGGGTCGATCTCTCCGCCAGTTATACAGGGAAAAAGGGCCGGGCGGTCAGGTGGAAGGAGAATCAGACGCCGGAGTGGAAAGGGTATGTCGACCTGCGCTCCGAGTTCGATGAAAAGGAGTGGGTCTGCGCCTATGCCGCCTGCTGGATTGACAATCCGGGCAAGGCCACGGAGGCCGAGCTGCGCATGGGGAGCAACGATTCCATCAAGGTGTTCCTCGATGGCAAGGAAATCTGGAACAAGAAAGTCGATCGCATCGCCACCGTGGATGAAGATCGCGTGCGGGTGACGTTGCCTCGAGGGACGACAACGATCCTTTTGAAAATCGGCCAGACGGCGAAAAACTGGGGATTTTATTTCCGGCTCATCGAACCCGGCACGGAAAATCCGCTGCAAGGGATCTCAATATCGACGGCGGCGCCGAGGCAATGAAATCATATTTGCAATTGAGCAAAAAGGCTGAGAGGTTTGGATAGGCTGGTTACCTGTTCAGCGATAGTTGAACAGCGGCACTTCCCAGCGATCATCGGCCGTGGCCAGGGCCCAGCGCAGGGCCGCCTTGGCAATGAAGGACTGGGGCCCGGGGACGTAGGCCACCGAGGCCATGCTGAAGCCTTGCTGGAGGAGCTCGAGCTGCAGGCGCTCGCGCAGGCCTCGGAGGCGCGCGCCGCCGCCGAGGAGGAAAACGTTGCCGAGGAACTCCTCCACTAGATCGGAAGGGCAGCGGGAGGTGACTTTCTGGAGACCTTCGAGCACGACCGCTACCTGCTTCTCGCACGCCTCCTGGAGGAGGTCGCTGAGATCGAGGTCGCGCCGCGAGCAGCCGTAGGTAATCTGTAAGGTCGAACGCCGGTTGATCGGAGAGACGAAACCGAGCTTCTCCTTGATCTGGGCGATGGTGGAGTCGGTCAGGAGGAGCTCGGGATAGGTGCGAAGGATGGCTTCGCGGATGCCGGCGTCGATGGCGTTCCCGCCTTGCGGGATCATCACCTCGCCCTCGGGGAAAGGGGCTTGCGCAGTGAACAGGTGAAACCGGGTGGCGGAGGCGCCGAGATCGACAAAGAGGGCACAACGGGTGCTCAGCTCGTGGTATTTTCCCATGGCGAGGAGGAGGGGCTCCTCCACCAGGATGAGCCGTTCAAAGAGCTCGCCGGCGATCGAGCGCAGCTCGCGCAGGCGATCGGGATGGCAATGGGTGGGATAGGCCACCACGCCCCACGGCTGGTCTTTTCTTTTCTTGCGCATTTGGTGTCGCAGCCGGAGGGCGAAGTCGAGCAAGGCGGGACGACGGTTGGCCCTGGTTCCTTGCGCGGGGTGGACAAGATTGAAGGTTTCAGCGCGGGAGAGGGCATCGCTTCCGATCGCCACCACCACCTCGTTGCCTTTTTCTCCGGGGAACCTTCCCTTGGGGTATCCGATCACCGTCGGCAAGAGGAAGCCCCGCGGCCCGCGGAGCGTTTGCTCTCGAACCACCGCTTCCTGGTAGGCGGTCACGGCCGTTCCCAGGCTCAGGCCGACCTTCCAGCGGCACTCGGAAGCCACCGCCTGAACCGATGATCGGCAGGTAAATCCTTCCTCGGTGCATCGCATGGCTTGCCTTGACCTGTTCACTTGTTCCTTGTGGCCGCTTTGAGTTCGGCCGGCAAAACGTGGCCAGGGATCACGTTCTTGGCGACCAGGCAGCGGACTTCCGCGTCATAGGAAAGCTGGAAAACGTCATCGCACCCCTCCTCGTCATGAAAGACCATTTTCAAGACGGGCTGGAGGTTCGCGGGGGTGGAAGCGCCGGCGCTCTGGCTCTTTTTGATTCTGACCGAGCCGCGCCGCGGAGCGGAATCCATCCGGACCGCCTCCGCATCGCCGCACTGCAAGGCATCCATCACCTCCGTCAAAGCCCGGCGGATCGTGGAGTTCCGGGCGGGAGCCTTGGCCTGGAAGGAGTTGCGCGGGAAAACCGTCTCAACACCAGGAAGACTGAAGTATGAATTCGCGCCTTTGAGGATCATGGTACTGAGACGATAGGCAACTTTGAGGCCGGGCGGATGGGCGGAGAACGGCATTGCCTAGCCGTGGTAAATATCAGGATTTAGCGCCACAGATCCAGTGCCAACTCCCCCATGCGAGCTTTGGGACTGTCCACTTTCTGGATACCCGGATTGGAATCTGGAAATGTGAAAAAAGGACTCGCTTTACCGGACCCTGATTTTCCAGGCTCCCGCCCATTGGGCGGCCGCTTTTCTAGATGGTATCCTTCGCTCGTAGGGTCTACGGGTTCGATATAACTCTTCCAGGGAGGGGAAGCGCCATGCGCATGCGGGCTGGAAGGGTTGGGGGAGCGGAAAGGACTATCGGGCTCGTCTTCATCACCACGGCTCTCTTGCCGCTGGCCTTGTTCCACCTTTCGAATCCCGCCAGCGGCGATGATGCCGATTCCTCGTCTTCTCCGGCCAGCGTCGCCCGATTCGAAGCGTGCACGCTTTGCCATCAGGATGTGAAAACCGGCGGCCACCCGCTCAACGTCCCGACGCTGGCAGTGGCCGTTCCCGAAGGCTGGCCCCTCAATACCGCGGGGCGCCTCACCTGCGTGACCTGCCATACCGGCTGCGGCCGCGATCAGCAGCCAGCGGCGCGAACTTCTCCCGAAGCTTCCCTGCTCAGCAGAGCCCCCCACGGCGGACGGATGCTGCGGTCCCTGAAATCTGGGATAGATTTTTGCGGCGAGTGCCATGGCAGCGCCATCCAGCGGCCGTCCCCGATATGGAAACATGCCGTCTTCATCAGCCTGATCCATCCCGCCAGCTCAAAAACTGAGGGCGGAGATGTGGACGGCGTCACGCGTCGGTGCCTCGAATGCCACGATGGCGTCCTGGGTTCCTTCTCCGAGATCAGCATGACGCGGGCTCCCGGCATCGGAGCGAGAAGCGCATCGCATCCCATCGGCATGGTCTATCCGCCTGCTCCCAAGCGCTACAGCGACAACAGCTACGAACCGCGCGCCGCCCTCGACTCGAACATGATCCTTTCCGAGGGGCGGGTCGGCTGCCTCACCTGCCACCACCTCTTCAGCAAGGAGGAAAAGCTCCTCGTCCTGTCGAATCGGGAGAGCCGGCTTTGTTTTAAATGCCATAATATCTGAACCTGCGGCGAATCTGGCCGCTCGGGAAATCCCTTGAAACTGCCCAGTGGACTCAATAGCATCGAAAGATCGCTCCTGCTCCTCCAGGAGAAATCGCGTGTGATCCGATGATGATCCAGTTCTTGAAAATTTTCTTTGTCACTGCCGCCATCGCCTTGCTGATTGGCGGGATTTCTCTTGCCCAGGATACCTCGCCGACTAAAAAGGAAATCCCTCCCGCGGCCAAGGAGCAGCCGCCCGCCAACGTCCAGGGAGAGACGCCGAAGTCCGAAGGCAAGGCCTCGGAGCCGGCCAGCAAGACCCGCGAGAAAAAATCCCCGGAACCCGTCAAAGGCTGCCTGCGCTCCAACTGCCATTCCGACCTTTCCGACTCCACCCGGCAAATCCACGGGCCGCTCCTCGTCGGCGCCTGCGACGCCTGCCATGTCCCCACCGGCGAGGAGTCGGAGCATCAGTTCAGCTTGAAGCATTCGAAAGAAATTCTTTGCACTTCCTGCCACAAGCCCCAGGAGAAACGGAAATTCGTCCACAAGCCGTTTGCCGAATCCGCCTGCCTGGACTGCCACGACCCCCACGGGGGCAATACCAAGGCGTTCTTGAAAGAGGAGAGCGTCGGAAAATTGTGCGAGCAGTGCCACCAGCCGGCACAGTCCAAGTTCCTCCACAAGCCGGTGGCGACTGGAGAGTGCCTGCTGTGCCACGCCGCCCACCAGTCGGACCATGAGAAGCTGGTGCTGAGCCCCGGAAAGGACCTCTGCATCACCTGCCATGCTCAAGTCCGCGACCTTCTGATGACGGCACCGTACACCCACGGCCCGGCCAATGTCGACTGCGGCATCTGCCACTTCTCCCACGGGGGCGAAAATCCCGCTTTGCTGCGTAAAGACCAGAAATCGCTCTGCATCGACT
The DNA here is from genome assembly GCA_016209605.1 of Planctomycetota bacterium. GTDB lineage: Bacteria > Planctomycetota > UBA8108 > UBA8108 > JACQVS01 > JACQVS01. The sequence continues at coordinate 16,287 of JACQVS010000114.1, forward strand.
GCCACGATGCGGTGGCGGAGAAGATTGCCAAGGACGCGCACGTCCACGGCGCTCTTGCTGCTGAGAAGGGGTGCTCCGGCTGCCACACGCCGCACGCCTCAGAGTACCAGTCCCAGCTCATCGCGGTCGCCGGCGAGCTGTGCCTCACCTGCCACAACAAGGAAATCACCAATCCCGCCACCAGGAAGAAAGTGGCCAATGTCGGCAGGGAAATCGCCGCCGGCAAGTTCAAGCACGGCCCGGTCCGGACCGGGGATTGCCAGGGCTGCCACTTCCCCCACTCCTCGAACTGCTCCAACCTCCTCCATGAAAATTACCCGGCGGAGTTTTACAAGGAGTTCTCGGAGGCGAATTTCAGCCTCTGCTTCGGGTGCCATGAAAAAGGCCTGGCGCTGGAGCAGCGCACCGCCACGCTCACCAATTTCCGCGATGGCGACCACAACCTGCATTTCCTGCACGTCAACCGCGCCAAGGGCCGCACTTGCCGCGCCTGCCATGAGATCCACGCCAGCAACTTCCCCTCCCACATCCGCAAGAGCATCCCCTTCGGCGCGAGCGGCTGGATGCTGCCGATCAACTTCGAAAAGACCGAGACCGGCGGCAAGTGCAGCCCCGGCTGCCATAAGCCCAAGGCCTATGACCACCCTGGCCCGGCAGTTCCGGCTGTTCCAGCAGCACCGGCGGCTTCCAACAGCGGAAAGCCCGGAAAGCCATGAATCCCCCTCTCCTGTCAGCGCGCTCAACCCCCTTTTTCCGTCGACTTACCCGTCGATTTTTCCGGCGGAGGAGGGGGGGAGTTCGGCGGGTTGAGCGGCGGATGGCCCTTGGGCAAAAGGCGCGGCTGCCCGCCGGGAGCATTGGGCAAAGGCGGATGGCCCGCCGGCATGCCGCCTGGCGCCGCGGCCCCCCCGGAAATTCCACCGTGAAGCGAGCTGCCATGAGCGCCCGCAGCGCTGGACTGCAGCCAGGCCCAGAAGAGCTCCTTCCCCGCCCGCAGCTCCTCCTGGGCTCCCATCGGGATCCAGCGCTCCTCGATTTGATCGCCGTTCTTCCAGGCGATCAGCACCGCGGGGCTGCCGCGCGGGTCCGCCCTGGTGGTCTGGACAATTTTCGCAAGGTCCATCCGCTCGGCGATCTTCAGCGACAGCTCTTCGACGATGGTGGTCTCCCCGGGGCTCAGCTCCGCTTGAAAAAACTTTCCGGCGAGGCCCACGTAGAGTTTGAGCGGCGCTGAACTCGCGTCGACCAGGGTGAGGGCGGCCCGCTGATGGGGATGCTTGATCCCCGGGTAAACAAACCGCAGGATGGCATCCTGGTCCTCGGCCCCCTGGGAAAATTCCGGCAGCCGGGAGAACAGCCAGCCGGTGCGGGACTGGCCGGCATGGGCGATGCGGACCTCCACCGCCGGGTTGAGCGGTCTCGTGTCCTGGTCGATCGGCTTCCCGGTCTTCATATCCTTGGCGTAGGAGTTGTAGTAGTGGAGGATCTCCACGGTGTACTCGGGATCGGCGTGGCGGCTCGGCTCCCCTTCGACAATGGGGAGGATGAAGCGGCGCCCCGTCTTCTTCTCCTCCAGCAAGAACTTCGCCTCGTAGCTGTAAAGCTGCCGCAGGAACTTCTCGGTGTCGTCAAGTTCCCCGGGTGAACGCTCCGGAATACACTCCACGATCGCCCGCGGCAAATAAGCCTGGCCCAGAAGCCTGCTCCCAGGCACCAGCCAGGTGTCGAAGTCCTTCTTGTCGGCCTTAAGCGTGATATGCAATACTGGAAAACCGCCCTGGCCGGGGGGGCATGGAGCCAGCTTCTCATCGATCAGCAACCGGGGGGAGTACTGGCGCAGATGGAACGTCATGCCGCTCATCTCCGCCGCCCTCTCAAGCTGGGACGCCTTGGTCAGGTCGGCCACCTCGACGGGGATATCGAGGGCTTTTCCTCCCGCGGCGGACTCCAGGTGGATCAGGTAGGCTGGCGGACTCCCCGGCGGCGGTACCCCCCCAACGGTGATTTTGGGCTCCTCTCCGGGCGTCGATCTGGCCTCCTGCGGGGGCGGCGCCTTGCCTTCCTCCTTCGGCGAGGCGGAGGCGGGCGGCAGCTCCGGCTCGCTCGCCTTCATGGTCTCGGGATCCTTCCGCGCCTCCGGCGGCGCCGGGGCCTCCGGCGAGCGGCAGCCGGCAAGCCAGATACCCACGATGACCGTTCCATGCAAAATCTTTCGCCTGAACATGTTTCAATACTCCGCTGGTTTGTGGTCCTTGCCGTGACAGCGCAGATAGCACCGGCCGTGGAAGGTGCCGAGGTCGTTGAACTCCAGCCGGCCGGACGAATTGGGAAACACCACCGCCCGGTCGAAGTTGACCAGGTGGCTGTTCTTCTGGGAGGTGCCCTGGGCCGAACTGATGCCGTGGGGATCATGGCAGACCGAGCACGGCGCCCGCGCCCCGACGATGTGCTTCTTGTGATCCTTGAAGCTCCGGTCCCCCAGGATGGAGTCGCGCTGGTGGCAGCGGTAGCACAGGGCATAAGCCGCGGGAGACTCGATGGAGTTGTCGGCCATGTCGTATCGCTGGGCGAGAAGCGGATCGAAGACCGATCCGTGGGGCCCCGCCGGAGCGCTCCCCCCCAGCTTGCGGTTGCCGTCCGAGGCATGGCAGTCGCCGCACGCGATGGTGCTGCTCGTGGTGTAAGGAGGGATGAGGCTGGGAACGCTGCTGTTGACGCCGGGATTGCCGACCGGATGAAAAGACGGATTGTTGGGCTGAAACTGCAGGCGCTTGTTGGGCTGCTGGATCAGCCGGCTCACCGGCTGGTTCACCTGAGCGGGAGCATCGCCGTGGCACCGGAAGCACAGCTCGTGCTCCTTGCTGATGATCGCCACGGCGGAACCGTTGAGCGCCACCCCGCTCACGCGGGCGAGGCTGGCCGGCAGCCCCGCCGGCAAGCCCTCGGGGGATCCGGAGGCGTGCGGATTATGGCAGTCGGCGCAGGAGATGCGGTCCCCCTCGAGATAAGGGCTGCCGGGAATGCCCGGAGGGATCGAGGTGGACAAGCCATGGTTTGAAGGCTTGCTGATCTGCTGCAGGAGGTTTGTGGTCGCAACGGCGCCGTCATGGCAAACCACGCACGTCGCCGCGATGTTGATGCGGTCGATGATCCAGGACTTCTCCAGCGCTCCATGAGTGCGGTGGCAGGAGTTGCAGGCGTTCACGGCCACCGAGGACTGCTGGCAGCCCAGCAAATTGGCCGCCTCGGCGGTGAGCGCGGCGCTCGTGGTGGCATGAGCGGAGGAAGTCCACGAGGTCGGCCTGTGGCAGCTGGTGCACAGGGCTCCGGAGGTGTTGGAGCGCGCCAGGAACTTGCCATAGGTGTTGTCGTGCGGCTCGTGGCACGAGGTGCACTGCACCTCGCCGTTCTCATCGAGCTTCACCGGCAGGGAAAGGCTCGACTCGGGGAGGTACTCCGGATTGCCCCCTGCCAGGGTCGAGCCGTACAAAAAGCTGATGGGGTGGTCATCGGAGAGGTCGGTGCCGAGGTTGGTGGGGCCGAAGGGGATCTTGTCGGCGCCCGCCATGGAGATGGGGGTGTCGCGGCTGAGCACGCTGCCGAGGGCGATGGTGCCGTCATGACACGACAGGCACAGCTTCGAGGCTCCCGTCGGCTGGCCGACGGTGGCCTTCAGCGAGGTGCTCTGGTAAATGAGGTAAGGGCCGGCTGGAAGGCTGCGGTTCCAGAGCGGCCGCACCCCTCCGGAGCCGTGGGGGGTGTGGCAGAAGACGCAGACCTCGGTCTCGCTGGCCGCCCGGATAATTCCGGGCCCCGTGACCGAAAGGTTGTGGACGGTGTCCTTGACGCGCTGGGTGGCCTGACCCCAGGCGGGGCGGCTGGCGATTCCGAAAAGGAGTACCGTAAAAACAGCTCTGTGGACCCGCTTGCATCTTCTCATGGAAAACCTTGGACTTGCTCTTCTAGATATCGGAAAGCTTGCACCCGATGGTTGAAAGAGTCACAAACCCAGATGGTGTCGTTTCCGTTCACGAAGATCCCCACCGGCAGCCAGAACTCCCCCGGGCCCTTCCCCTCCTGCCCGAAGGCGAGGAGCAGCTCCCCCTGTGGAGAGAACACCTGGACGTTTTCGAAGTGGGAGTCGACGACGTAGATCTGGCCGCGGCGGTCGCAGGCGATCCCCTTGGGCTGCGAGAAGTCGCCCGGTGTGTCGCCGCGCTGCCCCCAGCTCCGGAGGAACCGCCCCTCCTGGTCGAAGACCTGGATCCGGCAGTTGAGCGAGTCGCTGACTAGGATATTCCCCTCGGCGTCGCAAGCGACATGGGTGGGATAGTTGAACTTCCCCGGAGCCCGGCCCCGGCCTCCAAAAATGAAAAGATTCTTGCCGCCGCCATCAAAGGCCTTCACCTGATGGGCCTCCACGTCCGCCACGTAAAGGCGGCCGGAGGGGCCGACCGCGACTCCCACCGGGCCTTGCAGGGACTCTTCGCCGAAGAAGGCCTCCGGCTCGCCTTCCGGTGACAGGACCGCAACCGCGTGCAGGGAGCGGTCGGCGACCAGCAGCTTCTCTCCGGCCAGGGCAAGGCCGATGGGCATGACGAATTTCCGCCCATTCCCGGCGGCATCGGTGAGCGCCCGGTACTCTCGCCGCTCGAGGTCGAATCGATGGACACACCGGGCATCGGGATCGGAGACGTAAAGGATCCGGCTGCCGCTCACCGCCACACCGTGGGCGCTGCGGAGGGCGGCCGGAGGCTCGATCCCGGCCACCAGGCCCAGAAGCCGGCTCCAGAACGATCTGGGTCGCTTGAGGTCCGCCTCCCCCCCGATGGCGCCGATATAGGCGAAGCGGGCCGGGTCCCCTCCGGAAGGCCAGACGAGCGGCGGATCGCGTGGAGGGAAGATGGGCTCGAGCTCGGCGCAGCCCCAGGGCACAGCGGCCAGAAAAAGGAATGCGGCTCTGATGGCGCGCCGCCAACAGCTAATCCTTCTCATTGTCGCAAGAACCTGTTCATGGCAGCGGTCGTGGTCGGCGGCGACGAGCCAAAATCGCGGACCATGCGGATGGCCACTTCATCGAACCGAAAATGATCGGTGACGCCGTAGTTCTCCCGGTGGGCCGCTTCCAGACGAAAGTGGAATTGGCGCCACACGTAATCCAGGGCGCCGACGAAAGCGAATCCGTAGCTTGTCCCCTGGAGAGTATCATATTCGTAGAACACGAACGAGTCCATGGAAAAGGTCAGGTGCCGCTCCAAGGTCGACTGCCAACGCGCGTTCCCCTGCAAGATGCTGACATCGCGGCCGGGATCCTGGTAAAAGAGCCAGGACTGGAGGATATTGGCGAGCACGCGATGGTCATTGTCGATCTGATAGGTGCCCTGGGCCCGCAGGCGCACCGCATCGAAGGGGAGGATGGTCGACTCGCGGTTTTCATACTCGCCGCCCATGAGGAATGATGGGCGCCTCCACTCCAGACCGCCGATCAGCGAGCGCTCATCGATGGGCTGGAGGTTCCCCGGCCCTTCCACGTCCTCGAAGTTCTGGTCTTGGTAGAAGAGGGCGAAGTAAGGCGTCAGCCCGCCGGTGAACTCGTGCTCCAGGCGCAAGGTCTGGTCGAAGGTGTCGAGGGTGAAGTCGGTGCCGGTCTTGAACACGTAATCGACGAGAATGGTCCCGCCAAGGGGAATGGTCCCCGTGAACACCCGGGTGATGGTGATGAAGCCATTGGAGTCCTGGGCCAAGGTGTAGTCGGTGTTCTCGCGGTAAAAAATCAGCCCGGTCGGATCGGTGATGACCAGGCTCGCCAGGTCGATTCCGGAGCGCAGCAAGCGAATTTCTTCCGGCGGCGCCGCCGGAAAAGTATGGGACTCGTCGATGGCGCCGCCCTGATCGTTCTCGGTGAAGCGGCGCTCGAGAAAAGTGACGGAGGTGCAGCGGAAGATGCCGGCCGGCGTCTTTTTGTGATAAAGGAAGCTCAGGTCGCCGCCAACATTGTCCGTCGTGCTCGAGCCATCGACGATCTGCCGGCCTCCAAAGAGGTGGAGCGTTGTGCTGAGGCTGTCATAGAGTTGATGGCGCAGCGAGCCTTCGCCTCGAATGGTGGTGAGATCGATGAGATTGGTGTCGTTTTTTTCAAAACGGAACTGCGTGTCGCCGGAAAGGTCCTTGGTGATCTTCGATTCGAAGATCTCATGCCAGCGGAAGAGCTTCTGGTCGAGGGATCCTTGCTGGAGGTTCGCCTCGAATCGAGTGCGGAGATCGTGATCCCTCTCGCCGCCGAAGTACCATTCATGGTTGGCCAGCACGTTGTGGGCGTCGAAGCTGTTTTCTTCAGCCTCCAGCTGGTCGACGTGCTGGAAGTTGTAGCTGGCGCTGACGTTTTGCCGCGCCGTGAGGCGGTAATCGCCGCTGGCCCCGGCGGTGTCTTCGACCACGTCGACCAGGGGCAGCTCCTCGCCGCCAAAAACCCGCTGCTCGATCTCGCGGTGGAGGTAGCTGAGATGCAGCCCCCCATCATCGTTCAGGAAGTGCTGAGTCGCGGTCCCGGTGGTGGTGGTCAACTCGAGCTGGGAGGTGAAAATTTGCGGCTGGATGGTCTCTTCACGGGAGAAGGAGAGGTCGGCGGGATGGAAGCGCTTGGGGAAGAGATGCATGCCGGCATCCACTTCGTAAAGCTCCCCGCTATCGTAAGTGGAAGCGCTCTGGTCCTCAGCCCACTCCTGCATCGGCCCCACGACCCCGGTGGCTTCGTAGAGCAGGAAGTTGGGGGAGTACACCGAGCCTGCCGCCCCCAGCCCCACCCGCTCCTGGAGGAGGTGGTCGGTGCGCTTGAGATCCGATGCGCTGTGCGATTCATCGAGGAACCGGTAGCTGGCGCCGGCATAACCGCCGAGCTTGTCCACGGCCAGCGGTTGGACTTCTTCTTGAGCACCGCCCGCGATTCCCAGGGCGCCAGCCGGCATGCTCCCCCGCCCGCCCGGCCCGCCGGCGCAGCCGGGCATGCCATGGGCCAGCAGCCAGGCCGCCGCCCAGCCCGCTAAACAAAACAGCAACTCCCACTTTTCACGCCAATTTTGGACCATGGCCGACCCCCGCCTCACCAGAAACTCAAACCGGGCTGCGGGTTTGAGGTCACGGCTTCGCCCCTTCCTTCAAAAAGTACGGCCCGGCGCCGCCGTGGGGGTCGTGGCAAGGGAGGCACTTTTCCTCGCTCAGATCCTGGTGGGCCGGGCTGGAGAGCACGGCGCCGCGCTCATGGCAGGAGTAGCAGAGCTTGGGATCGGGAAGCTGGAGGAGGGAGGGATAAATCGACTCGTGGGGATCGTGGCAGACCAGGCAGTTTCTCAGCGCCACCGGACCGTGGACGAAAGGGTAGGCCTCCAATCGCGCCTGGAACGCCACGTGCTCATGGCAGGTGAAGCAGCGGCCGCGCAGGTCGAAGTCCTCGCCGAGGGAAAAAGAGCGCTCCTTGGGATGGCAGTTGGTGCAGCGCCCTTCCTGATAGGGTTTGTGGGGCGCCATCTTTGGCCTCTCGAAAGCCGGCGCTCGCTGGGAATCTTGAATGAATTGAGGGCTGATGGCCTCAGGAGTCTCCACGGCGCCAGGCATCGGAACGCCGTCAAAGAAGAGGCTCAGCACCTCGTAACGGCGCTCGGGTGCGCAGCTTGTAAACGAGAGCAAGCCAAGCACCAGCAGGATGGCCGGTTTCCGGCCAGCTTTCCTTTTTCCGCTGTGGAGTTTGACTCGTTCGATCCGTCTCACACTTAAGGAACCTGAAACTTCAGCGCACGACCGTGCCTTCGATCTTCTCCTCGCTCTTGGACTTGAGTGAAGGCGGCGGGGGCTCTGCCTGGACAGGGGCGGCCTCCGGCGGCAGGACCGTCAGCCTCCACAAAGGCTTGGCGGGTTTTTGATCCAGGGCGGCGACCGGCGCCTGCTTGGAATAGTCCAGGCCCTGGCGCTTCCCAAAAGCGTAAACGGCGATGCGATTCTTGGGGCTGAGCTGGTTGGCGACGATGATCAAGCACTCGGGCTCGAAGTCCTCGCCGAAATAATCGTTGAAGTAGTCGAGGTTGTTATAGTCAATCCAGATGCCCGCCGGCAGGTCCATGGCCCCTTGTGGGGCGCGGGGGCCGCCAAGCATGAAGAGAGGGGTGCCGGCGTTGTCAAACACCTGGGCGAGCTGGAAAGCAGCGTCGACCACGTAAATGAGGCCGTTTTGATCGACGGCAATCCCCTTCATCTGCGCGAAGTCCCCGGGCCGATCGCCGTGGCGCCCGAACGTCCCGAGCACGTTGCCTTGCCCATCGAGCTTGACCACCCGGTAGTTGAGGGCATCCGAGACGTAGAGGTTTCCCAACCGGTCAATGGTCATGAAGGAGGCGAACAGGAAGCCATCCTCCCCCTTGCCGTGCCTGCCGAGGCGGCGCAGCGGCTTGCCGGTCTCCTTGTCGAGCACCAGGATCTGGTCGCGCCGCTCCTCGTAATCCTCCTCAGCAGGATTATCGGACTTGATCCTGTCCTTGGCGATGTCGAGGATGTAGACTTCCCGGCCGTGGACGGCGCAGGACACCGGCAGGAAGGACGAGCCGTCCCCGTAGCTGCGCATGTAAAGGTCATCGGGGCTGTAGACCAGCACCTGCCTTTTCACCAGGTCGGAAATGTACTTGAAGCCCTCCTCATCCACGAAGACGTGGATCGGTTTCCTGATCTCGCCAATCCCGGGCTCCTTGCCAAGGACGTAAAAGCGCCGGTTTTCGAGGTCGAAGACGTTGAGCCCTTTGAGGCCGAAGGAGTCGGTGACGTAAATCCGGCCTTTCCATGCGGCGACGCTGAAGGCTTTGCTGATCTCGTAGGGCTGGGACTTCTCCGCCCCCGCCAGGTAATCGAGCAGGGGCTGACGCTTCTTGAAGTCCTCCGAGCCGTTGAAGCTGCGGAGGTACTGAACCCGCGGCGGCTCGGGAAGCGCCGGGAAAAAGTGATCATCGGTCACGCGGGGGGGACGGATTTCCGCGCAGCCCCCGAAGAGAGCAAGGGCGGCCAAGATTATAGTCTTCCTCCGCAACTTCTCCGCATCTTGCGGAGAAGTTGCGGATAGCTCGGTTGCGGGCGAAGCCCGCATTTTGATAAAATTCCGAAAACGGATCACCGTTCTTTCCCCTTCTGATTTTTCCCGGTCCTCTAAAATCTTAGAATACACACACCACTGCTGCCGATCGGCTTACCAGCATACCATCAAACCGGATCGGCTTAAATGGATGCCGGTCAGGAGAACAACGTCGCTACCGCCGGCAAAAAAATTTGGCCTAAAAAAATCCTCCACCCCTGCGCCGGAACATCCACACAGGTTGCGGAGGATTTAAGTGGTAAACTGAAGCTCAATTTACCAATGGCCCCACTTCATGCCTTCACTTGCCTAGAGCCTTTCCCGAAAGTCGCTCCGAGGCCCGGATGGAGTTTTGGGACAGGCTCCTTGATCGGGCGGATCCGATGGACGCGTCTATCCCGGACCGATGTGACAGGTCATGCACAGCTTGCTGCCGGTGTTGTCCACCCGCAGGAACTTCCCGTAGGCGGCGCGGGAGCCGTGGGCATAGTGGCAGCTGGTGCACTGGACCTTGCCGTCATCGAGGTGCGCCGACTGGCCCGCTGGAGTTTCAACCGGATCCACGATGTTGCCGTTGGCATCCGGCTGGTTATAGCGGGTGGAAGGAACTGGATAGGTCACACCGATCGGATGATCGTTGATCAGATCGGTACCCAGTTTCTCATCGCCGCTCATGAACACTGTACCGGTCTTGCCGCCGTAGCTGTCGAGAGCGACAGTGCCATCGTGGCAGGAGAGGCAGAGCCGCGAAGCGCTGCTCATGACGCTGGCGGGATCCGCGTCCTCATGCAGGGTCCAGGTGGCGGTCGAGAGCGCGTGGTTCCAGATGTAGCCGACCTCGGTGCTGGCATTGTGAGGCGTGTGGCAGGGCCGGCAGATTTCATCGTGCTCCACGGCAATCCCGTGGGTCCCCGTCAGCTTGTGAGGCGTGTCCTTGACCCGGCTTTGGACCGTCAAGGGGAGAAGAGCCACCCCCAAGGCTGCGATAGATAAATACGTCAAGAATTTCATAAATTTGACCCCCCTGAATTTAGGTTGCTGAGTCATTTACCGCTTTGAAATCTCCCCAGTAAACCGCTTACTGGGTTGACGCTGATCGTCTTCGTGATCGGCGAGCCGCGTCAGGTGTAGCCGCTGGAGAACATTTTTTTACTCCTCATTCCGGTTTGGAGCTTGGATTCGAGAGTTGCACTTGTTTCGATTCATGAATCTGCAATTCACAAGCCATCAGGGTAAAATTTTCTTGAAAACAGGAAAATTGGTCCTGGCAGCCGGCGGAATCAGGGCGTTCATGGAAG
>JACQVS010000116.1 GCA_016209605.1 Planctomycetota bacterium
ACTTTGACATCCGATTTTTAAAAAAAACTCCTATCATCTAAGAGACCGATGGGGGTTTTTCAAGAGAAATTCCAAAAATTGAGGTCTCCCGGTAAGTCCTGCATTTCCAGACAGTGCCCGAGTTTCCAGACAGTAGCAGTGGGAAGCTTTCCTTGTTATACTCTGCAAAATATACTTATGGACCTGATCTACTATCCGAATCCGATCCTCAAGAAGCAGGCCAGACCCCTCGAGCGCATTGACGGCAAGGTCCGCCAGGCGGTGCGGGAGATGTTCGAGGTCATGTACCGCCACAAGGGGGTCGGCCTGGCCGCGCCCCAGGTCGGCTGGAGCGCCCGCCTTTTCGTGATCAACCTCGCCGGCAATCCGGCGGAAGGAGCGAAGCGCGTCTATATCAATCCCCGCCTCACCGCCCAGGATGGGGAAACGCTGGAGGAGGAGGGCTGCCTGTCCATACCGGACGTCCGCGGCAAGGTGCTGCGGAGCAAGACAGTAACCATCCGGGCGCAAGCGCTCGATGGCAAACTCTTCACCGAGGAGGCCGCCGACCTCTGCGCGCGCGTCCTCCAGCACGAAATCGACCATCTCGATGGCATCCTCTTCATCGAACGCTTGGGAGCGGCGGAGCAGCTGGTCATCAAGAAGACCCTGAAAAGGCTGGCGGAATCCAGCCGCGCCCCTTCGGGCACCTCCACTTGAACGAGAGAGAGGCGGCGTCCCGTTCCCAGCTCATGAGCCCACTCGAATGATCGTTCACTGGTCCCTTTCCGAGGCTGCTCGAGACTCCAAGGGCAAAACCCCCCGCCTCGCCACGGTCGGCTTTTTCGATGGATTGCACCGCGGCCATCAGAAGCTGCTCGGCGATCTCCGGCAATGGGCCGCGGAGCTGGGCGGCGAACCCTGGGTGGTCACCTTCGAGCGCCATCCTCAAGCGGTGATCACCGGCAAGGCCCCGCCCGCCATCCTTTCCTTCGAGCATCGCCTGCTCAACCTGGCGCGGGAGGGCGTGGCGGGAGCTCTGGTCCTCCCCTTCGACCAGGAGCTATCGCGGTGGCCCGCCGAGGGGTTCATCCAGCGCGTTCTCAAGGAGTGCTTGCAGTCGCGGCATCTCCTCCTCGGTTTTGACAGCGCCATCGGCCACCGCCGCCAGGGGACCTTTGCATACCTGGCGGCCAGGCAGGGAGAGCTGGGCATCGCGATCCGCCGGTCGGAGCCGCTCCTCCTCGGCGGCCAGCGCATCTCCAGCACCTCCCTCCGCGACGCCATCCGGGAGGGGCGGCTGGACCGGCTCCGCGAGCTCACCGGCCGCGCCTACGCCGTTCTGGGGCGGGTAGTGCGGGGGGCTCGACGCGGCAAAGCGCTGGGTTTTCCCACCGCCAACTTGCACCTCGAGGTGGAGGCCGTGCTGCCAGGCGGCGTGTACCTCGTCGACGCCGCCGTCATCGACCTGCCGGAAAAAGCTCGCGCCTTTCCCGGCTCGAAGGTCGACCGCTGGCTGCCCGGAATCGCCAACTTCGGCACGCGGCCGACCTTCGCGGAGGCGCCGGGCAGCCCGGCCGGGGCGAGGAATCAGCTGGAGGTCCATCTCCTCGACTTCGACGGGGACCTTTACGGCAAGAGGCTGGAGGTCCGCTTCCACCGCTTCCAGCGCGCCGAGATGAAGTTCAGCGGCAGTGAATTGCTGAGAGCCCAGATTGAAAGGGATATCGAGGCATTGAGAAAATGGCTGGAGGCGGAGAGAGAGAGGCGAAGTTAATACGGCAGCTCGCCGTACTGGGCCTCGAACTCGTTGATGGGCACCATGACGATGGCATCCCACGGGCAGCCTTCCAGGAAGGTGCCATCGGGACCCTTGCTGATGCACTTCTGGCAGCCGATGCACTTGAAGGGATCGACCTCGATCACGCCAAAGACCGAAGCGCTGGGATTCTGGACGAGCACCATGCACTCCTCCACCGGGCAGTAGCTCTGGCAGACCGGCGCGCCGGCGCAGCCGGTGCAGGCCTCGGTGATGGTGGCGAGCAAGCGGGGCTTCTTCTTGCGCTTCTTGAGCTTGTTGGGCGCTTCTTTGGTTTTCGGGGCGGTGTCTTTTAAGGCGGCCTCGGTCATGGTATGTTCCTTGTTCCAATAATTGTCATGAGTATATCATCGCAGGCAAGAAATTCAACGCCTAGAACCTCTCCCGCTTCTCCACCGGCACCGGCCACACTCTCTCCCGGAACTGCCTGTAGAGGCGGGTGTGGCGGTTCTCCAGCGAGACCGGCTTTCCCGCGATGAAGACGTAATGGACGTGAGTGGCGATCTCGAGGGGATCGCCATCGGCGACCAGGAGGTCGGCGCTCTTCCCCGGCGTCAGGCTGCCCGTCTGGACGGAGAGGCCGAGGATCTCCGCCGCCCCCAGCGTCAGGGCACGCACGGCGGCGTGGCGCGGCAGGCCGAAGGCGACCGCCCGGGCAGCCTGATAAGGCAGGTTGCGGCTCTGGGAGGCGCCGGCGGACTGGAAGGCGAAGGGGACGCCGGCTTGAAAGAGCTTCGCGGCATTACGGTACGGCGCATCATGGGGGTCGAACTCCTCCAGGGGAAGCGCCAGGACCGGCCCGGCGATCACCGCCACACGGTTTTCCTTGAGGAGCGGCGCCACCTTCCAGGCGTCGCGGGCGCCGCGGATGACCGCCAGCACATCCAGCTCTTTGGCGAGCTTCACCGCCAGCCGGATCTGCGCCTCCGCGTCGGCCGTGAAGATGACCGGCAGCTCCTGGCGCGCGTAAGGAAGGAGCGCCTCGAGACGGCTGTCGGCCGCGAAGCCCGCGGACACCGAGCGCTTCCATTCTTCGTACTGCCGGGCGCGGCGGAACCAGTCCTTCAAGTCCTTGACCCACTGCGGCTCCCCTTTCAGCTCCCGCTCGACGCCGGGGACGTTCACCTGCAGCCCCGCCGCCTCTCGGACCACCGCCTCCGGCGTGGAGGCGCCCGCGAGCCGGATCACCGCCGCCTGGCCGGCCACCAGGCTCCCCTCGTTGAAGATGGCGGCATGCGTGATGCCGTTCGCGCGAGTGGCGGGAATCAGCTCGGAGTGGACGTTGACGGCGCTCGCCAAGCGCAGGTCGGGCTGCACCTGGCCGGTCTCGTTCAAATCGACGGTGCCGCGGATCGACCCGATCTCGGTGAGGCCGAGATGGGAGCCGGCGTCAATGAAGCCGGGGTAGACCTCGAGGCCGCCCCCATCGATCACCGCCGCCTCCGCCGGAACAGCGACGCTCTCGGCAGGGCCGAGGGCGGCAATGCGCCCCCTGGCGATGAGCACCGTGCCCCGCTCGATCGGTTCAGCGTCGACGGGGTAAAGGCGCGCCCCTCGAACGGCGTAGACGCCTGCAGGACTCGCCGGCGGTTCGGGCGGGAGGAATTCCCGCGGCGGCGCGAGCCGGCTGCCGGCATTGGGATTCTGCCGGTCGCCGCCCGTTTCGAAGTAAACCTCGCCCTCGATGATGGTGTACCGGCAGCGGGCGTAGGCGCTCAGGGGATGGGCGTCGAAGATCGCCAAGTCGGCATCTTTCCCGGGCTCAATGCTGCCGAGGCGGTGACTCGCGAAGAGCTGCCGCGCCGGATTCAAAGTGATGGTCTTGAGCGCCTCCTCCTCCGCCAGTCCGCCGTACTTCATGCCCTTCGCCGCCTCGTAGTGAAGGTGGCGGATCAGCTCCGGATCATCGGAGTTGAACGAGACCACCACGCCGGCCCGCGCCAGCAACGCGGTGTTGTAAGGGATGGCGTCGTAGGACTCGATCTTGTAAGCCCACCAGTCGCTGAAGGTGGAGGCGCCAGTGCCGTGCCGGGCGATCTCCGGCGCCACCTTGTACCCCTCGAGGATGTGCTGGAGGGCGGCGACCTTGAAGCCGAACTCCTCCGCCGTCCTGAGGAGCATGAGGATCTCATCGGCACGGTAGCAGTGGCTGTGCACCTTCAGCTCGCCGCGCAGCACCTGGAGGAGGGCCTCGAGGCGCAGGTCGCGCCGGGGCTCGAGCGAGCGCTCGCCGCGCGACAGGCGATCCGTATGCTCCTTCCAGGCGCGCTCGTAGTCGAGCGCTTGAAGGAAGGACCGCCGCAGCGTCGCCGCGACGCCCATACGCGTCACCGGGAAGCGGTTCCCCACCTGGCTGGGGAAGTTCGACTGCTTGACGTTCTCCCCGAGGGCGAACTTCACCGTCGGCGGCGCCCAGTCGACCGCCATCTCCTCGACCGTCCGGCCATACTTGAGCTTGACGAGCTGGCACTGGCCGCCGATGGCATTGGCGCTGCCGTGGAGGAGGTGCGCGGCGGTGACCCCGCCGCCGAGGGCGCGGTATATCGCCGGGTCGTGAGGGTCGACCGCATCGCGGATGCGCACCTGGCAGGTGATCGACTCGCTGAACTCGTTGACGCCGCCGTCAATGGCGATGTGAGAGTGGCAGTCGATGATCCCGGGCAGGACGTACCAGCCGGAGGCGTCGATGGCGTTCGGGATGCCCTCGGCCGCCACCTCCGGGCCGACCGCCTCGATCTTTCCCTTGCGGATGCGAATCGAGGCGCGCGGCATGGCGCCATGAGTGATGGTGAGCACCGCAGCGTCCTTGATGAAGAGGTCGCCGCCGGTGGCAAGCTTGGGCTTGCGGTCGGCCTCGAGCTCGCTCTCGGCCAGGAGGCCGCTGTCGGGCGGCGGCTCGGGCTTCTCGGGAGCCTTCTCCGTCTTTTCCGGGGGCTTCTCGGGCGGTTTCTCTGCCGGTTTCTCGGGTGATTTTTCTTCCTTCGCCTTGGGCGCCTCGAACTCGAACAGCTTGCCATCGATCACCAGGTAGCGCAGCTGCGCCCTGGCGTCCGCAAAGGGCTGGTCGAGGATGGCGACGTTGGCGATCTTCCCCTCCTCGATCGACCCCAGGATCCTCTCGACCCCGAGGATCTCCGCCGCCGAGAGCGTCAAGGCCCGCAGCGCATCTGGCGGCGGCAATCCCTCTTCGATGGCGGCGCGCACCGACTTGACCAGGGCCTCCGGGTCCTTTTTCGCGCCGCTTCCGAAGGCGAAGGGGATGCCAGCCTCCTTGAGCGCCGCCGCGGTTCGCGCCAGCTCGCGCCACCGGGCCGCTCGCTCCTCCTGAACGCGCAGCGGCAGGGCGCCGGGCTCCTTCGAGATCTTGGGCTTTTCGGGATAGTCGGCGAGGAGCACCACCGGCGCCTTTGCCTTCTTGAGGCTGCTTGCGACCTTGGCCGCTTCCCGCCCGCCGGCGATCGCCGCCTCGAGCTGGAAATCTTCAGCGAGACGCAGAAAGCGGAGCAGGTCGTTCCGGCCGTCGGCCTGGAAATAGAGCGTCCGGCGGCGGTCGAGGATCTGCCGCACCGCCTCGAGGGCCGTGTCCTTGGGCGGCCGGCGCAGCCCCAGCGGGTTTTCCTGGTAAAAGCCCTCGAGGCGCGCGGCGTAGCGGGCGTCCAGGAAAGTCTGCCGCAGGTGGGCGATGGCGCCCATGAGGGAGCTGGGATAGCCGCTCACCGGCGCGGAGAAGGAGCCGGCGGCGCCGCTCTCGGCGCGGATGACCGCCTCGCGCACGGGGCTTCCCGACAGGCTCACGACCGCCGTCCGGCCGGAGAGGAAACCCGGGCTCGGAAAGAGGTGGGCCGCGGCGAAGCCGGCCTTGCGGAAGGCGGCCAGCCCTCCGTCAGCGGGATTGAAGAAGTCGAGGGCGTCGCGCTCGGGAGCAATGCCGGAGCGGAGCGCCGGCGGGGTGGCAGGCGTCGGCCCGTCGCGAAAGTCCGGCGGCGCGCCGGCGTTGCGGCCCGGCGCCGGCTGCTCCGGCCGCATCCCCAGGGCGGTGAAGGCATCGATGAAGGCGGGATAGGCGTACAATCCCGCGCCGTCGATGCGACGGCTCCCCGGCGGCGCTTGGACCGCCGCTGCCGAATCGCCCAGCGCGATCCGGCGGATGACCCCGTCGCTCAAGAGGAGGCTCCCGGCCTGCGCCGCCTGCGGGCGGGCAGGGTCACCGCTGGTGATGGTCACCTTCTCGAAAAAAAGCGGCTCGTCGGCGAAATCCGTTCCGCCAAAGCCAGGAAGGATTGCGAAGACAAGAACGCGCCACCAGCCCTCACCTTTTTTCCTCGTTGTTATTTCCATGATCCTCTCTATGGTAGCAGGTACGGCGGCGCCGCCCAAGAGGGGAATTGATGACGGCGTAATACCCCCCTAAATCATCGGCTTCGACATTCTTCTGCCCTGTTGATTTTTCCATCAAGATCAAGTCCAATCCCAGGACTTGAAGGAGGAGTGCCTTTTTTAATGTGCCAGTCCCAGCTAGCCTCACTTCTCCAGCTTCACCACCCGGGTCTGCGGGAACTCCGCCGACCAGGCGAACCAGCGGCACTGGACTCCGGGCAGCCACTCCAGCGTTTTTCCGGTCAAGGGGCCCCAGCGGGCCCGGCCCTCGATCCCCCACCACGAGCCGGTTTCGCGGTCGCGGAAGGGGGCGATGGGATCCCGGCCGTCGTAGTCCAGGGTCACGGCGGCGCTCCCCTCCCCGTCGGTCCTCGGAGCATAGGCCGCCGCCGTCTGCGTGGGAGCGTACCAGAGAACCGCCACCTCGCGGCCGCCGGACCGGTCGCGCGCCACGCCGCCCGAGCGCCGGAGGTCGGCCAGGCGGTAGGCCCTCGCCTCCTCGCCGAGATCGAGGCCGAGGATCCATTCCTCCGCCGGCTGCTCCGGGCTGAAGGAGCCGCGGGACTGGAGCGACGGCCCGCGCGTCCGCTCCGGGGAAAACTCGGCCAGCTGGTACTTGTCGAAGAGATGGTAGGTGACGGCGTGCGGGTAGGCGCGGAACCAGTATCCCCAGCTCGTGCCGATGGAGGGGACCGGCTTGAGCTTGTTCCCTTTCCCCGGCCCCTCGAAGGCGGCGCCGCTCAAGCAGGAGTAGAGGGTGCCATCCTTATGCCGCATGACCATGGCGCCGTTCCGCCAGCCGTGAAACTTGAAGTCGAGGGAGGGCTCGAAGGCGCGGGCGAAGCCGGCGTCGGGATCGCAGACGAACACCCCGTAGGTGTCGCTGATCACCGGGTACTTGGAGAAGAAGAAGCGGTAGGGAATGCCGCCGCCCTCGGAGTAGCCGCGGATCCAGGCCAGCACCGCCTCCTCCGGCTTGAGCTCCCCCGGCCGCC
Organism: Planctomycetota bacterium; assembly: GCA_016209605.1. Classification (GTDB taxonomy): domain Bacteria; phylum Planctomycetota; class UBA8108; order UBA8108; family JACQVS01; genus JACQVS01. The sequence goes on from JACQVS010000116.1 coordinate 7,171, forward strand.
GCTTCACCTCGTCCTCGAGATGGGAGCAGTTGGGATTGACCAGGGTCTCGAACAGCTCGGGAAACGGGACGAAGCCCGTCTTTCCAGGCTTCTCGACCTTTTCATCGCCCCGCGGTTCCGCCCTTGAAATGGCGATCGCTGAAACAAGAGCCAGAATAACAGATGCCCAGAAAAACTTCACGCGCATGCTGAACCTCCCAATAGACTATTTTGCGGGCTTCGCCCGCCACCGAGCTATCCGCAACTTCTCCGCATTTGGCGGAGAAGTTGCGGAGGAAGAATTTAATGACCGTGCTGGGCTGGGGATTTTACCGGACCCTCCGGAGTCCGGCTTGAGGAGACCGCCGGAACGATCCGCGGCTCCCAGCCTTCCTCGAGCTGGCAATCCATCACGATAACCCCGCGGGCGCCCGAGGACAAGGCGCTTTCCACCAGCCGCCGCTCCTCGGCGCGGCTCAGCCCCTGGCCCTCCACCACCGCGATGAAGCGCCCGGCCGACGCGCCCGGCCGGCTTTCCCTTGCCGGCACGGCTTCCATGAGCCGGAGCGACTCGGCCAGCCAGCCCCCTCTCTCCGTGTAAGCCGGCAGCTCGCGGCCGAAGCGCCGGCTCGCCGAGAGGACCGCCAGCGGCCCCGGAGCCACCCGGCAGAGAACCTCCAGCTCCCTCGAGAACTCCTGCCAGCAGAGGCCGTCAAAGCATTTCACCGCGCCGCAGTAGCCGGTCCCCCCCGCCTTCTGGTCGATCTCCTCGCACTCGCTGGCCAGGACCGGAATGAAATCGACGCCGGGCAGCTCCGCCTCGAGGGCGGCGATCAAGAGGGCCGAGGGGGGCCCCGGGGCCTTCTCCGGCCCCCCCGCCATGCGCCCTCTTTCCATGCCGTAGTCCACGGTCCAGCGGCACTGGTGGTTGCCGCAGCCGCAAGCCGACGGCGCCCCTTGAACGTCGTTCAGCAAAACCCCCGCCACGCCGTCGAGATGGCCGCGCAGCTCGCGGGCCAGCGACGCGCGGCGGTCCTCGAGGACGTCGCGATACCAGATCGGCACCCAGGGGTAGACGCCGATGCGCTCCCCCTCCTTGGGCCGGGGGGCCTCCGGGAAAAGGCGGCGCCAGTCGTCGTGGGATCCCATGCCCGCGATCCACTCGGGATGCCGGTCGGCCAGCCGGGGGCTGCGGCCGACGTTGATCCAGTAGTAAAAGGCGATGGAGACGCCCTCGGCTTCACGGCGCAGCGAGTCCAGCTCAGCGAGCGGGGTATCGTCATCGATCACCAGCGCCACGGCATTGAAGCCGCGGGACCGGTATTCCCGCAGCCGCTCCAGCGCCGCTCTTGCATCGCCGGCCTGGAGGAGTTCCTGAGCCGGAATCAAGATCCCCTTCAAGGTCCCCACCTCTTGATGCGGCGACGCGAGCTTGCACCCGCCGCTGGCCTGGATGACCGCGGCCAGAAAAGCCACGGTGAATAAATTTTGAATTTTTTGAGGCTTCATGGCGTCTTAAGTTCTATCCGCAGTCGGAGATTTGGTCAAAAAAGATCTAAGAACTTGAGGAGGAGAGCGATCTAATAAAGAATACAAGATTTTACAGAAAATCGGCCGTCCCGTGTAAGACTATAATGCGGGCTTCGCCCGCATTATGGGTCCGCGGTTTAAACTTTCAGAGGATTTGGTTCTTTTTACTACCTTAGAGTGCGGAATCACTTAAAATAAAGGGTCGAACCATTTTTCAAGGAATCTAAGAGGGGATCCATCGACCATGGGGGCGCCCGTCTATCAACTGGTGATTCGATCCGGCAAGGATGAGGGCAGGATCTACGAGCTGCCGGCGGAAGGCGTCGTTGCCATTGGCAGCGCCCCGTCCTGCCAGCTTCAGCTGACCGATCCCGGCGTCCTCAAGGTGCACTGCTACCTCAAGTGCAGCTCGGGGAAGGCGCTCCTGGCGGTCCGCGACCCTGAGGCGGCCGTCTCGGTGAACGGCGCCGCTCTCCAGCCGGTCCAGCAGAGGCTCCTCAAGTCCGGCGATGCGCTGCACCTCGGGGACAGGGGCCTCGGTGACTCGGTTGAACTCCTGTATCAAGAGGAGATCGTCGCAGATGCTGCCCCAGGCGCCGGCGGCAGTCAAGGCGGCGGCCAGGAGAGCGGCCAGGACCCGCTCGTCGGCCGGCAGGTCGGCGGCTACTTGATCGAGGAGTTGCTCGGCAAGGGGGCCATGGGGACGGTTTACAAGGCCAGGCAGCTGACGCTCGATCGGCCGGTCGCCATCAAGATCCTGTCGCCGGAGCTGACCAACGACCGCGAGTTCATCGTCAAGTTTCTGCGGGAGGCGCGCGCCGCCGCCAAGCTCAACCATCCCAACGTCGTGCAAATTTACGACGCCGCGCAGGAAGAGGAGCGCTTTTACTTCTCCATGGAGTACCTCGCCGGCGGCACCCTCGCCGACCTCCTGCGGCGGGAAGGACCGCTGGCCGTCGAGACGGCCCTCAAGCTGGCCCGCGATGCCATGAAGGCCCTGATCTATGCCGAGGGGCAGAAGATCGTCCACCGCGACATCAAGCCCGACAACCTGCTCCTCGCCGATGACGGCACCGTGAAGATCGCCGACCTGGGCATCGCCATCGAGCACAGCCGCTCGAAGGCCGAGGCCGAGAACAAGTGGGTCGGCTCCCCTCGATACATGGCCCCCGAGCAGGCCCTGGGCGTCCCGGTCGACAGCCGCGCCGACCTCTATGCCCTGGGGAGCACGCTCTACCGCGCCCTCTCGGGCAAGCATCCCTTCGACGGCAAGACCGCGGTGGAGATCCTCAAGGCCAAGTCGACCACCGACCCCATCCCGCTGGAGAAGCTGGTGCCGGGGATCCACAAGGCCGCCGCCGACCTGGTCAAGAAGATGATGGCGAGGGATCCCGGCCAGCGCTTCTCCTCCTGCACCGAGGCCCTGAAGGCCGTGGAAAACGCCCTGGCCTCCTTGAAGGGCGGCTCTCGGGCCGGCGCCCCCGGAATCCATGCCGCCGAAGGCTCGAAGGCGTCCGCCGGACCAAAAGTTGCCAGAGCGCCGCTGGACAGGCCCGCCGCCGGGCGGCCCTCATCTTCCTCCATGCCCATGGTGGCCGCCGGCGTTCTCCTCTCCGCCGTGGTGGTGGCGGCGGCGGCCTTCTGGGCCCTCAAGACGCCTCCCGCGGCAGCGCCGCTGGTCGCCACTGCGCCCAAAAGCTCCCCTCTTCCGGCGGTCGCGAGCCGCGCGCCTGATACCGCCAGGCCGGCGGAGAAAATCCCCGAGCCGGCGGGCGTGAAGATCATCAATCCGAACTTCGCCGGAGCGCCGAACGACGCCAGCAAAGATAACGCCTCCTCCAGCTCCACCGCCAGTCCTCCCCCCGCCGGCGCGGCGGAGGACTCGAAGGAGCTAGGCGAGATCAAGCAGCAGTGGTTCGCGGGGCTGCTCGACTCCCGCAAGGCCATCAATGCCCTCGAGGCGTTCAAGAAGAGCCATCCGGAATCGGCCCACGTCGAGGAGGTGGACCGCACCCTGGCGGTCATCCGCGAGAAGCTGGCGGCGGCCAACCGGGCGAAGATCGACAAGGCGCTGAGCGAAGAGATCGAGCCGCTCCTCAAGCAAGGCCGCACCCAGGAAGCCGGCACGCTGCTTGACAACCTGCTCGCCGACTACCCGGAGAACAAGGAGGACATCGCCAAGTTCACGGCCAGGATCGATGAGGCCTCGAGCCGGGTATGGGCCGAGGCGGAGAAGGAGGCGGACCGCCTCGCCGCGGCCGGCGACTTCGCCGCCGCCCGGAAGCCGGTGGAAGACGCCGCCGGCCGCCTGCGCGGCAAGCTCAGGGAAACGGCGGAGAAGAAGCTGGCCGAGTTGAAAGGCGGTGAGGATCTTTTCAAAGAGCAGCAGCCGGTCTTCGCGGAGAAGAAAGCGGCCATTCGAGCGGCCATCGCCGCCCTGGATTTCAAGGGAGCTGGCGCCCTTTGCGAACAGCTCCCCGCGGCCAATGAATCCTCCCAGGCCGCGCTGGCGCAGCGCCTCCTGGCGCGCCAGCGGGAGCAGATCGCCGCCGAGGTGAAGCTGTGCGAGGACGGCTGGAAGAGCCTGGCCGCCGGAATCAGCCAGTCCATCAACGACAAGTCGGCCGTCCCCCTCGCCTTTCAAGAGGATCCGATCGGCACCCAGGGGACTTACCGCTTGAAAGAGCTGAGCGGCGCTCAAGTGACGCTGCAAGGAGCCAATCAAGGGAAGGCGGAGAAGCGCAACCTCTTCTCCGCGCTCGGCCAGTACCTGGTCATCCTCGCGGCCAAGGGGCGGGGTGAAGGCTCCGACGTCTCTCCAGCCGCCCTGGAAGGAACCGGCCTGCTGCTCCTTTACACCCGCGGGCCCTTCCAGGGCCGCGAACTCCTCCTCGACAGTCGTCTGGGAAAGCAGAAGACCCAGATCTACGCCGCTCAGCTCAAGCTGGAGGAGGAGACTTACCTGGCCCAGGCCCTCGCGGACGCGAAGAAGCGCATGGAGCAGCTGCAAAAACAAGCCCTCGAGAAGGGCGACAAGGGGAAGAAGACCGCCGAGGAGTGGAAGGCCGTGGCCGACGACCTCCTGCAAGTCATCGCGGCGGCGCGCCGCAGCCCAACCTTCGACCCCTTCCGCGACGAGTACAGGAAGTCCTTTCTGATCGCCCGGCGCGAGGCGCTGCGAGTCCTGGTTCCCGACGCGCTCTTTCACGGCAAGGTCAAGTCCTTCAACAAGGCCGATGGGAAGATCCAGCTCCTTTACGCCTTCGCGTCGGAGGACGAGCTGGCGGACTTCACGCCGGTAAAGAAGGCCGGCAACAGCCGCGGCGAGATCTCGGGGAGGCTGCTCAAGCTGCGGGGGGAGTTCCGCTTCCTGAAAGGCGACGTCTTCACGAACCGCCTCGCCGTCTCCGGCGCCGTTCCGGCCAGCGGGTACAACCCCGCGGCGCCGAACATCAACGTCGCCCTCTGGACGCGCGACAACGACGCCCTCAGCAAGATCCAGCTGTCAGCCGGTGGATCGGATGGCGGAAACGACGATGCCGAGGGCTCCAAAAAAACGCCCCAGAAGAACACGGATCCGGATGAGGGGGATGGCGTCCCGAACGACTACTTCGTCTTCGGCATCGGCTACAAGACCACCGTCTTCAACAGCCGGTTCTACCGGCTCAACTATCTCAACGTCCCCGGCCTCAACACCGTGGTGCCGATGCCGGCCAACGCCCTCTTCGGCGGCGTGCGCGGCAAGCCGTTGCACTCCCTGGTCGACCAGGAGTGCATGTGGGGCGTCGGCGTGGTCGGCAGGGTGAAGGGCCAGCAGTCGTTCACCGTCCGCTGGGCCCCCGAGGGCGTGACCTGGACCATCAACAACCGGCCGGTTCCCATCCGCGAGTCGAAGGACGCCCATCGCCTCAAGAGTTCCAATCCGTTCGCGGGCTCGATTTCCTTTTTCACCCACGGTGAAGTGGTCCAGTTCGCCTCGCTGCTCATCGAGGGGGACTTGAATCCGGCCTGGGTGGAGGAGCGTCTCGATGCCCTCGCGGCCGAGGACCTGGCCAAGGTGGGTGAAAAATAAACCATCTCGCAAGGAGGATGCAATGAGCGAGCAGAAACGTCGAAGCTGGCCTGTTTACATACTCGGGTTTCTCGGCGTGGCCACTGCCGGAGCGGTGTTACTTTTCTTCGGCCCGCTAGCCCCGGCGGCTCATCCGGCTGCCGCCGCTCAAGACAGCGGGAAGGAAAAGGATGGCAAGGAGGGGGAGGATGGTAAACCGAAGTCGGAGTCCGGCGACCGTGAAAAGGCAGAAGGAGAAAAAGCAGAGGGGGAGAAAAAGCCCGCCCAGAAGCTCAGCATCGAGGAAGAGTACGTCCGGGAGCACTTGAAAGACCATCTTCACACCAACATCGAGTTTCTGGGCGACGGCCGCGCCAAGATGACCTTCAACTTCCGCGAGAAGAACCCCGACCACGAGACCATCTTCACCCCGAACATCGGCAAGCAGATCAAATTGCCTTTCCGCTGGACCGTCCCTGGCGAGGAGTACTGGGGCTACTCCAGCTCCATCTCGAGCCGGGTCAACGACAAGGGCATCCGCATCGCCATGCAGGGGAGCGCCCTGCTCAACTGCTGGTTCGAGGATGAAGTGGAGGCCGAGATGATTTACCTCCAGCGGGTGACCTTCTCCCCCAAGCAGACCGCTGCCCTGGTGTTCATGAACGACAGCGGCCAGGGGATCGGCAACAACTTCGGCACTCAATGCGCCGAGTTCTTGCAGGGAACTCCCAAGAACACCAAAGGCAAGACCGAGTCTCTCAATATGGAAAACACCATCAAGATCAAGCTGGTGGTCGTGAACGGCAATTTTGAAGCCCACAAGAACGGCCGCAAGCAGCAGGCCATGGAGTACTCCACCAAGAGGATCGACTCCGGCCGCATCGGCTTCATCTGGGGAGGCGGGGTCGCCAGCTTCATCAGCGAATTGACCATAGTCGGAAAGCTCGATGCCAAGAAGATGTTCAAGAAGCTGCAAGGGGCGAAGAAGTAAAAAAAATAGTCGCGCGGCGCCTTTTTCGGAAAAAACTCGTCACCCCGACTATTTTTTCTGTTGTTTTGCTCACCCCTCAGCGCCGCCCCATGGATCGCCATCACCGAGATCCACTACCATCCCCCGCAGGGGGAAGCGCTCGAGTTTGTCGAGATCTACAGCCGCGAGCCTCCTCGCGCCGACCTCGGCGGCTGGAGGCTGGAAGGGGAGGTGGAGTTCGAGTTTCCGCCGGGGACCATCCTCTTCCCCGGCGAATACCTGGTCATCGCCCGCGATCCCCTGTCCCTGTCAAGGACTTATCCGGATGCGAAGCGACTCATCGGCCCCTTCGCGGGGCGCCTGGACAACAAGGGGGGCGCGCTCCGCCTCTTGAACGCGGCCGGCGCGGTCGCTTGCGAGGTCCGGTACGATGCCGGGGGAAAGTGGCCCGCCACCCCCGACGGGACGGGCCATACCCTCTCCCTCATCGATCCCCATTTCGATCCCCGGCGCCCGGAGAACTGGACGGCGAGCCCGCTCCTCGGCGGCACGCCGGGCAGGGAAAACGGCTTCCACCGCGACGGCGAGGGTAAGCTCCTCGTCAAGGGGGGCGAGCGCTGGGCCTTCTTCCGGGGAAAAGCCGCGCCGCCTGTCGGCTGGAAGGACCTTTCCTTCAACGACAGCTCCTGGGAGTCCGGCGCCACCCCCATGGGCTTCGGCGACTCGCCGAAAGGAACGGAGATCGCCGACATGCGGGGGCAGTACCTCTCCCTTTTCCTGCGCAAGGTCTTCGAGGTCGAGAGCCCCGAGACCCTTTCCCAGCTCGTCCTGCGCGTCGACTACGATGACGGCTTTGCCGTCTGGTTGAACGGCGAGGAAGCGGCTCGGGCCAATCTCGGCCCCCTGGGCGCCGCCGTGGCCTTCGACCAGCGCGCCCTGGGCCTCCACGAGTCCGGCGTCGCCTCGGAGTACGGCCTCGGTCAGGCCGCCAAGCGGCTGCGCCGCGGCAAGAACATCCTGGCGGTCGAGGTGCACAACATCGAAACCGCCTCGAGCGACCTCCACATCCAGGTCGAGCTGGAGAGCAAGAAGGCCGGCGCCTCGGGCACCGAGCCTGGAGGCTCGGTGCCGGCCGCGCGCGGCTTGGTCGCCGGCCAGGCGGAGCCCCGGATCAACGAGGTGTTTCTGAGCGATCCAGCCCCCCTCGAGGGCGGCGCCAGAGCGGACTCCTTCATCGAAATCTTCAATCCCTACCTGCAGCCCCTGGCCTTGGGGGGATACTACCTGAACGATGACCCGGCCAACTTGAAGAAGTTCCAACTGCCGGCCGCGCTCGCCCTCAAGCCGCGGGGCTTCGCGGCGGTCGGCGCCGCCGAGCTGGGAGCGGCCTTCCAGCTCAAGGGCCCCGAGCTGCTCATCGCCTTGACCCGGCCCGACGGACAGCGCGTCGTCGATGCGCTGCGCCTGAGATGGAAGGACGCCGGCGCCCCCGCCGGCGCAGCTCCGCCGGCCCAGGGCCGCTTTCCCGATGGCGCCGCTGACCTCGCCATCCTCGCCGCCCCCACTCCCGCCGCCCCCAATTCCTGCGACCCGACCGGCCCCCTGGTCATCAATGAAATCATGTTTCACCCCATCACCGGCCTCGTGGATGATGAGTTCGTGGAGATCTACAACCGCTCCAAGCAGCATGTCCCGCTGCGCGGCTACCGCTTCTCGGAAGGCGTGGAGTACCGCTTCAAGGACAACGAGGCGATCGAGCCCGAGGGCTACCTGGTGGTCGCCAGGGATCCGGCAGCGCTGCAAAAAAAATACGGCCTGAGCGCGCGCCAGGCAACGGGGCCTTATCAGGGAACGCTCTCGGATCGGGGGGAGGTCTTGACGCTCCTCGATCCGAAGGGGAACGTGGCGGACCGCGTCGAGTACGGCGACCGCTTCCCATGGCCGCAGTGGGCCGACGGGCTAGGCGCGAGCCTCGAGCTGATCCATCCCGACCTCGACAACTCCTTCCCCGGCGCCTGGGCGGCGAGCGACGACCGCTCCAAGTCGTCCTGGCAGGTCTTCCAGTACGCCAAGGAGCACAAGGCTTTCAAGAACCGCAGCATCTCCGAGCTGCAGATCTTCCTCTTGAACGAGGGGGAGTGCCTGATCGACGATATCCACTTCCTCTCCGGCAAGGAGCTGATCGCCGACGGATCCTTCGATCGCGGCGGCGCCGGCTGGCGGCCCCTGGGGACGCACGAAGGCTCTGGAGCCGCCGTCGAGGAAGGAAAAAAGGTCTACCGGCTGGTGGCCGAGGGAGGCGGCGATCCGCGCTTCAACTACGTGGCGCTGTCGCTCCCCGAGGGGCTGGCGCCGGGGAAAAAGTACACCGTCGCCTTCCGCGCCAGGTGGCTGCGCGGCTCGCAGCTTCTCATGACCCGCACCGGTGGCCAGGGGGTGGCGCAGGTACATCGCCTGAAGGTGCCGGCGCGGCTGGGAACTCCGGGGGCGGCGAACAGCCGCCGGGCGAAAGAGCCGCCTCCGATCGTGGGCATCCCCCGGCAGTCGCCCGCCCTCCCCACGGCGGAGGAGCCGGTGACCATCCAGGTGCCCATTTCCACCCCGGCGCGGACCATCGCCTCGATCCATTATCGCCGGGATGCCAAGGAAGGTTCTTCGGGCTGGTTCGACGCGCCGCTCCACCCCCTCGAGGTGAGCGAGGAAGAGGCCGCCAGCGCCGAAGCCTCGGTCTGGATCGGCCAGATCCCGCCGCTCCCGCCGGGCATCATCGAGTTTTATATTTCCGCCCGCGATGCGAAGGGCAAAGAGGGGGCGTATCCTCCCGATGCCCCCAAGCGCACCGCCCTTTACGCCGTCGGCCTCATCCCCAACCGCAAGTTCCCCAGCTACGCCCTCCTCGCCAGCGAGCGCGAGTGGAGCGCCATGATGGATCGGCCGAGCCTCTCCAACCGGCTTGCCGATGCGACCTTCGTCTACGGCGACTCGCGCCTCTTCTACAATGTCGGCTTCCGCCGGCGCGGCAGCCCCTTCCAGCGCGACCGCAACTTCTTCAACTGGCGGATCGTCTTCGGCGAGGAGACCCTCGACGGCCGCCAGACCCTCAACCTCGACGGCCAGGGAGGCGATGGCACCCAGCTGCAGGAGCGCCTGACTTACTGGCTCCTCGACAGCCTCCGCGCGCCGCACGCCCGCGACCAGTACGTGCACTTCCGCCTCTACGGCCATCAAGAAGGCATCTTCGAGGATGTCGAGAGGATCGACGGGCGTTTCCTCGACCGCTGGTTCGCCGGCCGGCCGGCCGGAGAGGAGAAGGGGAACTCGGCCGCGAGCGCCGTGCCCGGTAAGCCCTTGGCCAAGCCCGCCGAGAAGGGCGCCAACAAAAGCGCGGGCCAGAGCACGGATAAGAGCCCCGGCGGGAGCTCGGCGCGACATCCCGCCGAGGCCGAAAATCCGGGGCACGGCCTCCTCCACAAGATCGATGACTATTTCGAATTCTTTCCGGAGGGCGGCCAGGACTACGTTGAAGCCTTCATGGACTTCAAATCGTCCGATCCTGAGGACTACCGCTGGAACTTTCCGCCGGCCTCGAACGGCAACGACGAGAACTTCGAACCGCTCATCAAGCTGATCCACCTCATGGACCCGGTCACCACCCCGGACCAGGTTTTTCTCGAGAGGGTCGAGTCCATGGTCGACGTCGACGAGTGGCTCAAGGTGCTGGCGGCGCGGTCCATCGCCCACGACTGGGACAGCTTCGGGCAGGAGCGCGGCAAGAACTCCTACCTCTACCAGTCCCTCGAGGACCAGCGCTGGCGGCTGCTGCCCTGGGACTGCGACCTCTCCTGGAGGAATCCGCAGGCGCCGATCTTCTCCATGAAGTTCAAGAACATCCGCCGGCTCGAGCAGATTCCCGCGTACCGCCGGCAGTACCTCGGCTATCTCGGCTACCTGGCGAAGCGCCTGGCCTCGCCGCCCTTCGAAGAAGTCCTCAAGGACCTGCACCAGCGCACCGGCGCGGGGATCGACTGGTTCAGGAACTTCGCCAGGATCCGAGAATCCTTTGTCTTCAAACAGATCCCCGATTATGCTTTTGCAGTGAAAACAGTGAAACGGGTGGCGCAGACGGGCGAGCCCGACCTCCTCCAGGCCGCCGGCTCGGCGCCCATCCTGGCGCAGCGCTTTCGCCTCGATGGCCGCGAGGGGGCGCGTCGCTTCGAGGGGGAAAGCCGCTGGATGGCGGAGTTCCCGGTCGGCCCGGAAGGCGGGGAGGCGGTTATCGAGGCTCTCGACTTCGGCGGCGGCGAGGTGGCGCGAGCCGCCATCAAGGTGCCGGCGCGGCCAGGAGCCCAGCCGCTTCCGGTGAAGCAGGTCCCGGAGCCCATCACCCTGGTATCCAGCGTCGAGGAGAAAATCGCCGAGCCTCCGAGATCCCCTCTTCCAGCGCCCTTGCCCCCTCCTCCGCCAGCGCCCCCCTCTCCGCCTGCGCCAAAGTCTCCGCCGCCGGCGGCCCCCCAGCCAGCGCAGCCTGCGGAAAAGCCGCCGGAAGCGGCGAAGCCGGCCGAGCCGGACCAGCCGCCGCCCCGAGTGGAGGCCGTGGCTGAAAAACCTCCCGAGGAGAGCGCCGGCCGGACTTTCGCCTCTCGGCCCAAGCGGGTCAAGCCGGCGAGGAGGCCGGCGCCCGCGGGGGAGCCGCCGCCTCAGGCCGAAATCCCTCCGCCTCCAGCCGACCTGCCGCCGGAAGGGATCTCGTGGTGGGTAGTATTGTTGCCGGTGCTGGGAGGGCTGGGACTGCTGCAGATAATCATCCTGAAAAAAATCACTGGCCGAAGTACAGCCCGCCGTTCACGTGGATGACCTCGCCGGAGATGTAATCGGCCGCCGCCGAAGCGCAGCGCCTCTCCCACCAGGCGGTCGATGTCCGCCTTTTTCCTCACATCGGCCTGAACCTCCGCGGCGCGGCGCTTGAGGCGCTGGATTTCCAGGACCGTCTCTTCCGCCTCCTTGCGGCTCCGGTGGTAGTTGACGACGACGTCGGCGCCGTTCCGCGCCAGCTCCAGGCAAATGGCCCGGCCAATATCCCGGCCCCCGCCGGTGACCAGGGCGATTTTTCCGGTGAGATCAAACGACATAGAGGAATCAATCCATCAAAAGCAAAAAATTTAACCGCAAAGACGCAAAGGACACGGAGAACGGATAAGAAAGAAGAAGATATAAATTATAATTTTTATAAACCCCATCTTTTTTTCTTTTTTTTGCGCCCTCTGCGTCTTTGCGGTTTAAAAATCTTACCAAGTGGATCAGTTGACT
>JACQVS010000117.1 GCA_016209605.1 Planctomycetota bacterium
AGCAGCTCCTTCCCCAGCTCCGGGTTCTCCTGGAGGATCGCCTTCGCCTCCAGCTTCTCCCCGCCGTTCAGCCGGTCGACGTATTGGGCGAAAAGCCGCTCGAGCTCCGCTTCTTGCTTCCCCATCTTATTCTCTGAACCGTAACTTTTTCGATGGCTCAACCACATTTTTGGTAACGATGGGATCTCATCGCTCTCCAGTCTTTTGGACCTCGATAGCAGAGATCATAGGGTCTCCGATCTCGCGGAGAAACTCCAGGTCGAGGAAGCCGTCTTCCACCGAGACTTCAAAGCTCTTCACCTCAGCGGTGGCAAAGCCCGCCTGCAGTGGCTCGTAGTTCTCAAGGCATGGCTTTCCCTCAAGGAGGACAGCGAAGCGCCGATGGCCGGGTTCCTGGTGAGCGACTTCCGCGAAGTAAAGGCCCACCTGGTAGCGGCCGGGGATGAGCGGGACGCGGTAGCCATGAGGCTTCAGGTCGCCTTCGGAAAACGAGCGCTCCGAGAGAAAGAGAGGGCCGTCCTCCGTTCCGTGGATTTCTCCAAAGGAAGGTTTTTGAACCGCGGCGTTCAGATCATCAATGGATGGGAACGCCGAATTGAAGAAGCGGTCCCGGCCCCAAACTTTTCCTTCGCGGCCGCGGTATTCCTCCTCGCCGCAGCGGATGCGGATGGCGCCGTTCGAGCAGAGCTGCTCCAGCAGCCAGCGAAGATCGGGCCCGCGGCCCTCGCCGCCGCCTTGGGCTTGAGCGGGGAAAGATTTCAAGATTTCCGCGGCGTTGCGTTTCAAATCGACGGCCGAAATGATGAACCAGAGATCCCATAGCATCTCGCTCCCCTGAATGTCTGCCTCCAACGCCTCGCGGAGCCGGACTTCCGCGCGCGCCGGATCCCCTGCCGCCCTGAGGCTTTCCGCCAAACGCAACCAGGGCTCTGGCCGGCTTCGGTCTCGCTTCAGCACCTCCTCAAACTTGGCCAGCGCTTCGGAGTGCAATCTTCCTCGCTGGAGGATTCTCCCTTCGAAGTAGGCGAGGCTGATAGCGCCGACGCCTTTAAAATGCTTCTGGAATTTCTCCAGGCGCTCGCGGTCGCTCTCCGGGCTTGGAAAAAGATCGCCCACAAGCCTGGTGCTCACGAAAAAGCCAGAAGATTCTTTTTCTTGGTTGAGCGCTTGAATGGCAACAACGTTTTTTCCCGGCCTGAAAAGCTTTGGATCGAGCGGAAATTCGCTCCATTCAACGCTCCAACCGCCGGTGGCAACTCCATCGAAAGACATCCGCTCACCGCTTTCCCCGGCGCACACCCGCCCCACCTCGGCGCCGTTGAGATAAACGATGCAACCATCATCCGCATTCACCGAGATCCGGAAGCTCCTGAAACGGGAAGGTTCTGGGAGGTCCAGCAAATGGCGAAGGTAAAGCGTGGTGTAATTCCCCTTCATGTCGGTAAGGACGGTGGATAAATTCAAATGCTCGTGCCAGTAGCCAAACCCGCTGGCCCCCCTTTCCCAGGAGCGATCATCGAAAGAAGGCTCGGTCCACTCGAGCGCCTGGGACGGCTCTCTTTTGCCGCGGAAAAAGCGCCACTCCGCTCCCTCGGGGACAAGGACTTGAGGCGCGGATAAAATCCGGTCCGCCCAGCCAAAATCCGAAAGCAGAGGCGGCGCCGCCACAAGACCGAATGAATCGAGAAGAAGCCCGGCCCTTCCCGCGATGCCAATCACCGGCTCTCCACTTCCACCCAATTTCTTCCTTTCCCAGCCTCGCCCGCCATACCAGGGGCTCAAGTAGGAGTCTTTGGAGTCCAGCCTGTCTCCCCGGATTTTCATGAAAATCACCCGAAATCCGCTAAACACATCGGAGCCCTCTGCCAGGAGGCCGCCCATGGCATAACCGGGTTTTGCAAAAGCGGTTATCTTTTCCCTATTTGGCACGCCGTGAATGGAACCATCGAGTCTCCCTGCCGGCGTGAAGAAGATTGGCTGTAGTGAACCGACCGCAAGCCCATTTCTCCAGTAGCTAAAGGTGGCGATAAGCCCAGTCAGCAAAGCCCCAGGCTTGGGGATATCTTTAAAAAATCCGCCGCCTTTGCCGCCGCCGATGACCGGGAGATCCATGACCTCTTGAGAAACGACCTCATCGCTCTGGAATTTTTCTTCCTGTAATCTCTCCCAAATCCCCGGATGCAACCGGCGCAAGGTGAAGGCGTAGAGCCGACTCGAAAGCGAGGGATAAGGCTCAGTCCTGAAGACTTCTTCGGGAATATCGTTGAACCCCTTCGCGGCAAGCTGTTCCAAGCTCCAGCGGAGCTCCGTGATGGGAGCGCCAGCCTGATCCGCCGCCGTTTCTAAAGGGATAGATTCCAGCGTTTCCTTTGGGCTTCGTCTCAGGACTGCCAAGGAAACCCCGATCCAGAGATTCCAAAAATCCTCGCTTTGAGATAATTTTTTGTTCGCTCCCTGGCGCAGCCACCACTCCGCCTTTTGGGGATCTCCGGCGGATCGAAGGCTGCTCACGAGGCGAAAGAAGGGCTCCCGCCGGGTGGGATCCAATGCCACGGCTTCAAGAAAGCAAGGGATCGATTGGCGCTGTTTTCCCCCGCGCTCGAGAATCCTCCCTCGCAAATAATGGAGCAGGGCTTCGCGGTTATCCCTGGCCGCCAGGGGTAGGTAATTCTCCTCGAGCCGCTTTTCTTCAACGGATCCGGGTTTTAAACCCTCCAGGGCGGCGTCGATGGACAAATAAGAAACCATATCCGGAAGGAGCATGGGGCTGTATTTTTTGAGTTGCTCCATGAGCTGGGGATTCGCCCCGGGAAGTTGCAGGGCTTCATCCAAGAGAGTAACCGCTTCCTGGTAATTGCGGCTGAGGGCTTGAAAATCGGCCACGATGGCCAATATTTCAGGGTTTTTCCTGCCGGTGAGCTTGAGGGCCTCCAAGGAGTATTCCAGGCCTTTTTGGGCGCTTCCGTTCCCCTCATTTTCCCTTGCCGAGGCGGCCAATTTTTGCAGGGCCTCTATTAACTCCCCTTCGAGGTCGGGATCCTTTTTAAGGGTGGTGAGGAAAGTCCGAATAGAGCTTTCAAAGTCACCCAGCTCAGTATAGGTTCTCCCCAAATTGCCGAGCGGAACGGTATTATCCGGATCCAGCTCGATGGCCTTGCGGTATTCCTCCTGGGCTTGAGGAAGCTTTCCTTGGGAAGCATAAAAATTCCCAAGATTATTGTGCCCTCTTGATGAATATGGGTCCAACTTTAGCCCCTTTAAATAGGAGGAGAGGGCTGCAGCCATTCTTTTGGCATCATGAAGAGACCATGCCAGCTCGAAATGCGCTTGGGCATTGTTTGAATCTAGAGCGGCGGCTCTTTCGAATTCCTCGAGGGCTTGAGAGTTTTCTCCCAGCTTCCTGAAGACCCGGCCCATGGCCAGATGGGCCAAGGGATCCTGGGGATTCAGCTCGAGCGCTTTCTTTGCCGCCCTGGCCGCCTCTTCAACCTGGTCAAGATCTAGAAGCAATTGCGCCCTCTGATGCTCCCGGCGGGAACTCGATTCCGCTTGCTCGGCCCAAACGAGGCCCTTCTCATGCGCGCCGAGGTCCCTGTAAAGCGCTGCAACGCTCAAGGAGGCCTCATCGGGGAAGCGGGCTCGTAGATGAAAATCCTTGAACAAGTTTTCCGCCCGCTCTTTATCGCCCTTCAGGAAGTAAGTTTTTCCGAGGAGAAGAGCCGGCTCCACCAGATCCGGCCACAGGGCTCTCGCGGCGCCGAAGTCCTCGAGGGCCCCATCATAATCCTTGGCGCTCAAGCGCGCCCGGCCCCGCCCCAGGCGGATTTCGAGGGAAAGGCCCAGGTAATTCTCTCCTTTTGCGTCTTCGAGATCCATGAGCTTCCCGTAGGCCTCGGCCGCATCCGTCCAGCGCCTCTCCACCATCGCCTGATGGGCCTTTAGCCAAGCCTCGGCCCAGGCAGCCTGCTTGCCCCGACCCGGAATGGCCTTCTTCGTATCTCTCGCGAGGTTGCTTGAGTGATTGCCTGCGCCCTTCTCAAGGATGGTCTCCAATAAGATCAGAGCCGGCATGAACTCCGGATCGCAGCGGAGCGCGCGCTCGAGAGCTTTTTTGGCTTCGTCCTCTTTGCCAACGATCTTTAACGCCCGCGCCCGATGGTAATAAGCCTCTGGCCTCTGGGGAAAAAGAGCGGCGATATTTTCCTGGCCTGAAATGACGCTCTCAGCCAGCTCGCCCCAAGGACTGGCCGGCATTTCAATCTCAGCTTTAAAAGCATGGGGATGGGAGATTTTCTCTTCTTGAGATTTGCCCCTTCGGCGTTTTATGGCCATCGCGCTCTGGCCCTCCCCGCCCTGCTGGATGAGCTCCAGGTTCATCACCGCATGAAGGATTTTTTCCTCATACAGGTTGGCGTTGCGCTCCTGGAGTTCCTGGAAATGGCCGCGGACCAAGAGCCCGGTGGCGAGGATGAGGAGGAGCGCCGCCATCACTGCCGCTAGCTGCCCTTTTTTCCTCAGCGCCCGCCGCAGCAGCTTTACCACCGCCGGCTGCGGCCGCGCCTCCACCGGATCCCCCCGCACCAGACGCCTCAAGTCCTGCGCCAGCGCCTCCGCCGTCCCGTAGCGCTCCTCCGGGTCCTTCCTCAGGCACTTGAGCACCACGGTCTCGAGATCCTTCGGGATCCGCGGATTCAACCGCCTCAGCGCCTTCGGCTCCTTGAAGGCAATCTGGTTCAAGGTCTCCCGGTGGTCCCTCCCCTTAAAGGGCGGCCGCCAGGTGAGCAGCTCGTAAAGCGTCGCCCCCAGGCTGTAGATGTCGGTGCGGTGATCCAGCGGCACCCGCCGCGCCAGCGCCTGCTCCGGGCTCATGTAAAGCGGCGTCCCCACCAGGTCGCCGCTCCGCGTCAGGCTCTCCTGCCCCTCAAGATGCGCCAGGCCAAAATCGAGGATGCGCAGCTCCCCCTCTCGATCGAGCATCAGGTTCGAGGGCTTGAGGTCGCGGTGGATGATCCCCTTCCCGTGGGCGTATTGAAGCGCTTCCCCCACCCCGATGAAGGCCCGCGCCACGTTCAGGCAGTACTGCAGGTTCACCTCATCGGCCTCGAGGCCGCGGGGCGAGCGCAGCAGGGAGGGGCCTGAGGCTGCCTCCTCGGATCCGGTCTTCTCGCCCAAGAGCGGGCTCTCGGCAACCGCTTCCCTGGCCGCGCCAGATTGAAAAAGCCTGGAGATGGAGGAAAGCACCTGGCTGCTGTCATCCGCCAAGAGGCCGCCGCTCGCCGCCCGGAAGCGCTTTAAGACCTCCGCCAGCGTCTCCCCCGGGATGTATTCCATGGCAAAGTACGGAGCGCCCCCCTCCACCCCCAGGTGGTACACCGGGACGATGTTCGGGTGATGCAGCCTCCCCGCCACCTGCGCCTCGCGCACGAAGCGCGTGAAGGCCTTGGCGTCATTGGCCGCCCCGACGGGCAGCACCTTCAGCGCCACCCGGCGGTCCATCGAGGCCTGATAGGCCTCGTAAACGATCCCCATGCCGCCGCGGCCAAGCTGGCGGAGCAGCCGGTAATCGCCCAGGGTGCCGAGAGCCCCTGAAGCCGCGGGCTTCGTACCCGCGCCGATGAAGCCCTCCAGATACTCGAGCAGCTCCTTCCCCAGCTCCGGGTTCTCCTGGAGGATCGCCTTCGCCTCCAGCTTCTCCCCGCCGTTCAGCCGGTCGACGTATTGGGCGAAAAGCCGCTCGAGCTCCGCCTCTTTTTTGCCTTCCTGACCAGCAGGTTGCGAGCCCGGCTGGCTAGCCCTCATGGCTGCCACCCTTTTCCTTCTGTTTTTCTTTGTCATCCCCGGCTTTCAGGCTGGCCACGGTCACGATCCAGCGCTGGGGGATTTCCACCCCCTTTTTGACTTCCAGAGCACCCGTCACCCGGGCGATCTTGCCATCGAGCTTCTTGGCCAGCTCGATAAAGTCCTTGCGCTTGCCAAGCTCCAGCTCCCAGGTGACCTCCTTGGCGGTGATTTGGGTGCCGGTGGTCTCTCCGCCGATGGCAACCAGGCCATGGCGGAGAATCCCCCGGATCTCAACCTTGATGTACCGCTCCTCGGCTTTCTCCTTCTTCTCCGTTTTCTCGTCCCGTCCGCTCTCCTGGCCGGCGGCGGCCGCCAGGGCAAAGGAAAGAGCCAAGCCACAAATTAAGAGCCAGGCCATTTTCATGGCGGTATCCTCCTGAAATCCCGCTCCTAAAAGCACCAGATGCTATCCGTCAATGGAACGCCATCCCACGGCACGAACGCATGAGTGACATTATTGGCGGTGAAGTTGAAGGTGCAAGAGCTATTTTGGCAGTTGTAACTCCTCGGATGCTCGATCTTCCCCGTCCAGCCGTCAATCCAGGTGACCCCCGACCCGATCCCCGTGAGGCAGCCACTCCAGTTCCCCTTGACGGACGCAGAATCAACGGGATAGCCCAGCTCGTCCTGGATCAAGACATAGGTGAAGGGTTTCCGCTGGTAGCCGCCGGAGTAGGAGAAGCTGACCCACAAGTCGGCCACGGACAACAGGCCGCCGCTCGCATCGGTCGCCGCCGCGATGGCGTTGGAGAGGGGGGAAGCGTTCCCCGCCTCATCGAGCGCTTTCATGGCGATGTGGTAGGTGGTGCCGGGCTGGAGGGCGTTGATGAAGAAGCTCTCGGCGCTGCCTGAAGGCTGCGGCGCGGGCTCGCCGAGCGCTGGAGTCGCCGCAGCGAAGTCGGCGTCGCTGACGATGGGACTGGTGGAATAGCGGACATCGTAGCGGAATGCCGTCCCCGCGGAACCGTCATCTCCCGGCGCCGTGCAGGTCAGGTCGATGGCCACCATGGTGATGAGGTCGCCGATCTGGGGATCGGTCTTTACTTGCAGGTCGGTGACCGCCGCGGGAGGGATGGCGTCAGCGGGCGGCGGCGCGACGGTGAGCGCGCCGTATGCGTTGAGCCGCCCGCCGGTGACGGTGATTCCGGCGAGCGACGCCACCGGATCGGCGCCCAGGAGGATGCGATCCTTGACCTCGGCGTTGGTGCTGGCGGGATAGAGGGCCAGAATCAGCGCCGCGACCCCTGCAACGTGGGGGGCGGCCATGGAGGTGCCGCTCTTCAGGCCGTACTTGCTCCTTAAGATCGTGCTCAAAATGTCAACCCCCGGCGCGCCGAGGTCGACCCAGTCGGAGCCATAGCTCGAGAAGGAGGCCTTGGCGTCTTTGCGATCCGTCGCGGCCACGGAGATGAGGTTGGCGGCGCTATAACCGGCCGGATACTGGATGCTGTCGCTGCCGCTATTTCCCGCCGAGGCGCAGACCACCGCCCCCGAGGAGCGGATCGCGTCCTCAAGGAAGAGGGAAAAGGCGCCGCCTCCCCAGCTGTAGTTGTGGACGCGGGCGATGGTGTTGCCGCCCCCGTCCCGGAAGGAAGCGGCGTACAGGATCGCCCGGATCGCATTGGCGGTGGTGCCGGTGCCCGAGCTGTTCAGGAACTTGAGCGGCATGATCTTCACGTTCCAGCTCACCCCGGCGACTCCCTTGCCGTTATTGGCGCGCGCGCCGATGGTGCCCGAAACGTGGGTGCCGTGGTCGCGGTCGTCCATGGGATCGTTGTCGTCGTTGACGAAATCCCAGCCGCGGAGGTCATCGACGTAGCCGTTGCCGTCGTCGTCAAAGCCGGTGATGCCATTCGCTTCCGCCGGGTTCGACCAGATGTTTCCGGCGAGGTCCTGATGGGTGTACTCGACCCCGGTGTCCACTACCGCCACGAGCACAGTATTGCTCCCCTGCGTCAGATCCCAAGCCTCAGGGGCGTCGATGTCCGCGTCGGGTGTGCCGCCGAGCTGCCCGGTGTTGTGGAGGCCCCACAGCTCGCCGAAGCGGGGATCGTTGGGGATCGCATCTTCATAGACGAGGTAATTCGGCTCGGCGATCTCGACCATGGGATTGACCTTGAGCGTCCTGATCGCCTGATCAACCGCCAGCCCCGGCGGCAGCCGCCAGTGCTGGACGCCGATTCCCCGGAACTCCTGGATGAGCGCGGCGCCAAAACCGCGGCGGAAATTCTCGGCGCGAAAGCGCGCCGCGTCCGGCTGGAACCGCACTAGGATCTCCCCGTCGATGAACTTGGCCTGGCCGCTAACGCTTGAGAGCGTGATCTCGCCCCCATCCCTGCCGCCGCTCTCGCAGTCTGTCGAGCTTCCGCAATCGAGTGGATCCTCGGTGGGATCCGGACCGCAATCGGCAAACGGGGCTGGCGGAGCTTCGCCTCCTAAGAAAAGAAACCTGAGGCCGTAAATCGCGTCAGCGGCTTCCAGAACCCCGTTGTCGTCTAGGTCGGCAGCGTCTTGGCAGGAAACGGCCGCCGCCTTCCCCTCGAAAAGAAAGATCAGCGCGCTGATCGCGTCGCTCACGTTCAGTTCGCCGTCATCGTTGGCATCGCCGCGGCGAAAGTCCGCTGCCTGCCCGAATGCGAGTCCGCCCGGGATGAAACACAACCCTAAAATCCCTAACCAAATTGCCCTAGTAGAAACTGATTTTGACATGGGAAGCTCCTTTCTAATCCCCAATGAACCAATAACCGTACCTTGAACACGCTAACTCAATTCTTTTGGATCTGGATCGCGCCCAAGCTGATGGTCGTGGCCGGGTCGCTATTGTCCGAGCCGCCGAGCTGGTTGTCGTAGACGATAGCGTCGCCATTATCCTTGTCCCAGATCTTGATCCTGAACTTGTCGCTCTCGCCGCCGCCGTTGAGATCCCCGTCAATGGCGGTGAGGAGGAAGCCGTAGTTGCCGGCGTTGTTGATGGTCCCCGCGCCCTTATACTGGGCGCGGGCGCCGGCGATGACCAGCCACTCGTAGGCATTGGAGAAGAAGCGCAAGTCGGCCACCAGGAATTGGAACTGGGTCTGCCCGGTGGGGGCAGAAGCCCCGGTGGTGTACTTCGAGACGAAGCCGAAGCGCCCCCTCCCGGTGAGCGCTGGACCCGAAGTGTAGGCCCCGGCGGGGGAGTCGATGAAGCCGTTCCCGACCACGAAGCCGGCCTCGGGATCGTAGATCACGACAAACTCGAAAACCGAGCTGCCGGAAGCCCCGGCCGCATCGGTGACGGTCAAGGTGACCGTGTACACCCCGGCCGCGGCGTAGATGTGGCTGCCGCTCGCGCCGCCGCTCCCCTCATCCACGACCCCGGCCGAAGTGGCGCCGTCCCCCCAATCCCACACCGCCGCGTGCGGGTCCATGGGATCGGGATCGCTGAAGGTGGCGCTGGCCGCGACCGTGGCGCCGACCCGGAGAGGGTCAAGCGGCGCGGCGATCGGACCCACGGTTGGCGGCGTGTTGAGGGGAATGGCCCAGAGCTCGAAGCCGGTGGCGGCGGTGTAGTCGCTGGCTCCAAAATAAACCAGATCACCAGACACCGTGAACTCGTAGGGGGAGGAGGAGGTGTAGCCGGGGGAGACGTCGAAATAGAGGAAGGTCCCCGCCTCGGTGCCGTCGCTCCTCCAGACCTCGTAGCCGCTTGCGCCATCGGAGGCGGCGAAGAAGAGTTTTCCGCCCGCGGCGGTGAGGTAATCCGGGAGGGAACTCTGAATACCCGGCATGATGTCCTTGACGAGGACGGTGCCCGCCTCGGTGCCGTCGCTCTTCCATACCTCGCGGCCGTGGGTGCCGTCATCGGCCACGAAAAAGAGCGCGTTGTTGACGGAGGTGTGCCAATAGGGATGAGAACTGGCGCTCCCAGGGAAGATGTCCTTGACGAGGACCGTTCCAGTCTCAGTGCCATCGCTTTTCCAGAGCTCAACACCATGGGTGCCGTCATAGGCGATAAAGAATAACCTTTCATTGACGGCGGTGAGGAAGAAGGGGTTAGAACTCGCGCTGCCTGGGAAGATATCTTTTACCAGGATGGTACCTATTTCGGTCCCGTCGCTTTTCCAGAGCTCGAAGCCATGCACGGCATCGGCGACGGCAAAAAACAGCGCTCCATTCACGGCGGTGAGATAATAAAGGGGATTAAAAAAACTGCCGGGATTAATGACTTTCACCAGCACCGTACCTGCCTCGGTGCCGTCGCTCCTCCAGAGAGCGTTACCATGGAGAAGGGTGTCTCTCGCCGAAAAAAAGAGCGTGCCGTTGACGTCGGTGAGGTATGAGGGCGATGAGCCGTAAACCCCTGGAGCAATGTCCTTCACGAGGAGAGTCCCTGCCTCGGTCCCATCGCTCTTCCAGAGCTCATAACCATGGCTGAAGTCATAGGCTGGGAAAAAGAGATTGCCGTTTACGGCCGTAAATTGCGATGAAGAATCCCAATAGTAAGATGTAACGCTCCCATAACCGCCCGGGTAAATGTCCTTGACGAGAAAGGTGCCCATTTCCGTGCCATCGCTTCTCCAGAGCTCAGTGCCATGGATGCCGTCATTGGCCGCAAATAGAAGCTGGCCATTCACCGCGGTGAAGGAGCCGGGATAAGAGCTACTGCTGCCTGGGAAAATATCCCGCACCAGATTTGTCCCTGCCTCGGTGCCGTCGCTTTTCCATAGTTCCCAATCCAGGTTTCCATCCTCTACAGGGACCTGGGCGTTAAAAAATAACGTTCCGGACACGTCGATGAGCTGGGACGGCCAGGAGCTGGCCCCCGGGGCAACATCCTTGACCACCACCGTGCCCGCCTCGGTGCCGTCGCTCTTCCACAGTTCCCGACCGGACTGGCCATTATCGGCGGCGAAAAACAACGTCCCGCCCATGTCCGTGAATAAACCTGGAGATGATGAAGCGGTGCCTGGAAAAATGTCTTTCACCAGCACCGTGCCGGCTTCCGTGCCATCGCTCTTCCAGAGCTCGAATCCGCTGTTGGAGTCAGAGGCCCGGAAAAAAAGCGTCCCGTCCATCGCAATCGGCGAAGAACCAATCGAATTATAAGGAAAAGCTTTCACCAGAACCGTGCCCGGCCCGGTGCCGTCGCTTTGCCAGAGTCCGTATCCCAGGTTTATGTCGAACGCCGCGAAAAAGAGGGTGTTGTTCACGGCGGTGGGCGAAGAAATGTAAGAATGAGGGAAAGCCCTGAGCAGAACCGTGCCTGCCTCGGTGCCGTCGCTCTTCCATAATCCGAAAGTGGTGGTAGTCCCGCCCGAGGCGTGGAAAAAAAGCGTCCCCTTGACATTGGTGAGAAATGACGGAGAGGACCCACGGTTCCCTGCCCAGATATCCTTCACCCGCACGGTGCCCGCCTCGGTGCCATCGCTTTTCCAGAGCTCCTCCCCGCTGGTGCCGTCATCGGCTTTAAAATAAAGCGTGTCATTGACCGCGGTATTAGCGGTAAACTGTAAAAAGCCGTGGGCGCTGCCCGGGCGGATATCCTTTACCATGACCGTGCCGCTCTCGGTGCCATCGCTTTTCCAAAGTTCATTTCCGTGCACGCCATCGTTCGCCGAAAAAAAGAGCGTATCGCCGGCGGCGGTGAGGCTGGTTGGGCCGGATCCGCCGCTCCCCGGAACGATGTCCTTAAGGAGCATGGTGCCCGCTTCGGTGCCGTCGCTTTGCCAAAGCTCAGTTCCATGGAGGGCATCGTAAACCACAAAATAAAGCGCGTTACCAACGGCCGTGAGATAATATATTTGATATACATCAGATGGTTTCTTAACGAGGACCGTGCCAGCCTCGGTGCCGTCGCTTTTCCAGAGCTCGCTGTCACTCTCCACGAAGAAAAGTGTGCCGGCGACGTTTTTTAGTTCTCGGAGCCAACCCCTCCACCCGGGTTTAATGTCCTTCACCAGAACCGTGCCCGAATCGGTGCCATCCGAGCGCCAAAGTTCCATACCATGGTTGTCATCAGTTCCTCCAAAGTAAAGGAGGCCACCGGCCTCGACCATCAGCCAAGACAACAGTCCAACTTCAGGCTGGAGGCCAGGGTAGATGTCCTTGACCAAGTAGCCCGGCCGCGGCTGCCCCAATGCCGGAGAAACGGCCAGCAAAACGAAAATGAAGAAACCCAACGCCTTTAAAAGTCGATCTGTCCCGATCTTGCAATTCATGTTCACCGCTCCCTTCATTTAAAAAGTGTTTGAACTTGGCTCCCTGTCTCCATGGGTGAAGTTTGAAGCCCCGTATCCAGCGGGGCGGAGGCGCGTCGTTCCGCCGGCCTGAGCCGGCGAGGCGCGCCGGAACCTCGCGACCTCAAGGCTGGAGAGCGCCACTCCCCGGCCACCGGCGATCTACCCGTATAAGTGACCTAGGTCACATTTGGTCTCGCGAAATCTTTCAGGAATTTGAAATTCATGCCCCCATAAAGGAAGGTCCACTGGCCATGAATCGCTGGCACGGCGCTGAGGAGAGGCTGGCCGTCGGGAAAATAGATGCCGTTGCTGGTTGGATAGACCAGCGACGTTGGGA
>JACQVS010000118.1 GCA_016209605.1 Planctomycetota bacterium
ACGTCGGCCCTCCTTGCCTGGCGCGCTTTCGCTCGGCCTCGGGCCTCGAAGCGCCTACCGGGATAGGCTCTTGTCTCAAATTCTCTCGATGATTCCAGCCGCGCCCATGCCGCCGCCGATGCACATGGTGATCATGGCGTACTTTCCTCGGCGCCGCTCGAGTTCCACCAGCGCGCTCACCGTCAAGCGCGCGCCGGTCGCTCCCAGGGGATGGCCCAGGGCCACGGCGCCGCCGTTCACGTTGATGCGCTCCCTCGGCAGATTCAGCTCCTTCAAGACGCTCAAGGCCTGCACGGCAAAGGCCTCGTTCAGCTCGATGATGTCCATATCGTCCATCTTCAGCCCGGCCATTTCAAGGGCCCTGGGGATGGCTTTCACCGGACCGATCCCCATGATCTCCGGCGGCACGCCCGCCACCGCATAAGTGCGGAAAACGGCGAGGGGCTTGAGCCCCATGGCCTGGGCGCGCCGGTCCGACATCACCACCACCATGGCGGCGCCGTCGGCCATCTGCGAGGCGTTTCCCGCCGTCACCGTGCCGTTCAGCTTGAAGACCGGCTTCAGCTTGGCGAGCCCTTCGAGAGTGGTGTCCGGCCGCGGGCACTCATCGATCTTGAACTCCACCTCCTCGCGGATGACCTGGCCGTTCTTCCCCGGTACGCCGCGGCTGAAGCGGAAGGGGACGATCTCCTTCGCGAACTTCCCCTCCTGGATGGCGGCGCTGGCCTTGCGGTTGCTTTCGAGGGCGAAGCGGTCGGCCTCCTCGCGCCCTATGCCGTAGCGAACGGCCAGGTTCTCGGCGGTGAGGCCCATGCCGAGGTAGATATCCGGCCAGTGGCCGGCAAACTCGGGATTGGGATATGCCCTCCCGAACATCGCCACGCGGCTCATGGTCTCGGTGCCGCCGGCGACGATCACCTCGGCGCCGCCGCCGCGGATGCGCTCCGCCGCCAGGGCGATGGACTGCAGCCCCGAGGCGCAGAAGCGGTTGATGGTCATCCCCGGCACCTCCACCGGCAGCCCGGCCTTGAGGAGGGCCATGCGCGCCACGTTCATGCCCTGCTCCGCCTCCGGAATGGCGCAGCCGACGATGACGTCGTCGACCATCCTCGGCTCGAGCCCGGGCGCCCGGGCGACCGCCTCGTGAATGCACGCCGCGGCCATGTCATCCGGGCGAGCCGTCTTGAGCGTTCCCTTCTTGCCCTTCCCCATGGCGGTCCGCGCCGCGCTGACGATCACTGCTTCTGGCATTTCTGCGCTCCTCTCAACAACGGTGGTTTCAATTCCTCAACGGTTTGCCGTTCCTCAGCATGTACTCGATGCGGTCGAGGGTCTTCGGCTCGCCGCAGAGCTTCAAGAACACCTCGCGCTCGAGGTCGAGAAGGTACTCCTCGGTGACGGTGTCGGTGTCGTCGACCTCGCCGCCGCAAAGGACCTGGGCCAGGCTCTTCCCCAGGTGGACATCGTAGTCGCTCACATAGCCCGCCTGGCGGAACTGGTGCATGGCGATCTCGAACTCCGCGAGGCCCGGCTTCCCCGCCACCCGCACGGCATCGCGCCGGCGCGGCGGCTGGAAGCCCTGCTCGGCGAGGAAGAGCACGGCGCGCTTGGCATCCGCTAAGACCCGGTCGCGGTTCATGGTGATGGCGTCGCGGTCGAGGAGGAAGCCCAGGGGACGGGCTTCGGCGGCGCTGGACGACGACTTGGCTTGTCCAATGGTTTCAAAGGCGCGGCGCACGAAGGGGAAGATGTCAGCCCCCACCGAGAGCGGCACCGCCTCATGCGCCCGGCAGGCCAGCTCGCGCGTGCCGCCCCCGGCCGGGATGAGGCCGACTCCCAGCTCGACCAGGCCGAAGTACGTCTCCGCGGCGGCCTGGATGCGGTGGCCGGCCATGGCGATCTCGCAGCCGCCGCCGAAGGTGTAGCCATGCGTCGCCGTCACCACCGGTTTGGCGGCGTAGCGCATGCGGAGGACGGTGCGGTGGAAGTTGCGGATCATGCCGTCGATGAGGTCAAAGCGCTTCTCCTTGGCGGCGGCGGAAAGCTCGACCAGGTTGGCGCCGACGGAGAAATGCTCGGCCTGGTTGCCGACCACCGCTCCCGCCCAGCCGCCGCGCTCGGCTTCATCGATGGCCTGGAAGATCATCTCGAGAGTCTCGGCGCTGATCGAGTTCATCTTGGAGTGGAACTCGACGCCGAGAACGCCGTCGCCGAGGTCCCAGAGGCTGGCGCAGCGGTTCGACTTGATCGGCTGGCCGGCGGCGCGGACGTCAGCGAGGAGCAGCACCCCCGGCCGGCCGGGGATCGGCTTTGGCTTCCTGCTCGGGAAGTCGAAGGCGGTCTTCTTTGCCCCCTCGCGGCCGTAAAAGCTCTCGCGGCCCGAGGCCAGCATGTCGGTCACCAGCGGCGGCACCTGCAGTCCTTCCTTCTTCATGCGCTCGACCGACTCGCGGACGCCGATGGCATCCCAGATCTCGAAGGGCCCCAGCTCCCAGACGAAGCCCCACCTGAGGGCGCGGTCGATCGCCACCACGTCGTCGGCAATCTCCGGGATGCGCCGGGCGCTGTAGCAGAGCGTGCCGGAGAGGTGCTTCCAGGCGAAGCGGGCCGCGGCGTCGCTGCCCTCGATCAGCTTCTTGATGCGGGGGCCGGCGCTTTTTTCTCCCTTCAAGGCCTCGAGCGACGGGAAGGAGACTGGCTTCTGCGGCCGGTACTGGAAGGTCCGGGCATCGAGGACCAGGATGTCCTTCCCCTCCTTCTTGTAGAAGCCGGCGCCGGTTTTGCGGCCGAGGCGCCCTTCCTTGACCATTCGGGTGAAAAGCTCCGTGGGCTTGAAGAGGTCGCGGCTCTCGTCGTAGGGCAGGAGCTTGGCGACGTTCTCCATGACGAAGTAGGAGACGTCGATGCCGACCAGATCCTGAAGCCGGTAGGAGGCGGTCTTCGGCCGCCCCAAGGGCGACCCGGTGATGGCGTCCACCTCCTCGAAGGTCAGCCCCAGCTCCTCGGTGAGGCGCGCGCAGGAGGCCATGGCGTAGACGCCGATGCGGTTGGCGATGAAATTGGGAGTGTCCTTGCAGCGCACCACTCCCTTGCCGAGGCGGATCTCGGCGAAGGTTTCCACGGTTTCCAGCACCTCGGGAAGCGTGTCGCCCCCCGGCACCACCTCGAGGAGGTAGAGGTAGCGCGGCGGGTTGAAGAAGTGGGTGATGAGGAAATGCTGGCGGAAGCCGGCGTCCATGCCCTCGGTGAGGATCTTGAGGGCGATGCCGGAGGTGTTCGAGGAGATGATGGCATCCGGGCGGCGGAAGGGGGCGATCTTTTGATACAAGCTCTTCTTGAGGTCGATCTTCTCCGTCACCGCCTCGACGATCCAGTCGCAGTCGCGCAGCTTCTCGAGGTGGTCCTCGATGTTCCCCGGCTCCACCAGGGGCGCGCCGGCGGCATCGAAGAACCCTCCCGGCTTCTCCTCGGCCTGGCGCTTGATCGCCTCGATCGCCAGCCGCGAGCGCGCCTGCGGGTTGCCCCGCTCTACCTCCTTCAAGCTGGGGGGAATAATGTCAAGGAGCACGCAAGGCACCCCCGCGTTGGCGAAATGGGCCGCAATGCCGCTCCCCATGGTCCCCGCCCCGATCACCGCCGCCTTGCGAATGGATTTCATGGAATCGAGACTCCTAGATTTTCTCAACCTCTGGGTTGAAGGTTTTGAAATACCCTCTGGCAATAGAATTGAGGATTATAAGGTTTCAAGGCCTTTTTGCCTTCAAAATAACGCTTGCCAACGGTCGCAGCAGGGTCTTGCCGAGGAGCTGCTCCTGGAAGAGGCGGCGGTAGGCCGCGACCTCAGCGCGGCTCAGGAAACGGAGGAGCTTCTCCTCGTAGCTGTCGCGCCCCTGGCCGCGGTCCTCCGAGAACCAGCGCCCGAGCAGCTCGGGGGTGACCTTTTGTTTCACCGTCTCGGCGGTTTTCTCGTAGGAGATTTCCGTGAAGCCGGCCTTCCGGGCGAAGGCTTCGAGCGCCTCGGCCTTCAAGGCCAGGCGCGGGTCCTCGGGGTCGGAGTAAACCGCCGCTTCGGCCTCGCGGAGGCGCCGGGCCAGAGCTTCCCCCAGCGGCCGCAGGTCGAGCTCCTCCGAAAGGCGCCTCCCCTCCGAGTAAAGCGGCTCGAAGAGCAGCAGGCGTCCGCCGGGCGCGAGCACGCGGAAGATCTCCGCGAAGATGGCCTCGCGGTCGCTCCTCGAGCAGAGCGCCGAGGCCCCCAGCACCGCGGTGAAGGCGCCAGCGGCAAAGGGGAGGGAAAGCAGGTCGCCGGCCTGGGCCGCGAGGATCTTGTCGATCTGCTCGGCGGCCGCGGCCGATCGCAGGCGCTCCGCCTCCGCGGCGTGGGCCGCCAAGGCGACCACCTTGCCGAGGGGCGCGCGCTCGAGGGCTCCCCAGGCGAGGAAGCCCGGCCGCTCACCCACGTCCAGGACCGCCTCGTTCGTGGAGAGCACGGCGGCCTCGATGATCTTCTCGCGCCGGCGGATCCGCTCCTCGCCGTGCTCCTCGATCTGCGCCTTGAGGCGGCGCGCCCTGCCGGAGGAGAGGCTCTCGAGGCGCTTTTCGATCGATAAGCCTTCCTCCTGGAGCCTCCGCAGACGCTCCAGCCGCTCCTTGACGGCCGCCTCGAAACCCAGCTCGCCCGGATGGTAGAAGCGGCTCCCCTGCAGGCCCTCCGGCAGGTACTGCTGCGCCACCCAGTGCTCGCGGAAGGCGTGAGGATACTTGTAGCCCTGGCCGTGGCCCAACCCCACGCGGTCGCGGCTGGGGTCCTTGAGCGGATCGGGGACCTCGTCCTCGCCGCTCTCCTCGAGCTGCTTGAGCGCCTCGAAGTACCCCATGGCGCTGTTCGACTTGGGCGCCGTCGCCAGGTAAAGGACCGCCTGCGCCAGGTTCCACTGGCACTCCGGCAGGCCGACGTACTCGACGGCGTGCGCCGCCGCGGTGGCGACGCCGAGCGCTTGCGGGTCGGCCATGCCGACGTCCTCGCTCGCCAAAATGACCAGGCGCCGGGCGATGAAGCGCGGGTCCTCGCCGGCGCGCACCATCTTGGCGAGCCAGTAAAGCGCCGCATCGGGGTCGGAGCCGCGCAGGCTCTTGATGAAGGCGCTGATGGTGTCGTAGTGGACGTCGCCGTCCTTGTCGTAGAGCAGGGCACGGCGCTGGATCGATTCCTCGGCCACCGCCTGGTCGACGAGAATCGATCCGTCCGGCCCCGGCGGCGTGGTCTCGACGGCCAGCTCGAGGGCGTTGAGCAGGTTGCGGGCGTCCCCTTGCGCGACATCGGCGAGGTGCTCGAGGGCATCGGGCTCGACGCGAACCGCCCGCTTGCCGTAACCGCGCTCGGCGTCTTGCAAGGCGCGGCGGGCGATCTCCTGGAGGTGGTCGATGGTGAGGGTCTCGAGCTGGAAGATGCGCGAGCGGCTCACCAGCGGCTTGATGACCTCGAAGTACGGATTTTCGGTGGTGGCGCCGATGAAGATCACCGTGCCGTTCTCGACATGCGGCAGGAGCGCGTCCTGCTGCGCCTTGTTGAACCGGTGCACTTCATCGACGAAGAGCGTCGTGCGCCGCGGGCCCCCGAGGAGGTCAGGGGGGGCCTGGAGGCGCTGGCGGGCCTCCTCCACCACCTCGCGGATGTCCTTCACGCCGGCGAGGACGGCGTTCAAGGTGACGAAGTGGGAGCGGGTCACGCCGGCAATGACGCGAGCCAGGGTGGTCTTGCCGCTTCCGGGAGGACCCCAGAGGATGATGGAGCCGATGCGGTCGGCCTCGATCGCCCGCCGCAGCAGCCTGCCGGGGCCGAGGATGTGCTCCTGGCCGACGTACTCGTCGAGCGTGCGTGGGCGCATGCGAGCGGCGAGCGGGGCGGCGCCCTTCCAGGGAAGGAAGACTTGGTCAATTTCCTTTGCTGCCATGCTGGGGAATATTTTAACACGAGATCGGGGGGATCATGAACCTGCTGAAAAAGACCTTGCCAGAAGGGCTTTTTTACGGTAATTTCTGATTTTCAATTTTGTCCGTCCCGGCGGCCAAGGCCGGTTGGGACGTTTTGTCAGAACAGCTTTAAACCGAGTCATCCATGGCCCATTCTATATCCGCGCGCAAGCGCATCCGCCAGAACAACCGTCGTACCCTCCAGAACCGCGGGGTGAAGAGCGAGATCAAGACCCGCATCAAGAAGCTCGCCGAGGTGGTCGCCCAAAACAACGCCGAGGCCGCCCAGGCGATTTTCCTTTTGGTGGTCTCGAAGATTGACAAAGCCAAGAAAAATGAAATCATCCATAGGAACAAGGCGGCCCGGCTGAAGTCGAAGCTGGCGGTCCTCATGAACAAGCTGAAGGGGCAGCCCGTGAGTTCGGCGAGCTGAGCCGTTGCAGCTCGGGCAAAAACCGGAAACCCGGTGGGCAGATAGCTCAGTTGGTAGAGCACAGGACTGAAAATCCTGGTGTGGTGGGTTCGATTCCCACTCTGCCCACCTATAATAAACCCCTCTGAAACCAAGAGTTATAGAGGGGTTTTTTTACTGCGAAAAAATCTCTGTTTTTCAGACTGGTAATTGAGTGGTAAGTGGTAAAGCCCGGCGATTTCCACGGTCAAGAATGCCACCAGGATTGAAAGCCCAAGCCAGAGAAATCAAGACTTGCGCAAAAAGTAAAGCCCTCCTCCATTTGGCATCGCGTTTGCTTTAAGAATGGCATCGTTTTCCAGACTCCACTTTCAAGAAACCCAAACTACCGAAAAGGGGGACCCCATGGGCGCCTGCCACGAATCTCCGGCTGAAACCTGCTCCGCCGAAAAAATGGCCAAAAAAAATACCGCCACGCCGCCTCTCGACAACCCGCCGGCCCTCTCCGCGGAACAGCTCCACACCATCCTCCTCAAGGCCTTCAAGGTCGGCAACCTGGCGCGGCGGAAGTTCCTCCAGGCGCTCCTCGCCATGGACTCCTCCCGGCTCTACCTCCAGCTCGGCTTCAGCTCGATCGCCCA
>JACQVS010000123.1 GCA_016209605.1 Planctomycetota bacterium
CAGATAGACTGAGATCGTACCGAAATTACAGGTATTATACGAATTGTAAATTCATAGACGATAATTAACTGCGAAATTAAACAATTAGAGCCAAGCGCTTTAAAGGGGGCGATCATGAAAAAAGCAAAAGCGTTTTTTGTTTTCCTCTCCATCGAATTCCTTTTCCTTCCTCATCTTTCCAGCCAGGTGAAGGAAGCTTGGGTGGCGCGCTACGATGGAATCAGTGACGGGATAGACCATCCCCGCGCCCTCGCCGAAGATGGCGCCGGCAATGTGTACGTCACCGGCGACTCGACCCGCTCTGTAAGCCGTAACGGATATGACTATGTGACCATAAAGTATGATTCGAATGGGAAACAAGCCTGGCTAGCGCGGTTCGATGGCGGAAGAGAGGACTATGCCAGAGGAATTGCCGTGGACCGGACAGGAAACGTTTATGTTACGGGGGAGTCGTTTTTCAATGTCACAAGCTATGGTTCCTCCACGGTAAAGTACAGCTCGACCGGGAGAGAGCTCTGGGTGAATCAGTATGGCAGTCTTTCCTCCAGAGGAATCCTGGCCGAACAGTCCGGCAATATTTATGTCGCCGGCACATTGGAAAGCGCCGAATCGTTCGAGGATTTTTTTATCTTGAAGTACAGCCCCGTCCTCATTTCTTTCATCCGGGGTGACTGTAACGGCGATGGCGGAGCCTCCCTTGATCTAACCGATGCGATCTTCCTCTTGAAATACAACTTCCTGGGCGGCGCGACTCCCCCCTGCCTTTCCGCGTGCGATGCCAACGGCGACGATGAGATTTTGGGCCAGGTGACGGATGCCATTTACATCCTCCAGTTCACTTTCCTAGGCGGCGACCCGCCTCCAGCGCCTTATCCCGATTGTGGAGAGGCGGCAGACGATCTCGGCTGCGCCGGCTACCCGCAGTGCTGAGTCTCCGATTATCTTCCGCCCAAAGCTTTCCTCACGGTACTCCTTTTGGTAAAATGGCTCTCCTCTGGTAAAATGGCAGCGATTCGAGGGAGTCAGGGTCTTGAGAAGGTTTTTCTCGGCCTCCTGCGCTCCCGCCTTGGAGGTCTCAGAAGAACGCAGCTTCAGGAAGGCGGAACCATGCTTCAAATCACTGGCGAGGGTTCGGTTCGCACGTGCGATGGCGTCACCCGGCGGGATTTCCTGCAAGCGGGGGCGCTGGGCGCCATCGGCTTCAGCTTGCCCCAGCTCGCGGCGCTCGAGGCGCTGGGGGAGGTCCGGAAGGACCACGAGGACCGCTCGGTGATCCTGATCTTCAACCTGGGCGCGCCGAGCCAGCTCGATACCTTCGACCCGAAACCCGACGCCCCCGGCGAGATCCGCGGCCCCTTCAAGCCCATCCCGACCGCCGCCCCCGACATCCAGATCTCGGAAATCCTCCCCCTGCACGCCCGCATCGCCGACCGCTTCTCGCTGGTGCGGAGCTGCCATCACGGCGCCGCCGCGGTGCACGACACCGGCCACCAGATGATGCAGACCGGGCGCCTCTTCACCGGCGGCATCAACACCCCGCACGCCGGCTGCGTCCTGAGCTACCTGCGCGGCCGCAAGACCGACCTGCCCCCCTTCGCCATCCTGCCGGAGGCCATGGGCAACACCGGCGGCGGCATGCCGCACGGGCAGGACGCCGGCTTCCTGGGGAAGGCCTACGATCCCTTCGTGCTCAACGCCGACCCGTCCAAGCCGGACTTCAAGGTGCCCGACCTCCTCCCGCCGGCGCAGCTCGGCGAGGCGCGCCTGGAACGGCGGCGCAAGCTACGGAGCATCGTCGATGAGACGGTGAAGAACTTCGAGGCCAGCGAGAACGCCCAGCTCCTCGACAGCAACTTCCAGACCGCCTTTCGCCTGATGACCAGCGCCCAGGCCCGCGACGCCTTCGACCTCTCCAAGGAGCCGCAGAAGGTGCGCGAGCGCTACGGTCTGAACCGCTTCGGCCAGTGCTGCCTGCTGGCGCGGCGGCTGATCGAGGCGGGGGTGCGCTTCGTCACCGTGAACACCTTCATCACCGTCTTCGACGAGATCACCTGG
Source organism: Planctomycetota bacterium (assembly GCA_016209605.1). Taxonomy (GTDB): domain Bacteria; phylum Planctomycetota; class UBA8108; order UBA8108; family JACQVS01; genus JACQVS01. The sequence continues at coordinate 2,056 of JACQVS010000123.1, forward strand.
GACATCCACGGCTCGAAACCATTCACCTCGATCGCCGGCATGCGCGACATCGTCGCCCCGATGTATGACCAGGCCTACAGCGCCTTGATCGAGGACCTGAGCGGGCGCGGCCTGCTCGAGAGCACCTTGGTCTGCAACCTGGCGGAGTTCGGCCGCACGCCGCGCATCAATCCTGCCGGCGGCCGCGACCACTGGCCGCAGTGCTGGACGGTCTACTTTGCCGGCGGCGGCGTGAAGGGTGGGCGGGTGGTCGGGAGGAGCGACGAGATCGGCGCCTACCCGGCGGAGCGGCCGGTCGAGCCGGCGGAGGTGGTGGCGACCATCTTCCACAGCCTCGGCCTGAACCTCGAAGCCACCCTGCCGGGACCGCAGGGGAGGCCGTTCCCCCTGGTCGATTTCGGCGTGCACGAGATCAAAGAGCTGTTTTCATGAAATTCCTTGGTTTGACAGTTGCAATGGGATTTTTTTTCAGCCTTGTCAAGGCCGAAGATAAAATCGCCATCCTCCCCGGGAAGATCGCTCTCCATGGCCCCATGGCGGAGTGCCGGGTGCTGGTCGAGCGAGCTCGCGATGGGCTGTGGGTGGGGGAGGTGGCGGAAGGGGTGGAATTCTCCTCGAGCGATGAGAAGGTGGTGAAGGTGGAGGGGGACGCGGCGCGGCCGGTGGGGAACGGCCGCGCCCGCATCACGGCCCGGGCTGGCGATCGATCCGCCAGCGCTGAAGTGGAAGTGACGGCGATGGATGAACCGTTTCAGTGGAGCTTCCGCAGCCACGTCCAGTCGGTCCTCACCAAGGCGGGCTGCAACTCGGGGGCCTGCCACGGCGCCGCCGCCGGGAAGAACGGCTTCAAGCTGTCGCTGCGGGGCTACGATGCCGAGGGGGACTTCTACACCCTGACGCGCCAGGCCCGCGGCCGCCGCATCGTCCCGAGCGATCCGGGGCGGAGCCTCCTCCTTCTCAAGCCGACGGGCGCGGTGCCGCACAAGGGCGGACTGCGCTTCGAGCCCGGCTCGAAGGAGTACCGCGTCGTCTCGGAGTGGATCGCCGCCGGCACGCCGCCGCCGCGGCCCGAGGACCCGCGCCTCGAGCGCCTCGAGATCCTGCCGCCCCGAGCCCGCCTCAAGCCCGGCATGAAGCAGCAGCTCCTGGTGCTGGCGCGCTTCTCCGACGGCCGAGTCGAGGAGGTGACCCGCTGGGTCAAGTACACCGCCACCAACTCGTCGGTGGCGCAAGTCGATGACGGCGCCATACCCCCTCGGTCCCCCCAAGGG
>JACQVS010000124.1 GCA_016209605.1 Planctomycetota bacterium
GCGTTGGGCCTCCTCGCCTTATTTCTCCGGTTAATAAGGCTGCGTCGGCCCGCCTTGTCTGGCGCCTTCTCGCTCGGCCTCGGGCCTCGGAGCGACTTTCGGGACAGGCTCTTTTCGCCGCGGCGCTCGCGGTCTGGTTGTATTCTCCGGGCTGCAGGAGCGCGCCGCCGGAGCGTCTATCCGCTCCCGCTCCCTCCCCTGCTGCGACCGCAGCCACAGCGCCGCCGGCCTCGCCGGCGCCGCTCCCGGAGGAGGAAATGCCGAAAGAGCCGGAGCGCCCCGAGGCCTACCGCCTCCTCGGTCCGCCGCTCTTCCCGCTCTATGACCACTACCTGCGGACTTCCGATGACACCGAAGTCCTGAACATCCTCTATCTTTACACCTCCACTCGCAATCCCGCCGGCGACGCCTCCAACCTCCTCTTCCCGTTCTACTACTGGATCCGGAAGCTGGAGCCGCCGGACCGCTCGTTCTTCCTCTTCCCCTTCCTCTTCTTCCATCGCCGGAGCGAGGAAGTCTCCTACAACTTTTCCCTTCCCCTCTTTTACGACTACCGCACCCCGAAAGACTCTTACCAGTTCCTGGCGCCGCTGTGGCTCCGCCATCACGACCAGGAAGCCTCGGCGACCAGCCATCACTTCCTCTTCCCTTTCAGCCGCTGGCGCACCGAGAAGGCGGGAGCCAGGGCGCCGGTCGCCGGCTTCCGCTTCGGGATGTGGAGAATCCTGGAGATGTTCGAGGCTTATCAGGACAAGGACACCCAGCGCTTCGCCGCCTTGAATCTCTTCAATTTCAAGGGCGAGGCGGAAACCCCCTTCGCCCTCTTCCACTCCTCCTCGAAGACCCTCCCGGAGGAAGGCCGTGAGTCGCGCACGCATCTCTTTCCGTTCTACTGGGGCGGCCGCGACAGCAACAGTTCGTACCGCTTCTTCCTCCCCTTTTACTTTCAGGGAGACTCCCTCGATGAAAAGTACCTCTGGCTGGTGCCGTTCTTCGGCTACAGCCTCGGCTCCGCCTCAAGGGACATTTCGATCGCGCCGTTCCTTCCCTTCACCCCCATCGCGCTGGCCCGCTTCGGCGAGGAGAGTGACGGAACGGTGTTCCGGAACATCCTCTGGCCGCTCTTCCACCGCAGCTACGGCCCGCAGAAATCGTCGTTTTACTCCTTCCCCTTCTTCAGCTATCGCTGGGAGCCGAAGCAGCGCAGCTGGGGGGTGCTCTGGCCGCTGTACGGAAACGAGCACTATTCTGAAACCGGCAAGACCGCCCACTCCATCCTGTGGCCGCTGGGCCGCTTCGATGTCGAGCCCGACGGGGTGAACGGCCATCGCCGCCTATTGCCTTTCTACTACGACACCTTCAACGCCCAGAGGCGCCATCGCTTCGGCCCGATCTTTTACAACTACCAGCAGCGCAGCGGCCTCGAGGTGAACTGGGACTTCACTTACGCCATCCCCGACTACTTCGGCTGGGGCAGCCCCGATGACTACTTCGGCTTCGGCTTCCCCCTTTACTGGAAGTCGCGCGCCGGGAGGACCGGCTGGGACCTGTTCGCGCCGGTCTACTACTCGTTCTCCAGCTCCGCATCCCGCGGTTACCACCTCCTTCCGCTCTTCAGCTACAACCGCTTTCCCTCGGAGCGCCAGTATTTTCTGGGCGGGCCGCTCTTGATTTACCGCCGCTACTATGACTTCCAGGGGAATCCCGAGGGCCGCGCCTTCAACCTGCTGTGGCCGCTCACGGCCTTTGAAAGCCGCTCGCAGAACTTCCACTATCGCCTGCTGCCGCTATTCTGGGTCTCGAAGGAGGGGGAGGAGCGCGACTTCCTCCTGTCCTTCCTGTGGTACCGGCAGTGGGGCGGCAAGCGCTCGCAAAACTACTTCTTTCCGGCCTTCGGGCGCTACCGGTCGGATCGCCTGGAGCGCGATTTCTACTTCCTGGGCGCTTACTTTCACACCCGGGAGAAGAACGAGCAAGGGAAGGTCTTCCGCAGCCGGCACGACCTCCTCTATCCCCTCTTCTCGTTCCAGGAGGACCAGGCCATCCACGAAATCCACCAGCGGGCCTTGCTCGCCGGATTCTGGCGGACGCGCAGCCTGCCGGCGGACCGCACCATCTTCGGCCCCTTCTATTACGGGCATCGCGTCGACGCCCTTGACCAGACCACCCATCGCCTGAGTCTGGTGCTGGGCAACTTCTGGCTGGCCAAGGAGGTGGAGCGGGAGCGCCTCCTGCCGCCCAGCACTCCCGAGGGGAAGCCCGCGCCGGTTCTCGAGGTGGTGTCGATGGAGCGCGGGGTGTTCTGGCCGTTCCTGCGCTGGGGATTTGACCTCGATGGCCGGAGCAGCGAGTGGCTCCTGCCGTTTTACTTCCACCGCCGGACCCCGGAAGATGAGACACGCGCCGCCTTCCCCTTGTTCTTCAACGACCGTTCGGAAGGCCGCTACCGCAGCAGCTACTTCCGCTACTTTTTCCTCTTCGACCGCGAGCTCTGGGATGGCGGCTACCGGTACACTCTCGGGCAGCTCCTGGCCGACTGGAAGGCGGACCAGGACCGGGGGGCCTACCGCTGGCGGCTGGTTTATCCCATGATCGAGCACGAATGGGGACCGGAAGGATATTCCTACCAGTTGACGCCCTTATGCCAGGGGAAGGTGCGGGAGGAGGGGGGCGAGAGGGTATCGGACCACTTCTTCTTCCCTCTCTTCTTCGCCGGCGCCACCCAGCAAAAGGGCCAAGGGGACGCTTACATCGACGAGAGCCGGCACTTCTACCTTTTCCCGGTCTACGGGATCAATATCAAGTCGCTGCGGACCCAGCACGACTTCCTGCTCCCCTTCTTCCACATCGAGCACGGCCTCGACCTGCTCAAGTTCCAGCTGCGGCCTTTCTTCTTCTTCCGCGACGATCCGGAGGAGCTGTCGGCGCGGCTCTGGCCTTTTCACTCCACCGAGATCGGAGAGGCGGCCGGCGACTGGTGGGTCTCCAAGCACCTCTACTTCTCGAAGAGCGCCCATCGCCAGGACCGCTGGTGGTACCGCTTCGACCCCTTCCTCTTCCGGATCGCCAGCACTCCGGACTCCTTCGGCATCGGCGGCCTCTTCGAGCTGTTCGCGTACGATCAGGAGGGCCGCTCCAAATCCTTCCGCGCCCTGCCCTTCACCTACGGGTACATCGAGGAGAAGGACTCCGGCGTCGGCGTCTTCCCCCTTTACTATGGCCGCGACTTCAGCGGCCGGGGAATCGACCTCTTGACGCCCTGGCGCTTCTTCTTCATCACCAACCACATGCGCGGCAACAACTACCGCTACACCTCGCTCCTGTGGAAGCTGGTGGAGCACCGGGACAACACCGCCCGGCCCGATTACGGCGAGTTCCGCATCTTGCACGCCCTGTACCTCGACACCAAGAGCGAGGTCTCCCGCCAGTGGGCCTTCAATCCCTTCTTCTACTACTCCCGCAACGACGCCGAGCTGACCAAGGACATCTCCATCCTCTTCGCCCTCTACTGGTACAGGGAAGTCGCCGGCCAGGGGAAGCACCGCCTCTTCTGGTTCATCCCGCTGAACTGAAGGGGCTCCCCCTTCGGAGACCGGTTCAATAACGTCAAAATTCAGAACGGAGGACATGCAGCCCCATGGAATGGATCGCCAACCCCGAAAGCTGGATCGCCCTGCTCATCTTGACGTTGATGGAAGTGGTCCTGGGCATCGACAACATCATCTTCATCTCGATCCTGGCCGGGCGGCTGCCGGCCGGCCAGCAGGACAAGGCTCGGCGCGTGGGCCTCCTCCTGGCCATGTTCCTGCGCATCGGCCTCCTCCTCTCCATCAAGTGGATGATCGGGCTCACGGCGCCGCTCTTCACGGTTTTCAGGCAGGAGATCTCCGGCCGGGACTTGATCCTGATCGCCGGAGGGCTGTTCCTCCTCTGGAAAAGCACCCGTGAGATCCATCACAAGCTGGAGGGGGAGGAGGAGAGCGCCGGCGCCAAGGGGGCCCCCTCGTTCGCCGGCGTCATCGTTCAGATCCTCCTCCTCGATCTGGTCTTTTCCCTCGACTCGGTGATCACCGCCGTCGGCATGTCGGGGGAGATCGGCGTCATGGTGGTGGCGGTGGTCCTTGCGGTGCTCATCATGATGCAGTCGGCCCGCCCCCTCGGCGACTTCGTCAACCGCCACCCGACGGTGAAGATGCTGGCCCTGAGTTTCCTCCTCCTCATCGGCGTCACCTTGATAGCCGACGGCCTGGAGTTCCACATCCCCAAGGGCTACGTCTACTTCGCCATGGGCTTTTCCGTCTTCGTCGAGGCCCTCAACCTGCGCCTGGCCAAGAAATCAAAGCCCGTGAAGCTGCACGGGCCGGGATTGGAGGAGGAAAAGTGAAAAAATCAAGCCTGCCGAATCCAGCGGTATAAAATTCCGTGTCGATGAAAAGTAGCCACGCCCAACTCTTTTTTACCGCAATATTCCCCTATATAAATCTTTATTGATA
>JACQVS010000120.1 GCA_016209605.1 Planctomycetota bacterium
AGCGGCGAACGGCCGGAGGGGCCGGGCGCCACGGAGTGGCCGGCCCCGAGGCCCGCCCCGAAGCGAGGCGCGAGAGCGCCGAGACGGAGGGGGCAGCTCTCTGAGGGCGGCGGCGACGCGGAGGAGGTCATAGGTCTGGGTGTGCTGGCAGCCGAAGTGCTTCTCGGCGTACTGGGCGATCGAGCTGAAGCCGAGCTGGAGGTAGAGCCTTGAGGAGTCCATGGCGAGGAGCGCCTGGAGGAACTTCCGCCGGGCCAGGTTGCCGACCTTGAAGGCCTTGAGGAGAATGAGGTGTAATTCCTCCGCAGTGATGGCCGGCGGGTTGTCGAGCGGCGGCGCGGCGGCATTTTTATCGGCGCTTTTTTCGGCGGCGCAGGTTTCAGTCGGAGATTCGGGGCAGGCGCACATGGAGTCCTCCTATTCGGGCGTATGGGTTTCTGGAAGCCTGAGAGACGATGGCATCTATAAAGCAAACACGATGCCAGAAGGAGGAGGGCCTACGTTTTTGCGCAAGTCTTGATTTCTCGAGCTTGGCATTCAGTCCCAGTAGGAATTTGACCGCGAGAGGTGTCCGGATCCGGACAGGTGTCCGGATCCGGGCGGACAGATGACCGGAACCGGACAGCTATGGGTAAGGATCAAGGGGGCTTGCCTCCTTGCGGGTGCTGGCAGAGCCCGGCAGGGGGGATGCAATTTCGTTCATACAACCTCATGCCGGTCAGAGCTTGATCTCTCCGCCTAAATCCACTTAAATGAGATACTTTCAACTGGGCCACATATCAAGGAGTAGACCGCCATGAAGCTTTTTTGTTCTGTTCTCGCTGCGTTAGCCGTCGGATTCTCGGCTTTGTTCCTGCCGGCCGAGGAGAAAAAAGTTGATGAGAAAAAGCCCTCTGCTGAAAAGAAACCGGCCCTCAAGGAGGGCGACAAGGCCCCCGACTTCAAGCTCGTGGGCTCCGACGGCAAGGAGTACACCCTCAAGCAGTTCGCCGGCAAGCAGGCCGTCGTCATCGCGTGGTTCCCCAAGGCCTTCACCGGCGGCTGAACCGCGGAGTGCAACTCGCTGCGTGACAGCGGGGCCGAGATCCGCAAGTTCGACGTCGCCTATTTCGCGGCCAGCACCGACGACGCCGAGACCAACAAGAAGTTCGCCGAGTCGCTGAAGCTCGACTACCCCATCTTGAGCGACCCGGCAAAGAAAACCGCCGCCGCCTACGGCGTGCTCAACGAGAAGGCCGGCTTCGCCAACCGCCACACCATTTACATCGACAAGGATGGCGTGGTCAAGCACATCGACACGAAGGTCAATCCCAAGGACCACGGCAGGGACGTCGCCAAGAAGCTCGAGGAGCTGAAGATTCCCAAAAAGGGCAAGTGAAACGGCGTTATTTCGCCGCTTCCTTCAGCAGCTCGCGCACCAGCCGGGCGTTCATCCACACCTGGTCCCCGAACTCCTGGAACATGCCGACGATCATCGCGTCGATCGGCTTGATGGCGGAGAGGGTCTCCTGGAAGGTCTGGCGGATCCCGGCCGTCGACAGGTTCAGCCGGCCGGCGGCCAGGACCTTGTAGACCAGGCAGGATTTCTTGACCGACCGCACCGCCTCCAGCATGCGCTCGCGGTCGCTGGGGAGGTAGATCTCGCCGACCGGCGCCTCGCCCAGCATCCTGGCGAACTCCTCCCTGGGCCGGGTGAGGTAGTAGAGGCAGCACATGTAGTAGTCCACGTCCCACGCTTCCTCCTCGGCTCGCTTGAGCAAGGCCGGATTGTGGGTGGAGAGCCCCACCAGCGTCCCGGCGGCCCGGATCCGCTTCAGGAGATCCTTGAGCGCATCGAGCTTGCCGTCCCGATGCAGCCGCTCGGCCAGAAGGCCGTGGGGGGCGATGCCGATGGGCTTTCTCTTGGCGGCCTCTTCGATGACTTTCGGATGGCTGTCCCAGTCGGGCTTGCCGAGGAGGAGCCAGTGGAACCGGACTCCCGCGGCGCGGCAGCGCTCGACATCCTCGACGGTGCGCGACGCATGGCTGTTCTGCCAGGTATTGATGCCCGCCGCCTCGCAGGCGCGCAGCAGCTCCAGAACGCGCTCCGGGGAGTGGTAGTCGCTCAGGTGCTGGCTGTAGAGCTGGTTGAAGTGCGAGTAGCCGTAGATCGGATTCCCGCCGATGATCAGCCGGGTGACGCGGTGCGGCCCGAGCGCGATGGCAGGGAGCGGCTCCGCCGACTTCTCCGCCCTGGACTCCGCATTCGCCTCCCCCGCCGCCGCGAGGCCCAGCGCGGCGAGGCCCGCCGCCGAGCCGGCGAGCTTTTCCAGGAAACCGCGCCGCGTCTCCCCCTGGCCATGACAGCAGGACTCTTCGGAATAAAATGGATCGTCCATCGATAAATCCTCCGTGAAATCCAATAAAACCTTTCACTTCGTTGAATCTTCCCCGGAAGCAGTTTCATCCTTTCCTCGGCCGCCAGGCGAGCAGCCGGGCGCCGTAGTCGGCGAGGGGCGGATCGCCGTGCTGCGCCACGTAGTCCATGTCGATGTAGACGGCGAAGGTGGTGATGTGGCGGAGGCCGCGCGCCCCGTAGGCGTCGAGGTCGCTAGCGAAGACCTCGCCGTTCCAGGGGATCTTAACGGCGGGCCGCTTCCACTTGGAAAAGAGCGAGGCATCGAGCCAGTACTCGAGGACCTGCGCCCCATCCCGGCCGAAAACCGCCAGGTTGGCATCGAGCGCTTCCAGGTGCCGCCGCGCCTCGCCGCCATCAGCGCTGGCGGCGCCAGCGGCGCTTGACAATGAAACGGTGCGGTCGCGCTCGATGGGAGCGAATTCGAGGAACACCCCCGGATCCGGCTTGATCTTTCCAGGCGCGGGATAGGTGCGGGCGTATGCCAGGTGGGCGACCTGGGCCTTGGGATCATCCTTCCGAAGCGTCTTCAGCATAAAGTTCTCGAGCAGCAGGGCCTGATCGCTGTCCGATAGCTCTTTGCACTTCGGGCAGCGGCAGCCGGGCACGCCGTCGTCGCCCCAGAAGAAGTAGCGGCCGGTGGTCGGCTTCAGCAGACCGGCCAGGAGCTTGACGTTCGAGGCGACGATTTCTAGCGCCTCCACAGAATGGGCGCACAAGTTGCCATCGGCGGTGCGCTGGCCGCTTTCATCCATGCGGTAGAGACCGGCATTCTTGACGAACAGCTCTCGCGGCAGGAGCTGGCGCATGGCGTGCAGCTCGTACTCCACCTGCAGGCCGAGCCGGCGGCACTTCTCCAGGAACTTCTTTCCATCGTCGCTCTGGATGAATTCCACCACCGTCCCGGGCCAGGCTGGATCGTGCAGGGCGATGGTGGTGAGCCCGGCCGCGCGGGCGCGCTCCGGCCAGTCGGCAAGGATAAAATCGTCCGGATAGATCACCACGCCGCGGGTCTGGAAGAAAACGTCCGCGGGTGGAGGCGGAAGGGGCTCGGCCGTGGGCTCGGGAGTCTTGGCGGCGCCGCCTTGCTTCGGCTCCTCCCTGGACACGCAGGCGCCCAGGGCGCCGAGCGCCAGGCCCCCGGTGAAAGCTTTCAACCATTCTCGACGGTTCATGGTCCTTTCCTTTTGCAAAATTTACGCTAGGCCTATTTCAACCCGGCCGCCGCCTTGGCCTCGGCGACGGCCGCATCCAGCATGGCCTCGGTCAAGCGGCCGGTCTGGGTGTTCTGCTGGCTGGGATGGTAGCTGGCGACGACCACCGGCCACTTCCCCGCCCAGTCGAGCCGCAGGCCGTGGGCGAACTGCGGCCTCGGCCTCGGGATGGGGAGGCCGTGGCGCTCCAGGAGCGCGAGGGCCCCATCGAAGGCGATCCTCCCCAGCGCCAGAACCGCCTTGACCTTCGCGAGCAGCCGGAACTCCGCATCCAGGAATCCCCGGCAGCTCTCGAGCTCCTGTGTCGAGGGCTGGTTGTCCGGCGGCGCGCAGCGGCAGGCGGCGGTGATGAAAACGCCTTTCAAGGTCAAGCCGTCCTGGCGATCTGTCGAGGCGGCCTGCGACGCCAGCCCCGCCTTGAAGAGGGCGCGGTAGAGCCAGTCGCCGGAGCGGTCGCCGGTGAACATGCGGCCGGTGCGGTTGGCTCCGTGCGCCGCCGGCGCGAGGCCGACCACCAAGAGCCGCGCTGCCGGGTCGCCGAAGCCCGGCACCGGCTTCCCCCAGTATTCCCAGTCGCGAAAGGCGCGGCGCCGGGTCCTGGCCACCTCCTCTCGATGGGCCACCAGGCGGGGGCAGAGCCGGCAGGCGGTGATTTGCTTCTCCAGCTCGGGAAAATCTATCATGGCGGCCATAAGTCAAAGGCGTGATCGCTTCACTTCTCCAGCTCGAGGCGCAGGTCGGGCGCCGGCCCGCCGGCGGGAAGGTCGAACGCCTTGCGGTAGGACTTGAAATCGGCGGTGTTGACGAAGACCGCGCAGGCGCCGCTTCCCACCCCCGGAATGCTGAAGCGGCCGGCGGCATCGGAGATGGCCTCCTGATAGAGGCTGCTCTGCAGCTCCCCGCGCTGGCCGTTCCAGGTGAAGAACACCCGGATGCCGGCCAGCGGCGCGCCGTCCTTCGAAACCACCGTCCCCTTAACGTTCAACTTGCCGACGCCGATGATCACCTCCACATGGTTTTCCTGCTCCGGCAGAACCTTGATGCCCCGCACCGAGATCTTCGGCAGCGCCCGCGTCTCGAGGAGCAGCTCGCCGGCCGGCGCTCCTTCAATGCGGAAGCGGCCCGCGTCATCGGTGGAGGCGGTCCTGGAGTTGCCCAGGGTCTGCAAGTTGCGCACCCAGATGGTGAAGCCGGGCACCGGCGCGCCGCCGGCATCCAGGAGAACGCCCTCGAGCACGCCTTCTTCGATGGGCTCGAGCGCCAGATCGAAGACGTTTTCACCGGGATCGATCTGGAGCGGCGCCAGGGCCTTGTCGCGGTATCCCTTCTGCGGGTAGACGTAGAGGCGGTAGTCGGTGTGCGCCCGCACGCCGGTGAAGCGGAAGCTGCCATCGGCGCTGGAAAGGGAGGAGTACTGGGCGTTGAGCTGCGTCGAGTAAAGGTATATCTTTTCCCCCGGAACGCCGTTGCCGGACTGGTCGGTGAGCCGGCCGGTCACGGTGCTGTCGCCGTCCTCCTGCCGCATCTGCAGGTCGACCTGGAACTCCTCCCGATCCTTGATCTCGTCGGAAGAGACGAACTTCTCAGCGGCGGCGTACCCTTCCTTGCGGGCCGAGACGGAAACTCCGGCGCCGGGGGACTTCTTGATCTTGACCGCCACCCGGTATTTTCCATCGCCGCCGGTGACGGCTTTGCCGCCCGGCGATGAGGCGGTCACGGCCGCCTCGGCCACCGGCTCGCCGCCGGGGCCGGTGACGGCGCCGAACAGGGTCACCTCCACCTCGACGTGGAGCACCAGGTCCACGCCTTCCGCCGGCGCGATGACGTTGCGGCGAGCGGCCGGATATCTCTCGAACGGCAGCGTCTCCACCGTGTATTCCCCATCGGTCAACCCGTCAATGGTGAACTTCCCTTCGCCGTCGGAATGGACCTCCTCGGGCCGCTCCCTCGCCAGCACCCCATACCCGTCGGCGCGGTCCATGAGCGCCGCGGTGACGCCCACGCCGGAGATGGGCTGGCCGTCCGGAGCCAGCACCCGGCCGGAAACGCTGCGCTCATAAGGCCGCAAGGTGAGGCGGACTTCTTTTTCTTCGCCGGCGGAGACCTGCACCGGCTGCTTGACCTGCAGCCTGGGGAAGCCCGCCGCCTCCACCTGCACTTGATAGGAGCCGGCGGGTAGTCTGGTGAAGCTGGCCGTCCCTTGCTGATCGGTGCTTTGCTGCGCCTTGGTCAACAGGGAGTGGATGGCGACCGAAGCTCCCGCCACCGGCTGGCGATTGCGGTCCTCGAGCGCCACGTTGATGGCGGCCGTGCCCTCGACCTGGCCGCCGGAAGAATTTTGCCCCGCGGCGCTGCTGGTGGAACCCTGGCTCCCCTGTTCACCGGTTCCGCCCTGGGGCTGGCCGCTCCCGCCGGCGCCCCCCTTGGCGCCGCCCGGGCGCTCGCGGTTCGGCAGCGCCGTTCCCGCCTGACCCCCGGCGCCCGGCGGCGCCTGGAGACCGCCCGGATTCCCCTCGCCCGAAGAGGCGCCCGGAGCGCCGCCGCCCCTCGGCCTTTCCTTAGAGGCGGAAGCTTCCTGCTGCTCCGGCGCGCCCGGTGTGCTACCATGGTAAACCAGCCAGGCGAGGCCGGAAAAAAGAAGCAGCGAGACAATCGTGGCTGCCAGGGTGACTCGCAAGCTCATGCACTAGAGCCTAACCGATCATCACGGATAAAACCAGATATGAGCAAGTTGACGCGTGCCCTCGTAAAACCGTCTTGCGCCTGGCTCTGCCTGATTCTGATAACCCCGCCGGCCGCCGCCGCCGAAAAGATCGGCCCAGCCGCGGAGTACGCCGCTGCCGCCGCCGCCCTGGAGAGCGCCATCGCCCGCGAGATGCGAGACCACGAGCTGCCGGCGGTCTCCATCGCCCTGGTCGACGGCGATCGGATCGTCTGGGCGCAAGGCTTCGGCTCCGCCGATCCCGCCGGACAGCGCCCCGCCACCGCCGAGACCGTCTACCGGGTCGGCTCCGTCTCCAAGCTTTTCACCGATCTCGGCATCATGCAGCTCGTCGAGCGCGGCGAGGTCGACCTTGACCAGCCGGTCGCCGCCTACCTCCCCGACTTCAAGCCCCGCAATCCTTTCCCCAAGGCCATCACCCTGCGCCAGCTGATGTCGCACCGCTCCGGCCTGGTGCGCGAGCCGCCGGCGGGCAACTACTTCGATCCCACCGGCCCGACGCTGGCGCAGACCGTCGCCAGCCTCAACGCCACCGCCCTGGTTTACGAGCCGGAAGCCCGCATCAAGTACTCCAACGCCGGGATCGCCGTGGCCGGCCGCGTCCTCGAGCGCCTGAAGGGAAAACCTTTCGCCGAGTGCCTCGAGCAGGCGGTCCTGGAGCCGCTGGGGCTCGTGAAGAGCGGCTTTGCGCTCACCCCGGCCATCGGCCGGGACCTCGCCAGGGCCTCTATGTGGACCTACGGCGGCCGGCGCTTCGAGGCCCCCACCTTTCAACTCGGCATGGCGCCGGCGGGGAGCATGTACTCGACGGTGATCGACCTCGGCCGTTTCCTGACCGCGCTTTTCAACGGCGGCTCCGGCCCCAAGGGCCGGCTGGTGAAGCCGGAGACGCTGGAGAAGATGTGGGAGCCGCAGTTCGCCGCCGCCGGCGAAAAGAGCGGCTTCGGCATCGGCTTCGCCATCTCGCAGCTGGAAGGCCGGAGGAGGATCGGCCACGGCGGCGCGATTTACGGATTCGCCACGGAGCTCGAGGCTCTGCCGGATGCCAAGCTGGGCGTGGTGGCGGCGACTTCCCTCGACGTCGCTAACGCGGTGATGGAGCGGATCGCCGGCCACGCCCTCAAGCTGATGCTCGCCCGACGGGAGGGGAAGCCGCTGCCGGCTTACCCCATGCCGGAGGCCGTCGGGGAGGACCTCGCCCGGCGGCTCGAGGGCCGCTACGCGCGCGGCGGAGAGATGGTGGAAATCTTCCGCCGCCCCGGCGGGCTCAGCCGCGGCGAGGTCAAGCTCTTCCTTCGACGCCGCGAGCTGACGCTCCAGCTCAAGAAGCTGGAAAGCGAGCTGATCGCCGCTGACCCGCTGGGCTACGGCCTCAAGGTCGCCTTCGGCGAAGGGGAGGTGAACGTCGGCGGGGAGGTTTTTCAGCGGATCCCCGATGATCGGCCGGCGGCCCCTCCCGAGCGCTGGCGCGGCTTGATCGGCGAGTACGGCTGGGACCACAACACCCTCTATATCCTCGAGCGCGACGGCCGGCTGCACGCCCTCATCGAGTGGTTCTTCTGCTACCCTCTCACCGAGGTGGCGGAGGATGCCTTCGCCTTCCCCGACTACGGCCTCTACCACGGCGAGAAGCTCATCTTCCAGCGCGAGGCGAGCGGCCGGGCGTCTCAAGTCGAGGCCGCCAGCGTCGTCTTCAAAAGGCGTCCGCTCCCCAGCGAGGGCGGCCCCGCCTTCCGCATCCGCCCGCTCCGGCCGGTGGAGGAGCTGCGGCGGAAGGCGCTCGCCGCCCGGCCCCCCGAGGAGAAGGGCGGCTTGCTCGAGCCGGATCTGGTGGAGCTGAAAGACCTCGATCCCTCCCTGCGCTTCGACATCCGCTACGCCGCCGCGGACAACTTTATGGGCGCCGCCATGTACGAGGAGCCGCGGGCCTTCCTGCAGCGCCCCGCCGCCGAGGCGCTCCTCCGGGCGCATCGCGCTCTGGGGGAAAAAGGCTACGGCCTCCTGATCCACGACGGCTACCGGCCCTGGTTCGTCACCAGGATCTTCTGGGAGGCGACGCCGCCCGAGCAGCGGCACTTCGTCGCCGATCCCTCGAAGGGCTCGCGGCACAATCGCGGCTGCGCCGTCGATCTGACCCTTTACGACCTCAAGACCGGCGAGCCGGCCGAGATGGTGAGCGGCTACGACGAGTTCTCGGCGCGCGCCTATCCCGACTATCCCGGCGGCGCCTCGCTCCAGCGCTGGCATCGCGAACTGCTGCGCCGCGCCATGGAGGCGGAGGGCTTCCAGGTCTACGAGTACGAGTGGTGGCACTTCGACTACCAGGACTGGCGCCGCTACCCGATCTTGAACCTCCGCTTCGACCAGGTCTCCAAAAATTGATTTCCTCGTTCATCCCAGACGCCATCTGATCACGCCGCCGGGTCCGGACCAGCCTCCACGAACGGCTCGGGCGGCCGCGGGCCGCCGATGAACAGGTACTCGAGGAGGTAAACGGCGTCGCTGCCGTCAATGCCGCCATCATCGTTGACATCGCCGGCCTCGAGGGGATCCGGGGCCGGCCCCCCGAGGTAGGCGTAGCGGAGGAGGGCGATGGCGTCGGAGATGTCGACCTCGCCGTCCGCGTTGATCCGCCCGCGCTGGAAGAAGAGCTCCGGCGTCACTTCCGCCAAATCATTGAAGCGCTGGAAGTCGGTGAGGTTGGCGGCCAGCGCTCCGCCGCTCGCGCCGGCGCCCGGCGAGAACTCTTTCAGCCCCGGCCGGAAGGCGAGGAAGGTGGCCGAGAAGAAGACGCCGCCCGGGACCTCGATCCTGGCGAAGGTCTCGAGCCCCCCCTCGACCAGGCGGTCGATGGTGCCGAGGTTGGGGTCGGCGAGGTAAAGCTCCCTGCCGGCGAAGACCATGTCTATCTTGTTGGGAATGTCGGCGAGCAGCACCTCGGCGTCTTGAGGTCCGAGGACGCCGACGCCGATCGCCGACTCGACCTGCGCGGCGGTGAAGCGCCAGAGCTGGTTGGGGAGGCCATCGAATCTGGCGGTGGCGTAGTAGAGGTTGTCAGCGCCATCGAAAGCCAGCGGGCCGGAGTACTGGGGGATCTCATCGACGATGGCGTCGTTATCCTGGGCGGGATCGCCATCGAAGAGGACGATGCTGTTCCCCTTCACCTTGCTGAGGGCGGACACCAGGCCCTGCCCCTTCCCGTTGAAGCTCATGTCGAAGTTGAAGGAGAGGTAGTCCACCGGCTTCAAGTCGCCGGCCGGCCCGGCGCCGTCTCCAGTGAGCGGGATGCGGTAAAGGTTGCCGCGGGTGTTCTCGCCGAAGATCACCGCCGACCCATCGGGGATGACCTCCAGGAAGGAGCCGAAGATGGGGCGGTCGCCGGAGCCGATGGGCGGGGTGAAGAGCACCTTCTCATCCTCTCCATTCGAATGGCGCCGCACCGAGACGCCGTCGTAGTAGAGCTTCGAGCCGTCCGGGGCGTAGGCCAGGCCGCCGAGAATCTGGTTGGGACTGAGATGAATGAAATCTTTCGTCCCGAATCCGCGCGGCGCCTTGAGGAGGCTGTCCGCCGCGCCGGGGCGGGCGGCTGCCGCCCAGAAGGCCAACACGAGAAACGGCCGGCAATGATGAAAATGACCAAGTTGAAAGACTGACCTTGAAGCGTGAACCATACCGTGTCCCTCCTTTCACCGAAAAGGACAAGATCCTGGCCGCCGGGGGTGAGTCGAGGGGGGCTCCACGAATGGAAGGCGCCGGGAAGGCAGCCTGAAAACCTCTTCTCGCTCCCCGGAGACGCGTGAAATTTTCAGGCAGGTCTCCTGGCTTCTGGATCGTCCCGCCTTGCGTGCCTTCCCAGCCCGCCAACCTCCTGGCGCGGGGTTTCAACCGCGTTCAAGAGATCGAACGGGCCAGTGGCATCCGGAGCGGAAGGGCTCGCCGAAAAAAGCCTCCATCACGGTTCGGCGCCTTCCTTCCGCTCCCAGCAAGTCGGTCCCCAGTTACAGTGGCGGGGTCCGCGCCGGCATTTCACCGGCTTCCCTGTTGGCTCGAGGAGAAGTCGAAGCTTCTCAAATCCCCGAGCTGTGTCCTCGCTGGACGCCTGAAGAAACGATGATCCTATAACCAATTTACGGCCGGCGGTCAAGAAAAAAGAATAAAAGGCAGCCATTATTTCTCAGCCGTCTGGTTCTCAACCGTGAAGCCAACGATGAAAGCCAGCGCCATCGGATTCACGGTGTTGAATGCTAAAAGCATGGGCAGGCAGCCGAGCGGCAGGAACAATCCGTTAAGAACGAGAAGGATCAGGAGCATACGTGAAATTAAATTTCTCATACCGACTCCCATTCAAAATCACTGAAGAAAAATATCTCGATGTTCTCAAGATGAATCTTCGCAGTTGGACTGGGTGCAGCCGAGGCTGCTTTTGAACGGATCGCAATTGCAAGACCGAAAAGGAGCCGGAAGCGGCTGGCCGCCCTGAAATAGCCAGAGCACAATTGCCAGGGGATCGGACAAATTCAGGCGGCTATCGCCATTTGAGTCGAGAGCTCCATCGCAGTCAAAAAATTTTTTGTGGTTAAGAATAATCCTGTAAATGGAAATTATGGCATCGGCAATATTCAACCTCCCGTTTCCATCGACATCGCCGCGCCGGAATCGCTGCCCGGATTCGCCGCGAACCTCTCCATCGGTGACCTTCTCAGGCTTTTTGGTTTTGCCGTCAACTGTAAGAAGAGTGGGGGTCGGAGGAGAGTTTGGCGGGTTGAGGTCGTCGCTGAATTCGATGAACGTCGGGAGCGAGGGATCGAGATCTGCAATCACTTTGTATCTAGCTTTTGCAATTGGGAAATTATCGCCCCCCGGCAGCGGAAATGCCGGAGGAGGAAAAATATATAAAGGAATGGCAGAGATGAATCCAGGCGGGGGGTCGCCTGCGGCAAAGCCGATGACGGGAAAGAACAAATCTTCCGGTTGAAGAGGAAGTTCCGGAGCAAAATGAGTCGCTTCGAGCAACTGGAGCTTCACGGGATCGTGCCGCACACCAAACGACCAGCCTTGCATCTTGGCGCTTTTAATATCAAAAACCACGAACGCGGTGAATTCTTCGCCTTTTCGAGCACAAATCCTGAAATTTCTTTCTACGGAAACTTCGAAGAAGATGTGCTCAGTATCAGGAACGCAATCCATAGGAAGATTGCAGAAAGGATGCTCGCCGGAGAAACAGAGGCCAACGGCAAAAAAGAAGGCGCTGAGCCAGGCAATGATTTCTTTCATGTTTATAATTTTATGCAACGGATGTGTGGGCGGCGAGTTTTTTTGAGCGCGAGTTGTAGTCATGGTTTGTATTACTTATTCGAAAAGCAATAAGGAAAGCCACCCGACGACACTTGGCATCCAGTATTCCGCCCGCAATAATGCCTACTATGAGCAAGTCCGAAAAATTGAACCGGCGACTCATGGAGCTTGAGGTAGAATATCGAGCGCTACTTCGGAAAGAGCTGGAGAAATTGGCGGTGGGTGGATACTCGAGTTACCTCTACGATCTTCAGTCGAAATACCCCATTGGGAAGTTCTGGCGCCGCAGGTACCGGGAGATCGAGAGGCTCGAGGAAAAGATCGTGGAGCTCTCTAGGAAGCTGGGCGTCGGACTCAAGGAGAGCGCGGTCAGGATTGCCCAGGAGTTCGCCAATCAGCACCGGGCGGTTCGAGAATCCGAGCACTGGAGAGCCTGGTGGAAGGGGCAAAGCCAGGCCGTCGCGAAGGAGCTCCTTACCAAGTTGCTAACAATAAAACGATCCCCGGTGCCGCCCTAAAAGTCCGCTCAAATCCGATAGCTAGATTCTCTTACCAAGACTTCATAATGCGGGCTTCGCCCGCAACCGAGCTATCCGCAACTTCTCCGCAACCTGCGGAGAAGTTGCGGAGGAAGAATCTATACCCCAAACGCCTCTGCCACGGCTTTTGGTTTTTTGGCTACCATCCGCAAGAGAGCCCGAGCAGGTCCCTCTGGCGTTCGGCGTCCTTGGTGCCGAGGAACCATCTCCGACCAGGCTAACTTTCGCCTCCGCCGCCTGGATGAGAACGGCAACATCACGACGATTTGCGGCAGCGGGGTCGCCGGATACACCGGTGACGATGGCCCTCCCCTCCTGGCCACGATCCGCTCGCCCATCGGCCAGTCCGCGCCTCCCGCCGGCAGGATCGCCATCGATGCCCAGGACAGGATCTACATCGCCGACACTGGCAACCACGTCATCCGCCGCATCGACGCCGATGGCAAGATCCGCACCATCGCCGGCATCGGTCAAGCGGGCTACTCCGGAGACGGCGGCCCGGCCACGGCGGTGAAGCTGAATACGCCGAGCGACGTGGTGGTGGCGCCGGATGGGACGTTTTACATCGCGGACACCAATAACCACCGCATCCGGCGCCTCCAGTTCAAGGGCCCGGATTTCACCGACGGGCAGATCACCACCATCGCCGGCACCGGCGTTGCCGGGGACAGCGGCGACGGGGGCCCGGCGATCGAGGCCCAGATCAACTACCCCCAGGACCTCGAGCTCGGGCTGGACGGCAAGCTCTACTTCGCGGACACCGACAACGACCGGGTGCGCCGCATCGACCTCCAGAGCGGCATCATCGAAGGGGTGGCCGTGACGGGCGAGCGGGGCTACTCGGGAGATGGGGGAAGCGCCATGGCGGCCAGGTTCAACCGGCCGTTCGGCATCGCCTTCGATCCCTTCGGAAACCTCTACATTTCCGACACTTTCAACAGCCGCATCCGCAAGGTGAAGCTCACCTCGACGCCGGAAGGTCCCGAGCCGATTCTCCCCGCGGACTACCGCTCGAGCTACGTCGAGGTGCGCAACTGCCGCTTCAGCCTGGAGCACGGCGGGGTCTACATCCGCGTGCTGGCGAGCCCGGAGGCGGCCCTGAAGTATCTCGAGAACGCCAATCCGCTGCCAGTGGGCAGCGTCATCGTCAAGGAGGAATACAGCGATGACCACTGTGAGGCGAGCGAGCTGCTGCGCTGGCGTGTCATGGGCAAGGAGTCTCCGGGCTTCGACCCCGCCGACGGCGACTGGCACTGGCAATGGCTCACTTCGCGCTGTGAGGTGGTCTACGATGACAAGAAGACGTGCATCGGTTGCCACCTGCAGTCGGATTGCGTGCGCCGCGATTACATGTGCACGCTCCCGGGCGGGGGGGCGGAGATGAAGGCCGGTCCGCGACCATCGGCCGCAACTTCGTGAGCGATGGTCCCTGCGCCACCGGCATCACCGGCAAGTCGAGGACCGTCAGTTACACCAACGACGTCCTGCCCCTCCTGCGCGCTGGGCATTGCCTCAACGGCGCCTGCCACGGGGGCGGCTTCAATCCGACAACCGATTACGACCTCCGGACCTATGAAGGCATGACTGTCCTGCGAGGAATCGAAGTGCGAGTGACGGCATATGCCCCGAACTCGGCGGCGATCCCCTTCCCGAACTGAACGCTGAGGAACAGGCGGAGTGCAGCGGCAACATGCCTCCAGCGGTGTTGCCACGGCCGGTATATTACACCTATCCAGGCTATCCGGCGGAATTCCGGATCGAGGCGATGGATCCGGAGGGGGGCCATTTGCTTTTCCATACGGTCGATTTTCCGCTCGGGGCGAGCCTCGAGGAGGAGACCGGGCTGGTGCGCTGGACGCCGAGCGAGGAGCAAATTGGGCCGAATTACCTGTCCTTCACGGTGAGCGATGAGGCTGTCCCGCCCAATCGAGTCGGAGGGCTCCTCGTCTTCCAGGTTTACCCTGTCGATGGCTGCGTCCGGCCTGAATGCGATCCGGCCCGCGGTTGCGAACCAGGCCTCGCGCCGCTGACGGAAAGCTGCTGCGGCGGCCCGGGAACGCGTGTACCCGAACCGGAAGTCGGGTGTCCGGAAGGAAGGGTTTTACACGCCGGGCGCAATCCCGCGGGATCCCCCAGCATCCGCCGCCTCCAAAATTGCGACCTTTTACGGCTCATCCCCCTGGGACAAGGCGGATACGGCGCGAGGCTCAATCTGGAGGCGCGCTGCCTCGCCCCGGAGCAGATCCTCGTCAAGGCGCGCCTTGAAACGGCCGGTTCCATCCTCTTTGACGAATCGGCTCGGCTCAATTTCGAGACGCGGGCCGATGGCTTCATTCAAGTTCTGGGGCTTCGCTTCATCGCCGAAGGCACATTCTCCGACGGCATGGAAGCCCAGCTCACGATCGCGGTCACCGATGCCGATGGTGAGAGAATCGAGAGGAAGCTGCGGCTGATCCTCACTCGCGGCGCCGTGCCGGATCTCCCTTGAAATTCGAACCCGGCGCGCGGACAAGCAGGTTCCGGGGTAAGGTAGAAGGGCAGATGCCTCTTCAACCCGCGAAGCTCCGCCTTTATGATTTTCAGGAAACCATGGACCTGCCAAGTTTTCAGGACATTCAGGCCGCTCACGCCCGCATCCGTCCCCTGGTGCATCGCACGCCGGTGATCACCTGCCAGACCCTCGACCGCATGGCCGGCGCCCGGCTGTTCTTCAAGGCAGAGAACTTTCAGAAGGCCGGCGCCTTCAAGTACCGCGGCGCGACGAACGCCGTTTCCCTCCTCTCGGCGGAAGAAGCGGCGCGCGGCGTTGCCACGCACTCATCCGGCAATCACGCGCAAGCCCTGGCGCTGGCGGCGCGCACCCGCGGCATTCCCGCCCACATCGTCATGCCCTCCAACTCCCCCCAGGCGAAGCTCGCCGCGGTGGAGGGCTACGGCGGCAAGATCACCTTTTGCGAGCCGACCCTCGCCGCCCGCGAGGAAACGCTCCGCCGGGTGATGGCCGAGACCGGCGCCTCACTGGTCCACCCTTACGACGATCCGCGCGTCATCGCCGGCCAGGGGACGGCGGCGCTGGAGCTGCTCGAAGAAGCGCCGGACCTCGAGGCCCTCCTCGCGCCGGTGGGCGGCGGCGGGCTGCTTTCCGGAACGGCCCTGGCGGCGCGCGGGGTCAGAAAATCCATCCGCATCCTCGGCGCCGAGCCGGAGCTGGCCGATGACGCCTTCCGCTCCTTGAAAGAAGGCCGCCGCCTGCCGCCGCGGCCCCCCGTCACGGTCGCCGACGGCTTGCGCACCGCCCTGGGGGAGATCCCCTTCGCCATCCTGCGCCGTGAGCTCGAGGGCATCATCCTGGTGAGCGAGGCGGAAATTCTCGAGGCCATGCGGCTCCTCTGGGAGCGCGCCAAGATCATCGTCGAGCCGTCGGGGGCCGTCCCCCTGGCGGCGGCGCTCAGCCAGAAGGCAGGCCTGAGCGGTTTGAAAGTGGGCTTGATCCTCTCCGGGGGCAACGTCGACCTCTGCCGCAACCCGATGTGCAACTTCTGGCGGTGAGGGCTGGTTTCATCCACTCACAAAACCCCGTTGTAAGTTGGGGCGCTTGTGAAATAATCTCTGGCGACATGAAACGGTCTCCGGAGCCGCCGGAGCCAGGACCAAGATCGAGAAAAGCGAGGTTTCGCGTGCTGGCTGGACAGATCGTCAGGAAGGGAAAAATCGAGCTGGTGAACGTGCCGGAGCCGGAGCTGAGCCCGCGGGGCTCCGGCGAGATCATCTTCCAGCCGGAATTGTGCTGCCTCTGCGGCTCCGACCTCCCCTATTTCGATGAGGACAAGCCGAAGTATCCTCTCGACCTCGGCCACTCCCTGCATGAGATGGTCGGCACCGTGGTGGCCGCGAACGGCAAGCGATTCCGGCCGGGCGACAAGGTGCTCGCCGTCCCCGTCGAGCAGAGGGGGCTCTTTCAAAGGTTTCGCGTCAGCGAGGAGCGCGCCATCCCCCTCAGCCCGCGCCGGCCGCCGGAGGAGGTCCTCATGGCCCAGCCGCTGGGAACGGTCATTTTCGCGTTGAAAAAGATCCCCGGCTTGATCGACCTCGATGTCGCCATCGTCGGCCAGGGTCCCATCGGCCAGATGTTCTGCGCGGCGCTCCGCAACGCCGGGGCGCGGGAGATCATCGCCATCGACCTCCTCGAGTCGCGGCTGCGCATGAGCCCGCGAATGGGCGCCACCGCGGTCATCGACTCGAGCCGGGAGGATCCGGCGGCCCGCGTCGCCCAGCTCACCGGCGGTGCCATGGCCGATGTGGTGGTGGAGGCGGTCGGGCATCGCCGGCAGGCGTTAAACCTCTGCATCGATCTCTGCCGCACGGGGGGCCGCATCCTCTCCTTCGGCGTGCCGCCGGAGACCATCGATGGCCTGCGCTGGCGCGACCTCTTCTTTAAAAACATCGCCGTCCACACCAGCATCAACCCGGACTTCGCGCGCGACTTCCCCCTGGCGATGCGCTGGATCGTCGAGGGCCGGATCGACCTCGCCCCGCTCCTCACCCATCGCTATCCGCTGCGGGAGATCCAAACCGCCTTTGAAACCTTCCGCGACCGCCGCGACGGCGCCCTCAAGGTGCTGGTCGACTTTCAGAAGTGATGGCGGTCACCTGGCCGGCGCTGTTTTTGGAGCGAGCTCGAAGATCGGCGCTTCAAGCCCCTCGCTGATGGTGAGAATCGAGCCGCTCAAGCTGTAGCAGGCCGACTCCCCCTGCCGGTCGGGCGGCGCTTTCAAGTAAACGCCCTTGGTCTTGAAGATCTCCTCGAACGGGGTGTTCTCGCCGATCGAGTACTCTACCAAGCTGAAGTAGGTGCGAATGACCAGGCGCCGCCCGTCAACCGAAAGATCCGCCGCCGTCACCAGGTCGGTGGCCGACATTTGCGCCACCCGTTCCGCCACCATGGGTTTCGGGTTGGCGACGGGAGCCTTCAGCCGGTATACCCCGAACCAGAACGGCTTCTTGGTGAAGAGGTAGAGGTCGCCGGTCCGGGGATGGACCGCCAGGGCCTCGCAGTCGTGGCTGCCGTCCTGGTAGGTGAAGCGGATCTCCACCGGGGGGGGCGGATTTTTCAGGACTCCTCCGGCGGCGACTTTCCGGAGGGAGGGCTCCGGCAGGCGGTGGATGCGAAGGTCGGCGCGGCTCAAGCCGTTGTTGCCGGTGTCGGCGATGTAGAGGTAGTCCTCGCCCTTCACCGGCCCCGGCCCCATGGCGATGTCCTCCCAGTCGCCTGCCTCGATTCCGGAGAATTCGACGATGGCCAGGAGCTTCCCGGTCTGATCGATGGCGAAGAGCCTGGCCGCGTCGCCGGAGTCGTTGTGCACCCAGAACGCGCCGGGGCTTTTCCGGCTGGCGGCGATCCCCGAGCACTCGGTAATGAGGGGCGAGGCCAGCTTGCCCACCTGAACAGGATCCTGGTAGGAAACGGACTCGTCGGGGATGACCGCGCTCCGGGACCAGAAAGTGGCCACCAGAGCGGCCAGAGGTGCGAGGGGAGCTCGGCTCATTTCGCTCCTGCGGCTCTTTGAAAGAGCATGTTCCCCTCCCGGTCCTTGAAAACCGTTCCGCCCCCTTCGCCGTTTTTCTGAGCCAGCCGTTCCAGGTAAAAAACCACCGGTTCGATGAGGTGCTGGTTGTTGAGGAACGGCTCGGTGTAGCGGATGTCGCCGAAAGGCTCTTCGCCGAAGTGGTGGCGGGCGCCGACGTGGTTGTTCCAGTCGACCCCCTCGGTGAGGAAGCCGTGGGGGCCGTGGTGGTGCTTGGAGATGGCCCGCAGGATGGTCAAGCCGTCAAGCTCGTATTTTTTGGCGCGCTCCGGATCGCCGCGGTTTTCATCGGCGGCCTCGAAAAAGGCCAGGGCCGCCTCGGCGTTTTCCCAGAGGTACGCCGTGTCCCAGCTTTTCTCCATGTAAAGCAAGCCGCGGGTGGCGACGCCGTTCCGGTCCTCGCGCATCTTGAACTGATCGAGGCCGCGCAGGCACTTCTCGTAGGCGAAGCGGCGGATCGCGTCATCCTTGAGGACTCGCGCCGCCAGGCGCAATGTGCGGAAGGCCACCGCGAAGGAGACGCTCTCCTCCGGATCGTAGGTGTCGTGGTTGATGCTCCCGAAGATGCCGCCGGCATCGATGAAGGCCTTGACCTTCCGGGCCATCTCCTCGCGATGATCGGCGAGGCCGCGCTCGGCGAGCGCCGCCAGGAGCTGGACGATGAAGAGGCCATCGGCCGAGGTCTGCCAGAAGGAGTCGCTGCCGCCGGTGCAGCTTTTCTTGTAGACCTGGCCCTGAGGGGTGGCGCGCCGCGGGTACCAGCCGTTGGGGACCGCCTCGACATGGTCCACGATCCAGCCGGCGGTGCGGCGGGCGATCCGGCGCAGGCGTGCGGCGCGGGGATCGTCCTTGGGGAGGCGGTCGGCGAAAACGAGCAGCTGGAACGCGACCTTGGCCATCGAGCCGGGGCAGAACCACTCGCTGTTGGAGCGGAAGTTGAGGAGCGGCTTGCCGGTGGGGATGTGCCGGTAGCCGGTGATGAAGCCGGTCCCCTCGTCGATGAAGCCGTGGTCGAGGACGTGATCGAGGATGGCGATCGCCTTGGGCTTCCACTCCCGCTCGCGGCCCAGCGCCTCGCTGAAGATGTAGATCTCATAGGCGCCCCCCGCCGCGTTGGCCGCCCAGCCCGGCCCTTCGAGCGGTCCGAAGGCGTGCCAGTCCATGATGCGCGCCTCCTCGTCGACGAAGGAGGAGATCGAAGCCAGGTGCCCTTGATCGCAGGCCTTCAAGGTCTTCTCGATGGTGAAGCGGGCCGAGTCCAGGGCCGACTGGACGATGGTGTACTGCGGGTTTTCAGGCAGGTAAAAGGCCGGGTCCGATTCCGGAGCGGCCTGAGCGCTCCAAGCGGCAAGAAGGCCCATCCCTGCCATCGATAAACACAGGCGGCGCATACGTATACTCTCGCTTACTTTTCCTGGCTGCTTCATTCGGTAAAGTATGATAACATGATGGGCTTTACGTCTTTACAACTTTTTGTGTCCGAACCGCATGGAACCCGCCGGAGTCCTGAATTACTTCACCGAGAGCTGCCAGGATCTCATCGAGCTGGTCAGCGATCTGGCCCGCTTCGACACGCCGACGGGCGATGCCAACGCCAGCATCCAGTTCATCCGCCACTACCAGAAGCTTCTGGAAGAGGGCGGCGTCAGCTGCCGCAACTACGTCACCGGCTCGGGCGTCCACCTGGCCGGCGAGTGGCCGGGGGAGAAAGCCACGCGCTCCCGCAGGGCCGAGGTCACCTTCATCGTCCACTCCGACACGGTGTGGCCCTTGGGGGAAGCCGCCCGCCGCCCGCCCGCCCTTCGCGACGGCCGGCTCTACGGCCCGGGGGTGTACGACATGCGCGCCGGCCTGGCCCTGGCGGTGGCCTTCTTCCGCCTCCTGCGAGACCGCAAGGTGGAGACCACCAAGAAATTCGCCATCTTCGTCTCCTGCGACGAGGAGGAAGGGAGCGCCGACGCCCATCAGTACATGGACCGGGAGATCCATCGGGACACCGTGGCCCTGGTGCTGGAGCCCCCCCTCCCCGACGGCGGGCTCAAGATCTTCCGCAAAGGGGCCGGGATTTACACTCTGGAAATCAGCGGCAGGGCCGCGCACGCCGGAACCGAGCCGGAGCTGGGGGTAAGCGCCATCGACGAGCTGGCGCATCAGATCCTCGCGCTGCATACTTTGCGAAATCCCGAACTTGGCATCACCATCAACATCGGCGAGGTGCAGGGCGGCACGGCGCCCAACGTCATCGCCGACTGCGTGCGCGCCTCCATCGACCTGCGCTTTGAAAGAATCGCCGACGGAGAGGAGCTGGATCAGAAGATCCGCGCCCTCGCCGCCGCCAACCCCCACACCAGCCTCAAGGTGACCGGAGGCATCGTCTACCCGCCCATGGTCCCCACGCGCGCGACCCATCTCCTGGCGGAGAAGGCCAAGGCCGTGGCGGCGCAGCTCGGCATTTCGCTCACCGCCGGCAAGTCGGGCGGCGGAAGCGACGGCTCCTACCTCTCTTCAAAAGGGATCCGCACCCTGGACGGGCTGGGCGTCGATGGGGGAGGGGCCCACTCCCTGGATGAGCACATCCGCGTTGACCGCCTGCCCCTGCGCGCCGCGCTGCTCGGCCTGCTGGCGCTCGAGCTGGGGTAGTTAATTTCGGTTGTTTCAAATCAGCGCGAATTCGCCGGCGCCATCGATATCTTCTTCGTCCGGCGGCGGCGGGTTCAGGAAGGGGGCTTCCGGGCCGCGATGCTTGCGGGTGTTGGAACGGCGGTTCTGGGCGAAGCGCTCGAGGTCCAGTGCCATCTCCACCGCCGTCTGGTAGCGCAGCAGAATATGGCTCTCGATGGCTTGGCGGATGATGGCCTCGAGTCCCAGCGGCACGGTGGCGAGGACGCTCCTCGGCGAGGGGGGCTTCTGCGCCAGCTTCAAGCGCGCCATCTCTTCATCTCCGCAGGCCGGAAACGGCAGCACCCCCGTCACCAGCTCGTAAAGGCACAAGCCCAGGGAGTAAACGTCGCTGCGCGGATCGGGATTCTGCTTCCCCTGGATGAAGCGCTCTGGGGCCATGTAGGCGGGCGTTCCGAGGAGCAGCGCCTCACCTTTTGGCGCGATCGAAATATCGGCCGCCTCCATGAACTCCGGCCGGCTCAAATCGGCGGCGACGCCGAAATCGGTCAGCACCAGGCGATTTCGATTGGAATCGTTCGCCAGGAACAAGTTGGTCGGCTTGATGTCTTGATGGATGAGGTCGCGAGAGTGAACGGCGGCGACCGTCCGGCAGAGAGAGGCGAAGAGAAGCGCCGCATCGCGGAAAAGGGCTTCGCCGCGAGTGCCCTCCGCCTTGTCGATGAACTCCGCCAGCGTCGGCCCGCGCATGAGCTTCATGGCGTAATAGTGATAGCCCAGGTCCACCCCGCGGCGGTAAATCGGGATGATGCCGGGATGGTCGAAGCGCGCGGGCAGCTCCGCCTCGCGATGGAAGCGCTCCACGGCGGCCTGGATGGGCGCCAGATGCGGCGACAGGACTTTGAGGGCGATCTCGCGATCCGAAGATCTTTGCAGGGCGCGGTAAATCGCGGCCGTGCCGCCGGAGCCGATCGGCTCGATGATCCGGAAGCCGCCGATTTCCATCCCGGGGACGATCTTGGCCGGGAGGTCAGGGAATTCCTCCTGGCGGGTCTTGGGCGCGGGATCGGTCTCGATCTCCTTCTCCGTCCACAAGGCCGGATCCGGCAAGACGCCAAAATTCTTGGAGGGCACCACGAAGGGAGGAGTGATGAGGCGGCGATGGATCGGTCGGTGGCTCACGTTGTTGGTTCCGGTGCTATTATTTTCTGTTAAAACAAGTCCATCCTGGACTTGTCGGGCACCAAGCCGCAAAGCGGCTTGGTCACTTCGCCCAGCGCGGCTGGGCTCCAAACCCGAGGGAAAAATCCTCGGGTTTGCCCGGCGCATCCATGCGCCGGATAGCTTTCGAGGTCTTGATACCGCGGGGGAATTCTTCCCAGTAATGTTTTCGGCAAAAACGGGCTGGAAAGTTTAGCGGCCGGGACGGATTACCGGACGGTGGGAACATTTGTGATCAGCCCGCGGGGATCGTAAAATTCTCTGGGAACTTGAAAATGACCAGTAATCCAGACGACCGTGACCGCCTCGATGTCGATGTCCTGATCGTGGGCGCCGGGCCCGCCGGACTGTCGTGCGCCATCCATCTCGCCAGGCTGCTCAAGACCCAGGGAAAATCGCCGGAGGAACGCTCCATCGCCGTCATCGAGAAGGCCGCGGAGGTGGGCCAGCACATCCTCTCGGGCGCGGTCATGGATCCGAAGGGGATCGATGAGCTGTTCCAGGGGCGCTGGAAGGAGGAGGGCTGTCCGATCGAAGCGCCGGTGAAGAGCGACGCCGTCTACTTCCTCACCCCCGCGAACAAGATCCGCTTTCCGGTCGTTCCGCCGACGCTCCGCAACCACGGCGGCTGGGTGGTCTCCCTGAGCCGGGTGGCGCGGTGGCTTAAGGAGAAGGCCGAGGAGCTGGGGGTCACCATCTGCGAGGGCTTTCCCGGGCGCGAGCTGATCCTGGAGGGGGAGAAGGTCGCCGGCGCCATCACCGCCGACAAGGGCATTGACCGGCAGGGGCGGCCGAAAGCCAGCTTCGCTCCCGGCACGGCAATTCACGCCAAGGTGACCGTCCTGTGCGAGGGCTCGCGGGGCTCCTTGACGAAGCAGCTGGTCGAGCGCTTGAACCTCCACGGTCCCAACCCGCAGATCTACGGAACCGGCATCAAGGAAGTCTGGGAACTTCCCGAGGGGCGCATCGAACCCGGCGAGGTGATTCACACCGCCGGCTGGCCGCTCCCCTCGAGCTGTTACGGCGGCGGCTGGATCTACGGCATGCCGGGGGGGCGGGCATCGATCGGCTTCGTTTCGGCGCTCGACTACCGGGACCCCCGCTTCGACCCTTTCGAGGCCATGCAGCGCTGGAAGACCCATCCGCTGCTGCGGTCGCTGCTCGCGGGCGGCAAGCTGCTCCTCGCCGGCGCGAAGACGGTCCCCGAGGGCGGCTACTGGTCGCAGCCGCGGCTTTACGGCGACGGCTTCCTGATCGCCGGCGACGGCGCGAGCTTCCTCAACGCCCTCCGGCTCAAGGGCATCCACACCGCCATCAAATCGGGCATGCTGGCGGCGGAAGCGATCGCCCAGGCGCTCGCGCGGGATCGCTTCGACCGCGAGATGCTCTCCGAGTACGACCGCCTCTACCGCCGGAGCTGGGTCCACGAGGAGCTGTGGCGCATGCGCAACCTGCGCCAGGCTTTCCAGAGCGGCTTTTTCCAGGGCATGGCGCGGGCCGGCTTGATGATGGCTCTGGGAGGGAAGATCCTCGCCGATCGCGTGCCGGCGCGGCCGGACGCGGAGCACATGATGAAAACCAGCAAGCTCGGAGCCGCTCCGGCGGCGGACGGCGCGAGCTTTCGCCCGGACGGCGTTCTCACCATCGACAAGCTTGCCAGCGTCTACCACGCCGGCTCCATTCACGAGGAAGACCAGCCGAGCCACCTGGTGGTGAGCGACCTGACGATCTGCGCCACGCGGTGCCGCGAGGAGTACGGCAACCCTTGCGAGCGCTTCTGCCCTGCCAAGGTTTACGAGCTGGTGGAAGCTCCGGAAAATCCGGCGGCCAGGAAGCTCCACATCAACCACTCCAACTGCGTCCACTGCAAGACCTGCGACATCATGGACCCGTACGGCATCATCACGTGGACCGTGCCGGCCGACGCCGGCGGCCCGAAGTACCTGGGGATGTGAAGCAATCCATCAATCGAGCCCCAGCGTGAAGAGCAAGGCCCGATCGATGGCATCGCGCTTATCCCTCTTGAGGAGCGTGATGCGTTGGTCCAGCATCGCCTTGGGAATGGTCTGCAAGACGTCGCAATTGACCGCGCACGCTTTGGGGAGTCCATCTTCACGCCCCAGCTTCACTTCCGAGGGGATGTCGCGGCTGACGGTGGTCACTTGCGCCACCGTGACCGACTCGCGCACCTGGATGGCCCGATCGCGGGAGACCAGGATGACAGGCCGCCTGCCGATGGGCGGAGGGAGATCGGCCCACCACACTTCACCCCGCCGCATCACCACTCCTCCTTGCCCCAGACCGGGGCGCTTGCTGCCAAGGCGGACTTTATTTCCGCCAGGTTTTCAGGCTTTTTCCGATAGGCCTCTTCATACTGGCGGTCCAGGTCCTCTTTCTCCTGGGTGCCAAGCCAGGCGCGCCAGGCCTCGACCAGAATCTCGCTGCGGCTCTTACCGCTCTTTTTCCGCATCGATTCAATGACCTTGAAATCCTCGCGGGGAATGGAGATGGCGGTTTTTACGGTTTTTTGCATGACAATCACCTTCAACCAGGTATTCTTATGGTATTATTAATTTATTAACAAAGTATAACCCAATGATTTACTCGGTTCAAGTCAAAGATTGATATTTTGATGAAGCGTTTGATTTTGGCGCTAATTCTGACTCATCCCCTTGGCAGCAATTCTTTCCCACAGCCCCTGCCCGCGACTTACGACTTGATCATCCGCAACGGCAGGATCGTCGACGGCACCGGCAATCCCTGGTTCCACGGCGACGTGGCCATCGAGGGGGAGCGAATCGCCGCGCTGGGGCATTTACTGGATGCGTCGGCGCGCCGCGAGATCGACGCCCGCGGCCTGGTGGTGGCGCCGGGCTTCATCGACATGCACTCGCACTCCGACTGGACGCTCTTCGAGGACGGCAAGGCCGAGAGCAAGATCCGCCAGGGGGTGACGACAGAAGTCCTCGGAGAGGGAGATTCGGGCGGGCCGTTCAAAGGGAAACTTGCAGCCAGATCCGTCGTTGTTCGCGGCGAGAGGCTCGAGTGGACGACGCTGGGCGGCTACCTTGACGCCCTCGAGCGCTCCGGCATCTCGGTCAACGCCGCGAGCTACGCCGGCCTCGACAACCTCTGGCGCTCGGTGATGGGCGACTCCTTCGACCGGCCGGCGGCCGCGCAGCTTGAAGAGATGAAAAAGCTCCTCGACGAGGCTCTCCAAGACGGCGCCTTCGGCCTCTCCACCATGTTAGCCGGGCCGCCGGGCCTCCTCGCCACCACGGAGGATTTGATCGGGCTGTGCCAGGTGGTCCATCGCCGCAGCGGACTTTTCTCGTCCCACATCCGCAACGAGGGGACCGAGGTCTTTCAAGCGGTGAAGGAGGCCATTCAAATCGGCGAGCGCGCCGGCGTCCCCGTCGACATCATCCATCTCAAGATCGCCGACCAGCGGCTGTGGGGCCGCATGAAGGAGCTGGTAGCCCTCATCGACGAGGCCCGCCGGTGCGGCGTCAACGTGCAAGCCAACGTCTACCCCTACACCCGCGGCAACAACAACCTGAGCAGCATCATCCCGCCCTGGGCGCACGAGGGGGGCGCGGCGAAGCTGCTCGCGCGCTTGAAGGATCCGGCCCAGCGCGCGAGGATGAAGAAGGACATCCTCGCCGGAGTGCCGGGCTGGTACAACCACTACCTGGCGGTGGGCGGCGACTGGAGTCGCATGCTCGTCAACGCCAGCTTGAGCGCCGGGAACAAGCGCTTCGAGGGGCTCGCCATGGACCGCATCCTCGAGCTGCGCAACGGGGGGAGGAATCCGCCGCTTGACCCCCTCGACCAGCTCTTCGATTTCCTCCTCGAGGAGAACGGCTCCATCAGCGCCATTTACGCTCACCACTCCGAGGAGGACATGAACCTGGCGCTGGCGCAGCCGTGGTGCTCCATCGGCTCGGACGGATACGCCCTGGCTTCCGAGGGGCCGCTTCGCCGCGGCAAGGCGCACCCGCGCAGCTTCGGCACCTTCCCGCGCGTCCTGGGAGTTTACGCCCGCGAGCGCCATCTGCTGCGCCTGGAAGACGCCATCCGTAAGATGACCTCCCTCAACGCCGCGAAGCTCGGCCTGCGCGACCGCGGCCTCATCCGGCCCGGCTGCTTCGCCGACCTCTGCCTCTTCGACGAGGCCAAGGTAATCGACCGGGCCGATTACCTCGACCCCTTCCAGTACCCCGAGGGCATCGAGGCCGTCCTGGTGAACGGCCAGGTCGTCCTCGAGCGCGGCCAGCACACCGGCGCGCGCCCGGGAAAGATCCTGCGGCGGGGGCGGTGACTCTTCTTCCGGATCCGCGCGTGATTTTCCATAGGTAAAGCCTCCTGGAATCCTTATAATGGATGCAAATATTCTTATAAATATCCCAAAACAACCTCCCCACCACATTGCGCTTGATGTCCCCGCTCCCGACGCGCTCATCGCGCCTCGAGATGTCGTAGGCGAAGGCGCCGCTGGACTTCCCCTCCGGGTCGTAGTAGCCGAACAGCGGCGTGCCGGTCTGGTAGGCCGCCATGGCGTCGGCCAGCCCCTCGATGAGGGAGCCTTCAAAGCGCCTCTCCGCGTCCTTCACCTTGTCAAGGCAATGGATCTCCTCATTCAAGCCCTGGTTCGCCAGCTTGAAGCAATCGAAGTTGACGCTCCGCAAGGCGCCGGTCATCCGTGTGATGAGATGATGGGCGTACTCGTGCTTGATGATGGTGGGGGTCAAGAGCTGCCGGGCCTCTCTGCCGTTCCTGATCTTGATCAGCTCCACTGGCAGGCGCCGGGTATGGAGAACTGACCATCCTTTCTTTCTTGATTTTCCTTTTCATGGAGATATAGTAATCTATATCACGCCTTCACAAAGGAAACGGCGAATTTATGCACCTGCGCCTTGAGCCAAACAGCGGCGTGCCGCTCGGCTTTCAAATCGTCGAGCAGCTGCGCCTGGCGATCGCCTCCGGCCGGCTGCAGCCGGGCGAGAAGCTGCCTTCGGCTCGAGACCTGGCCGGGAAGCTCCAGGTCAACTTCCACACGGTGCGCAAGGCATACGGCGACCTGGAAAGGGAGGGGTTACTTTGCTTCGAGCGCGGCAAGGGGACTTTTGTCGCGGCCAACGCTCGCAAGATGAATCCCGATGACCTGCGCCGGCTGGTCCGTGCCCACGTGGAGCGCCTGGCGGGCGACCTGGCCGGAGTGGACTTTCCGCCGGAAAAAATCGTCGAACTGGTTGGCCAGGAACTTCTGCGAGTGTTCCGTGGCCGGAAGGATGAGGGATGAATGCGATAGAACCGGTCATCCGGGCCTCCGGGCTTGGGAAGAAACTTGGCAGCACCCCGCCGGTGCTGCAAGAACTCAGCTTTCAAGTGGATCCGGGAACGATCTTCGGTCTCTTGGGCCTTAACGGCGCGGGCAAGACCACCGCCATCCGCCTGCTTCTGGGCCTCTTGCGCCCCGACGCCGGGCGCTCCACCGTCTTCGGCGAAGATTCGCTGCACCTTTCGAGGAAATGCCGCCAGCGCATCGGCTATCTCTCGGAGGAGAAGTTCCCCTACGAGAGCTTGCCTTTTCCGGACCTGGTCCGCTACGTGAGCCTGTTTTTTGTCAAGATCCGGCTTACCGCTGCCGAAATTTTTGCCGCGGCCGCGGCCATGGCCATGGCCGGCCTTCTTGGCCTCATCAACCGCCTCCGCCGGCTGGATGAGCTCCGGCTCCGCGAGGAGGTACCCCAGGCCTAGCCTCCGATTCGTCTTGAGATGGCGCGTTGGACGCTCTATCATCTGGTTATCTCCCCAGTCGTTTCGAGGTCGTGTTGCGGCCTGAATCTCTGGCCGCCGGCGGGGCCGCCGTGAGAGCGAGGAGGTGGAGCCATGGTAATTCGGCGACGGTCGCCGAAAAAGGGTATCGTCGGACGAGCGGGGATTTTCCTGATCCTGTTTGCGGCGGCGGTTTTCTCCCAGGGGGTGGCGCCGGTCACCGACATCAACACCGGATCCTCAAGCGCCTCCCCCTCCTATCTGGCGGTTTACGATACCCATCTTTACTTTCGCGCCAACAATCTCCCGAACGGGAGCAATCCGGAGCTCTGGCGCTACGATGGGACGAAGGCGGAGCTTGCCGCCGAGATCCGCCCCGGGCCCGAAGGATCGCTGCCGAGCTACCTGATCCCTTACAACGGCAAGCTCTACTTTTCGGCGAGCGCCGGGACGGGGCCGCCCCAGCTGTGGCAGTTTGAGGGGACAGCAGCGTCGCAGGCGCCGGGCTGGGAGAATCAAGCCCAGAATCCGGAGGAGTTCTTCGTCTATAATGGCCTGCTCTATTTTCGCGCGTTCCGGTCCAACATCGGCATCGAGCTCTGGAAGTTCGACGGCGCGACCCAGACGCCGCTCGATCTCTTTCAAGGCCAGGGAAGCTCCTATCCCCAGCACTTCATCGAGTACAACGGCCGGATGTATTTCAACGCGTGCGCGGCGCCGAACTCCGGCACGGAACTCTATCGCCTCAATCCCGATGGCTACAGCGTGACGCGGGCCACCTCCATCTGGTGGCCCGATGGCTCGAGCCCCGAGAACCTGTGCCTTTTCAAGAATGCGATTTACGGTTCAGCGTATAACCCGGACCAGGGGGGAAGGGAGCTGTGGCGCTACCGGGAGAACGACCCCAACCCGACGAAGCTCGAGGCCGACATCAACCCCGGCCGCGAATCTTCGAATCCCTCCGGCCTGATCGTCTACCGCGACGTGCTGTATTTTTGCGCCGACGACGGCGTCGCCGGCGCGGAGCTCTGGCGCTATGACGGGACCGCGGCCGAGATGGTCGCCAACATCAATCCGACGCCCTTTGTCCCGGGCATCGATCCGGTGCACCATTCGTGGCCGTCGGATTTCTTCATCCATGACGACATCCTCTACTTCACCGCCGCCGACGGGATTCATGGCCGCGAGCTGTGGAGCTATGACGGCGCCGAAGTTCGCCTGTTCGCAGACATTTACCCCGGACCGTACGGTTCCGAGGTGGACGACTACGCCGTTTTTCAGGGAAGGCTCTATTTCACGGCGAACGATGGCCAGACGGGCGATGAGCTGGGGGCGATCAAGGTCTACAAACTGATCAGGAGCGTGACTCCGCCGGCGCTCTTCACGCGCGGCGATGCGAACGCCGATGGACAGATGGATATTTCCGATGCCGTTGTCTTGCTGCTCCATCTCTTTGCTGGCCGCCCGGCGCCTTCGTGCTCGAAGAGCGCCGATGTGAACGACGACGGGGAACTTGAGATCGGGGACGCCATCCACGCCTTGAGCTACCTCTTTTTGACCGGCGAGACGCCGGCCCCGCCGTTCGGCGCCTGCGGCGCCGACACGACGCCGGATGCCCTCGCCTGCGCATCCTATCCGCGGTGCGAGTAGTTTCTGTTGCCGAATGGCAACGGGAACTGCTTCCAGCCGATCAACGGGCGGCAGGCTTTGAAGCGGAAACGCGCCCCGTCCTGGCCGCGCCCGCCCTGGCGCCTTCTTCTCCCGCCGGCGCCGCCCCTTCCTCTCCTTTCGGCAGGAGGCGGACCACCCCGTCGCCGCTTTCCTCCATGGCCCGGAATACCACCTTGGGCATGGCCTCGATGGCGGCCTCGGGGGAGGCGCTGCGCGCGAATTCGGGGATCTTCTGGTAGTTTTGCGCCTGGGGAGGGGTCAAGGTCTGGAGGACGACGCCGTCAAACTCCTCCTCGAACTGCCTTTTCCTCTCGCTGTAGATCTTGAAGGCTTCGGGATCCTCCTTGTTGATCCCCTTGCGGATCTCCCCGTAGCGGGCCGAGTAGTCGGAGAGGATCTCATAGTAGCGCTGCTTCTGGAACTCGCTCAGGTCGAGGGTGTTGGCCATGAGGTTCACCCGCAGGTTGAGCTTGCCGAAAGGCCCCTTGCTCAGTTCCTCGATCATTTTTTGACGCTCCCCATCACGGCGCTTCTCCTGCCGGCGGTACTCCTCGCGCTCCTGGCGGATGACATCCTTGACGAAGTCGCGAAGGCCGCCGGCCTCCTGGCTTTTGAAAACCGCGGGGAGGAGCTCCTTCTCCTCCGCAGCGAGAATCCCTTCCTCGGTTGAGGAAGCGAGGTCCGGCGAGATCCCCGCCGTTTCTTGGGCATTTGCTCCGGCGCCTTTTGACTTCAAGGCGCTCTCGAGGCCCGCCGTCGCCGCCTCGAGGCGGCCGAGGCGCTCTCCCAACTGGGCCAGCTGGTCTTCGAAGGCCCTTTGCGCCTCGAGAAGCGCCTGGAGCTGATCCTTCCCGGCGCCGGCGGATGGGGTCGGCTGCCCTTCTGGATGGTCGGTGGCTCGAAAGAAAAAGACGGCGCCGGCGAGGGCGAAGGCCGCGGCGGCGATGACCAGGGAAAGGGAGAAGTGCTTCATGACCGGATTCCTAGCAAGTTTTTTTCCATCCTACCCAGTCAGTTGACTGAAATACATGAAATAACCCGCTGTCCCAGGCGGTCTTAGAAAGCCCCGGCCGGTTTCGATGGATTTTGACACCGGAGGATCGGCTATCTCTTCGCGCGCGACGGCCAGCCGCTGCCGCCGACCCAGACCCTGGCCTCGAACCTCAAGGCCCGCAACTTCGAGGAGGCGCGAGGTTTCCTTCAAAACGGCGGCCAGCGCGGCCCGCGGCGCCAGATCCTGCAAGAGGGGACTTACGCCATCGACCTGGCACAGTTCGCCGTGATCACCGCGGAAACTGGATCCGCCTCGGCATGTGGTGCTGGGGCCTGCCGATGTGGGGGCTCTTCTCGGTGCTCATCCCCTACTCGATCCTGAAGGACCAAAGCTGGCAGGCGGCGGGCATGATCTCTCTCTCGCTCGTTGCCAAGCTCCTGGGCGGTGCCGCCTGGGGCCTGGTCACCAAGAAAATGCTCCTCGGCATGGCCGGCCTCGGCAAGCCGGCGTGAGGCGTCGGCCAGGAAACGGCTGCGGATTACGAAGCCCGCGCGCCGTTCAGCGTGGAGAGTCTCTCAGGTTCTGGAATTTCTCAAGGGGATCAGAACCTGGCGTGCCACTCGGCCGGCAGATCCGGCGGCTGGAGCCGATCGAAGAAGGGCCTGGCCCGCTCATCGCAGAGGTCGCGCAGGCGGCGCAGGCGGCCGGAGGCCTCGCCCTGCAGGAAGGCGCGGCGGGCCTCGAGATCCAGGGTGACCGCCTCGCTCCACACCGAGCGGCCGGCGGCGACGCCGCTCGCGCCGCCCGTGCAGGCCGCCTCCACCTGGCGGAGGAAGAGGTCGAAGGGCGCTCACTTGGCATAACTCAGAAGAAAGGAGATGTTGAAGAGCGTGCAGATCTTCACCTCGCGCAGGAAG
This sequence comes from Planctomycetota bacterium, assembly GCA_016209605.1. Classification (GTDB taxonomy): domain Bacteria; phylum Planctomycetota; class UBA8108; order UBA8108; family JACQVS01; genus JACQVS01. The sequence goes on from JACQVS010000120.1 coordinate 30,951, forward strand.
TTGAGGGCGAGCGTGAAGGGATTGATGCGGAAAAACTGGCCGCTGGTAAATTTCTGGCGCGTCCTCTGCCAGTATTCGTTCAAGGAAGTTCGGGTCTGGAGCTTGAGAGAGAAAGGATTGAGCGATCCCAGGACCCGCCGCCAGCCCCATCCCGGCCGCCGCCATCCCGAGCGGCGCTGGCGCAGGTACTCGAGCCCTTCGGTGATGCCCTCGGCCGCCTGGCGCCGGAGGGACTGCCCGGCGCGCACCGCTGCAGATTCGCCGAGCCGCGCTCGCATCCGTTCGTAGCGCGAGCGGAGATAGGCCAGGTTCTCCCGGAACCGGGTCCGGCCGCGCGTCGCCAGCCAGACCTCTTGCATCTCCAAATAAAGCCGGAAGACGCCGCGCGCCCAGCAGGCCACCTCGTGGATTCGCCGCGGGTAATGCCTCCATGCCGGCTCCACCGAGAAGCCCTCGCGCCGCTCCTTGCGGTCCTTCAACCGAAAGAAGCCGCAGATCATGGGGTGGGTATCTTCAACCATCACCGAGTGCTTGTACCACACGAAGTTCTTGAACAAGCCCCAGTAATTCCGCTGGCTCACCCGCCCCAGGATCTTCTTCATGGCCTCGACCGTGTAAAAGTCCTTCCAGGCCTGCCGGTAAGCGCCGAACCACTCCGCCGCCGTCATCCGCGAATGGCGGGTGGTGGGATGGAAGGAATCGAAGCGGTTGTAGTCGCCGTCCATCCAGTCGCCGCGAGCTTTCATCAAGCGGTGGTCCATGGAGCCGGGAAGCGGCGTCAGCATGAAGAAGGAAGCCTGATCGACGCCGATTTCCTCTCCCAACCGGCGGACCTCCTCGCGCACGCTTGACACGGTGTCGAAGGGGAAGCCGATGATGTAGCCGACATGGCAGACGATGCCGTGGCGGTGCCACGCCTCGATCATCTCCCGGTACTCCCCGACCCGGTTCTGGCGCTTGCCGGCGGCCGGCAGGTTGTCCGGATTCAAGGTCTCCATGCCGATGAAGACCTGGGTGCAGCCGGCCTCGGCGGCCTTGGCCATGAAGTTGGGGAGGCGGTACGCCAGGGTGTCGATCTGCATCATGAAATGGATGCGGATCCTCTCCTGGCTCTTGAGCTCGATGAGGGCATCGAAGATCTCCTCCCAGTTCGGGTTTCGCGAGAAATTGTCGTCGGTGAAGAAGTAATAGTCGATCTTGAGGCCAACGTTCCTCCGGATGCGGTCCTTGATCTTCTCGGCCAGCCGGCTCCTCATGGAACGGCCCTGGACGTTGATGATGGTGCAAAAATTGCACTGGAACGGGCAGCCGCGCCCGGCATCGATCGTCCCCATGAACGGGTAGGCGAATCGTTTCATGAGCCTGGGATCAACGACCGGGATGCTGGCGGCCGAAAGGTCCGGAGGCTCGGCGATGTCGTAAAATGGCTTCAGGCGGTTGTGCAGGGCGTCCCGCAGCAAATCGCCCCAGCAATCCTCGACCTCCCCCTTGACGAGGGTCACTCCCTTGTCCAGGAGCGCCCGGCACTCGGGCGGCATGCCCCGCTCGCTCATGGCGATGGCCCCCGAGACGTGAAATCCCCCGATCATGACCGCCATCCCCTCGTTGATGAACCGGCGCGCCATGTCGGCGGCCCGCGGAAACTGGTTCGTCTGCACGCCGCAGAGGGCCGCCACCGGCCGGATGCCGGGCCGGCGGTACTTCCGCGCCAGCCGCCGGGGATCGATCTTCTGGACGTGCTCATCCAGCATCTGCACCTCGATCTCGACCTCGCCCAGCTGGCCCGCTCTGGCGACCTCTTCCGTGAGGCTTGCGAGAGTGGCCAGGGTGTTGCTCGGCAGCACGCCTCGGAGGTAGCGCATGACGTAGCCCTCGTCATCGTACTTGCTGGGCTTGATCAGAAGGACCTGGAGGCGCTTGATCCCCGCTGGCGGGGGGGTTCCGGGGGGCACTGCCCCGATTCTCGATCCGGTGTTTGCGGATTTTTTCATGGAAGCATGATAGAGGGTGAGGGATGAAAAAGCAAAGCCGTTCGGCGTGACGGAGGTCACCTTCCGATAAAGTTATTTTTGAAAGTAATAGCGCTCCTGAGCCCGCATCTTCTCCCACTCCTTGCGGGCGGCGCGCACCGATTCCATTTCGCTCACCTCGGCCACCGGCACGTCCCACCAGCTTTCGTAGCCGGGGACGCTTTCGTAGCGGTCGTTCTGGATGGTGATCACCGTGGTGCGGTCGATCTTCTTCGCCTCGCGCAGGGCTCGCGCGAAGTCATCGTAGGTCCTGGCCTCGAAGACGTGCGCCCCCAGGCTGCGGGCGTTCATGGCCAGGTCGACCGGCAGGGCCTTCACCGCCGCGCCGGCCCGGTCTCCCGGCAGCCCGCCATCCTGCGGGAAGACGTATCGGGTGCCGAAGCCATCCTGCCCGAGGGAGCGGCTCAGGCCGCCGATGCTTTTGAAGCCCTGGTTGTCCATGAGCACGATGGTCAGCTTGTAGCCCTCTTGAATCGAGGTGATGAGGTCGGCCGAGAGCATGAGGTAGCTCCCGTCGCCCACCAGCACGTAGACCTCGCGGCTCGGATCGGCCATCTTGACGCCCAGGCCGCCGGCGATCTCGTAGCCCATGCAACTGTAACCGTACTCCATGTGGAAGTTCTTGGGATGGCGCGCCCGCCACAGCTTGTGAAGGTCTCCCGGCAGGCTGCCGGCGGCGCAGATCATGACGCCGTCCGGGTCGCCCAGCTCGTTGACCGCGCCGATCAGCTCCCCCTGGCTGACCAGGGGCTGGTGGCGGAGGGCATAGATGCGGTCCACCTCCGCCTCCCAATCCCGGTGCAGGCGCTCGGCCTCCTCGCGGCAGCCGCCGCCGACCTGAAAGCCCTCGAGCAGCCTTAAGAGCTCCTCGATCGCGACGCGGGCATCGCCCATCAAGGGCAAGGCGTTGTGCTTGTGGGCGTCGAATTCGGCCACGTTGATGTTGATGAAGCGAACCGCCGGGTTCTGGAAGGCCGTCTTGCTCGCGGTGGTGAAGTCGCTGTAGCGCGTGCCGATGCCGATCACCAGGTCGGCGCCGCGGGCGATGCGGTTGGCGGCGAAAGTGCCGGTGACGCCGATGGCGCCGAGGTTGAGGGGCTCGCTGAAGTGGAGGCTCCCCTTCCCCGCCATGGTCTCGCCGGCGGGTATGCCGGTCCTCTGGACGAACCGGGCGAGGAGGGCGGTCGCCTCGCTGTAGATCACGCCGCCGCCGGCGACGATGAGCGGCCGCCTGGCCCGGCGGATCCACTCGGCCGCGGTGCTGAGTGCCGTCTCGTCGGGACGGTTGCGGGGCACGCGCCAGACCCGTTTCTCGAAGAACTCGCGGGGGTAATCGTAAGCCTCCGTCTGCACGTCTTCGGGAAGCGCCAGGGTGACGGCGCCGGTCTCGGCGGGGCTCGTCAAGACGCGCATCGCCTCCGGCAGGGCGGTGAGGAGCTGGTCGGCGCGGTTGAGGCGGTCCCAGTAGCGGCTCACCGGCTTGAAGCAGTCGTTCACGGATACGTCCTGCGTGTGCTCCGACTCGAGCTGCTGCAGGACCGGCGCGACGTTGCGGCGGCTGAAGAGGTCGCCGGGGAGGAGCAGCACCGGCAGGCGGTTGATGGTCGCCACCGCGGCGCCGGTGACCATGTTGGTGGCACCGGGGCCGATCGAACTCAGGCAGGCGAAGGTCTGCAGGCGGTTCTTCATCTTGGCGTAGGCGGCGGCGATGTGCGCCGACGCCTGCTCATTGCGCGTCTGGTAATAGCGGAGCTGCGGATATTGCTGCAGCGCCTGCCCCACCCCCGAGACGCAGCCGTGCCCGAAGATGCCGAAGCAGCCGGCGAAGAACGGCTGCTCGGCGCCGTCTCTCTGGACGTGCTGATTGAGGAGGAATTTGACCAGGGCCTGAGCCATGGTCAGGCGGATCGTGGGCGTGCTCATGTCTTGCTCTCCCTTTCGCTCTTACTCCAAACCACCGTATTCCTTGACGAAGTCCAGGACCTCTTCCAAGGTCGGCATGAAATTGGCGCAGCCGTGCTTGGTCACGACGATGGCGCCGCAGGCGTTCCCGAGACGGGCCGCCTTGTACCAGCTCCAGCCGTGGACGCGGCCGTAGAGGAAGCCCGCCGCGAAAGCATCGCCCGCGCCGAGGATGTTGTAAACCTGCACCGGGAAGCCGGGGGCGTCGAGGCGCTCGATGCCCCCGCTCTCCTTGAGGACGTGGACCACGGCCCCCTTCTCGCCGCGCTTCTGGAGCAGCGCTTTCGGCCCCAGCGCCAAGATGGCGCGGGCGGCCGCCTCGACGTCGCCGCGCACCGGGGTGTCGGAGACCGACTGCGTCTTCTGGACGAGGGCCGGATCGGTCAGCATGGCCGCTTTGATCTCATCCTCGGTGTAAACGCGGTGGTAAGCATATCCCTCGGGCTTGTCAAACTTGTAGAAGTAAACCTCCTCGAGGTCGGCCTCGATGACGTTGCCTCGGTCATCCTCGACGTGGATGTCGTGCTTGTGCGGCGGGTAGCTGCTCCAGTTGCCGCTCGGCGTGTACACCTCGACGAGGACGAGGCGATCCACCAGCGAGCCCGGCGGCAGGAGGTCGTTGATCTGGCGGCTGGCGTTGTCGCCGCCGCGGATGTACCGGCGCGTTTGCTCCGGCCGGATCAGGAACGGCTCGCGGTCCCGATCGGCAGGCGCCCACCCGGCGGCGAACTCGCCGTCCTCCTCGGCGGTCACGGTGAAGGCGGTGCGCCGCGGCAGGTAAAGAACGTGCGCCGCCCCGGCGAAGACGGTCTTTCTCCCCCCCATGCCGCTCCAGTTGCCGCGCCGGGAGCGAACCGCGTAGCGCCCGCTCAGGTTGACGAGCGCCAGCTCGTGCTCGCCAGTCTCGAAGGACCAGCTCCGCCCCTTTCCGAGCCGCCGCGCCTGGAAGGAGAGGTGCTGCCAGCCGGCCGTCTCCGGCGTGATCGAAAGGATCAGGTCCGGATCGGCGGTATCGGATGGCGGGTGGATGAGGAGGTTCTCGGCGGTGTACTGCAAGGCTTAATCCTCGGGCCAGTAGCGTTCGGTGACGATCTTGTCCTCGGTGAAGAAATTGATCACCGCTTTCCCCTGCGCCTTGATGTCGGAGAACTGCGACGCCTTCATGCCGCCGAAGGGAAGATATGCCACCGGCGCCGGGATGCCGACGTTGATGCCGATCATGCCGCACTCGACCTCCAGCTTGAACTTCCGCGCCCACCAGCCGTTCTGAGTGTAGATCGAGGCGCCGTTCCCGTATTGATGGCCGTTGATGATCTGGATGGCCTCGTCGAGGGAATCGGCCTTGAGGATGGCCACCACCGGGCCGAAAATTTCAGTCTTGTGGATTTCCATGCCCGGCTGGACCTCGGTGAAGACCGTGGGGCCGATGAAAAAGCCCTCCTCGCAGCCCGGCACGATGACGCCGCGCCCATCGAGCGCCAGGACGGCCCCCTCCTCGATGCCCTTCTCGATCATCGCCAGGATGGAGTTCTTCGCCTTGAGGGAGATCACCGGCCCCAGCACCATGTCGTTGTCGGCGACTTCCGGGTCGAGGGGGTTGGCGAGGATGATCTTTCGGCAGGCCTCGATGAACTTTTCGGAGACGCGCCCGTACATTTCAGCGCCTATGGCCACGATGGCCGACGAGGCCATGCAGCGCTGGCCGGCGCAGCCGTAGCAGGAAGTGACCATGTTGCGGACCGCCTCGTCGATCTTGGCATCGGGCATGCAGACGAGGTGGTTCTTGGCGCTGCCCATGGCCTGGAAGCGTTTGCCGGCGCGGGCGCACTTCTCCGCGATCAGGCGGCAGGTGCGCGTCGATCCCACCAGGGAGACGCCTTTCACCGCCGGGTGCTCGGTGAAGACCTCGGCGACGGCGCGGTCGCCGTTCACCAGGTTGAAGACGCCGGGGGGTAGGCCGGTTTGGTCGATCAGCTCGGCCAGGAGCTGCATGGTGAGTGGCACCTGTTCGGAAGGCTTGACCACGTAGGTGTTGCCGGCGGCGAGGGCGTAGGGGATGAACCAGAAGGGGACCATGGCGGGGAAGTTGAAGGGGGCGATCATGGCGAAGACGCCGAGCGGCAGGCGGATGACCTCGCCGTCGATGCCGTACGAAGCGCCCGCCAGCTTGTCGCCCTGCTGGAGGATCGGCATGCCGCAGGCGACCTCGCAATTTTCCAGCATCCGCTTCACCTCGGCGCGCGCGTCGACGAGCGACTTGCCGTTCTCCTCGGTGATGGAGCGGGCGATGCGCTCCTCGTTCCGGCGCGCCAGCTCCACCAGCTGGTAGAGCGGCTGGACGCGCCGCGACACGGGCGTTTCGCTCCAGCCCTTGAACGCCCGCGCCGCCGCCTCGATGGCGCGGGCGGTCTCTGGCGGGGTCGAGAGGGGGGTCTCGGCGATCACCTGCCCCGTGCTGGGGTTGTGGACCAGATGGTAGCCGAGGTTCTCCGGCTCGACCCACTCGCCGTTCAAGTAGTTCCGCACCGCTTTCAAGCGCACCAGCCTTCCCCGGGCCGCGTCTGGGGCCCGGATGCAATCTTCCCTGCGAATATTCAAAAATCCCGTGTGGAGATAGATTTTAACGGGCTCGCCGGGGCAGGGGAAGGGGGTAGAGGCGCCGATCAACCCACAATGTTTCCCCGGTGAACTTCTCTCGGGAATTCTTTCACGGGGAGGACAGTGAGCGGGCCGTCTTGCAAACGCTTGTTTCCCGGATAAACGGCGAAAGCCTTTTTCAGGTAAGTCCAGTTCCATACCGTGGTATGGCTGAAAAAAAAAGGCAGCCCTCCTATTGAACAGGAGGGCTGCCTTTTGCCAAAACCCTCTCATTTTCAAGGGCAAGGCGGGAAAAGTGCGCAATCGAGAACCGCCCCCGCGGGATCGGGGCCGCAATCGCCGGCGGGATAAGCGGCCCCGCTCGGCGTCGGGGCGGGCGGCGGCGCTGCCGGGCCCAAGATGAACAAATACATCAGGGTCATGATCGGATCGGCAATCGTGAGCTCCTCATCATCGTTCGTGTCCGCGGCATCGAGACACGGTGGCGCTGGCCCTCCCAAAAACAGGTAGACCAGAGTGAAAATTGCATCGGTAATGGTGATTTCCCCTCCAGCTCCAACGCCGAAGACAGGAACGGCGTCCGCATCGCCACGAACAAAATCCACTCCCATAACTGGGAGGCTAGAGACCACCAGGGAAAGAACGACAAGGGACAAAATGAGTTGAAATGTTTTCATGGGTTTCTTCCTTTCAATTCTTGGCTAGAGTACGGATTCGGGAACAACCGTTTCAACAACAGCGTGACCGCAGCTTGGTAAAGGCCCTTCTTACGCTCCAGCCACACTGCCCAGGAAAGGACCACTAATGCATATGCCATGCCAAATGGATCCTGGGAGCAATGAAGTGCTTTGTCTATAGTTAGAGCCCTCTTAAAAATTTTAGCCCCTTGGAAGGGCGTAAGATAACCGGACACTTGACGATGCACCGGAGATGGAAAGTACACGATATCCACCGTCCGGCAGAGCCGCTCTCCATCCCCCGAGATTGGCCGCAACGAGCCTTGCCATTGCGGCAGCGGCTGGGAGTTCAAGAAACGCTGCGGACGCGGGTACGGGCAAGCTCAAAACTCCTTGAGCATCACTTGGCTGAAATCCGCGGAATTCCAGAAGAAACGATTTGGCCGGGATTATACAATGCTCGCAAGAAGCTGTTGGAAAGGTTTGACGTTTTGAGAGATCGGAGACGTATCATGAAAAGACATCCTTTCGCTCGTTTCGTGGGTTTTGTCGGGTTGACCGGTTTGACGATCCTTTTGACCCGGCGGTCAGCAGGCGAAGACCGAGCCTCCTTCGCTCCCAGGCCCGAGGAGGCGCAGCTCCCCCGCGCCATGCACTCCCGGATGGAGGAGCGGCCGGTCATCCGCGTCGGGGCGCAAGGCGGCGATATCGCCGGCTCGGACAACCGCGCCTTGCAAGCGGCGGTGGACTACATCGCCGCCCTGGGCGGAGGGACGGTGGAGATCGGCGAGGGGGTTTACCGGATGCGGGACTCCCTCCATCTCCGCTCTCACGTGACCGTGCGCGGGCAAGGCGAGAAAACCGTGCTCCTCAAAGCCCCCGCCGCGATTTCTTCCCTGGCCCTCGACGGCGATTACGGCGAGGAGCAGGTCACCCTGGCCAGGGCCGAGGGATTCCAGGTGGGCGACGGCATCGCCGTCTGGGACAGGGAATCCGGCGGCTTCCACACCACCGTGGCCCGCCTCACCGGCAGGAGCGGCAGCACCTTTTCGATCAGCCTGCCCCTCAACGCCGACTGCATGGTCGCTCGGGAGGCCAAGGCGGCCACGGTGTTTCCGGTGGTGAGCGGCTATGGCGCCGAGGGGGCGCGGGTGGAGAGCCTCGCCATCGACGGCCAGAAGGAGAAGAATCCATCCTTGAACGGCTGCCGCGGCGCCGGCATCTTCCTCTACCGCTCCCATGGGGCGGTCATCGTGGACTGCACGGTCCGGAACTACCACGGCGACGGCATCAGCTTCCAGCAGTCGAACGATGTGCAGGTGCTCGGCTGCGCCAGCGAGGGGAACGCCGTCCTGGGAATCCATCCCGGCAGCGGCTCGCAGCGCCCGCTGGTGCGAGGCTGCGTCGCCAAGAATAACGGCGGCGACGGCTTGTTCCTCTGCTGGCGGGTGCGCCACGGAACTTTTGAGGCGAACGAGCTGTTGAACAACGGCGGCTACGGCATCTCCATCGGCCACAAGGACTCCGACAACCTCCTCCTCAAGAACCTCGTCCGCGGCAACGCCAGGCACGGCGTTTACTTCCGGGACGAGAGCGCCGGCATGGCCGGGCACCGCAACCGCCTCGAGGGGAACCTCATCGAGGACAACGGCAAGGGTGGAGAGGCCGCCGGCATCATGATCGACGGCGAGACCGAGGGCGTGGTGATCACCGGAAACACCATCCGCGACACCCGGAAAGGCTCCGAAAGGACCCAGCGCGCCGCCATCCGCCTGGGAGAAAAGGCCGGCAAGGCGGTCATCGAGAACAATCGGGAAGAGTAGAGTTCTATTCCCCCAGCGGCTCGCCCGCGGCCATGACAGTGATCCGCGCGCGGGGCTGGCAGTTCGCCGGGGCTTCGCAGGAGAAGGCGAGGTCGTTTTCCCCCTCGCCGAGGATGGGAAGCTCCCCTTCGGGCACGACCTCCCGCAGCAGGGCGCCGTCGGGGCCGTAGAGCTTGCAGTCGCTCGAGGATTTCAGCTCGAGGGTGCTTCCGCTTTCCATTTCGATGGGGAAAACGATGGTTTTCCCGGCGACGGCCAGCCGCGGGCGGCGCAGTTTGGCCTGGACGAGCGGCAGGGCTCTTATGGGGCCGAGGTAGACCTCGATGCTCCCATCCGGCGGCAGGTGGTTCACCCACAAGCTCAGGCTTTTCACCTGGCCGTAGTTCACCGACTCGCGGTAAATGTCGTAGATCGAGCCGTAGGGCCAGGTGTAGAGGGCGTGGCGCTCCCCCTCCGGCTCGATCAGCTCGAAGTAGCGCCAGCCGGCGAAGTCGATGGGGATGTAGTGGTCGCCGATGCCGCCGACCAGATGCTCCGGGCTGCGGAGCTGGAGGTTCAGCACCTCGCCCCGGCCGTCGCCGCGGACCCAGAGGCCGAGGGCCTGCTGGCCGCCGAGGTTGAGGGGCGGCGCGAAGGTCTTCTCCAGCCGCGCCCAGGTGGCGCCGCGCGCGGCCGTGGAGTTCGCGGCCTTCAAGCAGCCGCTCGACGAGCCGGCCTTCACCACCGCCGCTGAAATCTCCAGGTCAATCCTTATTCCAGGCGCAGCGGCTCGGTCCGGAAGCTCCTCGGCCGCCTTGAAGTCGACCGCGGTGATGCCGCCGGGCGCTTCGTAAGGCTCCGCGGAGAGGAGCGCCTCGAGGCGGGCCATGAGCGGTTGCGCCTTGAACTTGTTCCGGACCTTCCACGCGCCGCTCGGGCCGTCCAGCCCTTCGACCTTGTGCTTCGAGTACTGGACGGGGCGGAAGCGCCACTTCCCCTCCGGCGAGCGCTCGAGGGTGAACTCCTCCCCCGGCGCCCGCAGCCGGGCCTTGATGGCCTCGGAAAAGTACTTCTCGTGACGAAGGCTTTCGTACTGCCGGGTGATGGCGCCCAGGCGCTGCAGCGCTGGATTCTTGGCGAAGCTCGCGGGGTCGACGCCCATGAGCGAGAAGCCGGTGTCCGTGGCCAGGGCCTTCGTGCAGAGGTACTCGAGGTCATCGGCGAAGGTCGGCTCGCCCTGCGCGCCGCTCCAGGCCTTCACTGCCCACCAGCCGAGGTGCATGGGGAGGAAGGTGCGGCGCCCATCCTCGTTGGCGGAGCAGTGGATGTCGATGAACTTCTTGTGGCTGCGGCTCGGGTGGTCCCAGGCCCCCAGGCGCGAGCGGACGTACCAGAGGTGGTGGTGGAAGGTGCTCATCTCCATGAGCGCCGGGCGCTCGAGGCGCTTCCACAGCTCGAAGACGAACTTGGAGCCGTAGTGCCAGCCGCTGGCGGCGCCGCCGAGCACGTCCTCGCCGTCGAGGGCATCGAGGTACATCATGTCGAAGCCGCAGGCGTTGTACATCTCCGCCGCCCGCGCCGCCACCTCGGCGAGCAGCGTCGAGTCGCCGCCGGGGGTGAAGAGCCCGAAGCACTCTTTCAAATGATGCGCCGCGGCCCCCTTCTCGTGAGCCGCGGCGCGCGTGCCGTGGGCGCCGCGCTGGCAGCCGGTGAAGGCGTAAGGTGGGTCCTTCTGGACGCCCGAGTAGATGAGCAGCTCGTCGCCGATCTGGAGGACGGCGCTGTTCCGCACGAAGAAGCCGGTGACGGCGGACATTTCCCCGGTCGGCTCGGCGACGATGGCGCTCTTCCTATCGGCCGCCAGCGGCTCGGCCAGGGTGAACGAGGCGTCCTTGCCGAGGCGCGGATCGGGGACGGGCGTCACCCACGGGCAGCGCTTGTCGATGAAGAAGGCGTAGGTGTGGAGCCCCGCCTTGATGCCGGCCTCGTGGAGGCGGTCGATGACCGCTTTCAAGCTGGCGCGGCCCCTCGGGTACATGTCGCGGTTGGGCTCGCAGTCGCCGAAGCGGAACGAGCCGCCGCCGTGGAAGTCGATCTGGTTCATGCCCAGGCTCCGGGCCAGCCGGATCCAGTCCTCCACCGTCTGCTCGGTAAGGTTGCCGAAGTTGAAGAGGTAGGAGCCCCGGTTGATCTCGGCCTCGAGAGCCCACGGGCCGCCGATGGGGGAGTGCGGCAGCTCCGGCGCCGCGCTCACCGCTTCCTGCATCGCCCGCCGCAGCTCATCCGGCGAGCAGCCGAGAATCGCCGCCTTCGCCCCCGCGAAGCCGAAGCGCGGGTAGCAGCTCGCCCGCAGCCGCCCCGCGGGGCCGGGAAGCTCGCCGACGTTGGTCTTCAGGTTCAAGGCCAGGAGGCAGGCGGCGAAGGGCTCGCTCAGCGATCCGCGCAGGGAGAGCGGGATGTCGATGAAGATGAACTCCTCGACCGCGGGGCCATCTTTGGGTCCCTCGAGGGAGACCACCTCGGCCGCCAGGTATTTTCGCTCGGCGGCGAGGCTCAAGGACGCGATGACGCCGGCCTCGCCGAACTGGAGGGTCAAGCGGCCACCGGCGGCGGACGCCGCCGTCGAGGGAAGCTCGCGGCCGGCCAGGCGCACCCGGGCGAGCGGCGCCCCGGTTCCGCCGTCACCCCGCGCCAGGTAGTCCTTGCCGCCGCGCTTGTCGGTGAAGCCGAGGCACCGGCCGCTCGAGCCGACCTCGAGCCGCAGGAAGTCGTTCTCGAGGCGGAGCGCCGGCGCGGCCTCCTCGGGCGCGCCGAGATAGAGAAGCCGGGCGAGGGTAAAAAAGGCGCCGGCCGCTGAGAGACTCATGCCCACATGGTAGATCCTGGCGAGAGAGAGCGCAAGGGCTGGGAAAGGGGATCATCTCGCCGTCTTCCTGGCTTCGAAGCCGGCCATGCCCTCACTCCGCCTCCCAATCAAATTCAAATTCCAGCTCCGGATCGATCGCTTCCAACGCCGAGGCGGCGGCGTTTCTGACCTCCTCAGCCGGGTCTGTCAGGAGAGAAAGGAGGCTGGGGACTGCGGCCTTCCCCCCGGCGCCGAGCCTCCCCAGCGCCCAGGCGGCGGTGGCCCGGATGGGGCTTTCCTCATCCTCGGCCAACCGGACGAGCTCGTGAAGCGCGGCCCCGGCGCCCGGGCCGATCGCCCCGAGGGCCCAGGCGATCCTGAACCTCAACGGCGGGCTCTCATGATGGGCCTCTTCCAGCAGGGACTCGGGCCTGGCGGCCAGGCACCGGAGGTGATATTCCACGGTCAGGGCGCGCCAATTGAGGGCCATCACCCCTTAACGATTGGGATCTGGCTGAATAGAAGAACAACCGGACAGCAAGCGTATCGGTCCACGGGCTACGCGAGAATCCTGGAGAACTCGACCGCCACGGCGTCCTTGATCAGGCCCCCCTGTTCGCCCGAATCCCTCCAGCAGGCAGTGCGCACCCGGTCCGGCCGCGATCTTCTTTACTGGCAGGTGCATTGACCTATAAATTCCATTAATTATTATATTGATTTAATTTTACTTTAAACACAGACTATCCTTTTAGCAATTGACCTTATGGTTTTGAATGCACTTTTCCGCTGCACACAGAGACGATGAGTTGTTTTGCTCATGGATAGTGGTTACAATTTACTGAATCGCAAAGCATCAACAAGACTGCTCGAGGTAAGGAAAACTCATGACCCAACAGCGCATCAAGCCGGCTGCAGCCGTCGTTTATCCCGAATCCGATGGGCAACCCATGGGTGAGACCGATCTCCATCGCGTGCTGATGGTCGATTTGATCCAGGCGGTGGACCGCCACTACCGGGCCGATACGGATTTTTATGTCAGCGGCAACCTGTTCATCTATTACGAGGAGGGGAATCCTGAAAAGGTCGTGGCCCCCGATTTTTTCGCCGTTCCAGGAATCTCCAGGGGATTGCGCCGGGTGTTTAAGCTCTGGGAGGAAAAGAAAGGCCCGCAAGTGGTCATCGAGGTGTCCTCGACGAAGACTCGGCTGGAGGATCACGGCAACAAGCGCTTTATTTACGAGGAGCTGCAAGTTCCGGAATATTTCATCTTCGATCCTTTGAAAGGACGCCAGCAGACTTCCTTTGTCGGCTTTTACTTGAAGGACAGAGTCTTTCAGCCCATGAAGCCGAAAGTTTCTGAAGGCGGGTTGATCGTTTTTGAAAGCGCGGTCCTGGCCCTCGAATTGCGGGCTCAAGGTCCATCCCTTCGCCTGGCCGATCCCAAAACCGGCTCCCTCCTTCCGACCTCCGTGGAGCTGGAGCAGCTTCTCGAGCGGGAAAAAAACCGCGCGGAAGCCGAAAAGGCTCGCGCCGAAGCCGCGGAATCGCGTGCTGAAGTCGCAGAAAGAGAACTTGCAAGGGTGCGAGAGGAGCTGGCTCGCTTACGAAAGCAATCCAGCCAGTAAAAAATTGGCAGTGGATTCAAGGGGTTGCAGTGAAGAGCCCGAAGCACTCCTTCAAGTGATGCGCCTCGGCCCCCTTCTCGTGGGCCGAGGCGCGCGTGCCGCAAGCGCCGCGCTGGCAGCCGGTGAAGGCGTAAGGAGGATCCTTCTTGACGCCCGAGTAGATGAGCAGCTCGTCGCCGATCTGGAGGACGGCGCTGTTCCGCACGAAGAAGCCGGTGACGGCGGACATCTCCCCGGTCGGCTCGGCGACCAGGACCGTTTTCCCATCGGCTGCAAGCGGCTCGGCCAGCGTGAACGAGGCGTCCTTGCCGAGGCGCAGGTCGGGGACGGGCGTCACCCAGGGGCAGCGCTTGTCGATGAAGAAGGCGTAGGTGTGGAGCCCCGCCTTGAGGCCGGCCTCGTGGAGGCGGTTGATCACCGCCTTCAAGCTGGCGCGGCCCCGCGGGTACATGTCGCGATTGGGCTCGCAGTCGCCGAAGCGGAAAGAGCCGCCGCCGTGGAAGTCGATCTGGTTCATGCCCAGGCCCTGAGCCAGCCGGATCCAGTCCTCCACCGTCTGCTCGGTGAGGTTGCCGAAGTTGAAGAGGTAGGACCCCCGGTTGATCTCGGCCTCGATCGCCCACGGGCCGCCGATAGGGGAATGCGGCAGCTCCGGCGCCGCGCTCACCGCTTCCTGCATCACCCGCCGCATCGCTTCCGTCGGACAGCCGAGGATCGCCGCCTTCGCCCCGGCGAAGCCGAAGCGCGGGTAGCAGCTCGCCCGCAGCCGCCCCGCTGGTCCGGGAAGCTCGCCGACGTTGGTCTTCAGGTTCAAGGCCAGGGCGCAGCCGGCGAAGGGCTCCGCCAGCAATCCGCGCAGGGCGAGCGGGATGTCGAGGAAGATGAATTCCTCGACCGCGGGGCCGTCTTTCGGGCCCTCGAGGGAGACCACCTCGGCCGTCAGGTATTTTTTTTCGGCGGCGAAGCTCAAGGACGCGATGACGCCGGCCTCGCCGAACCGGAGGGTCAAGCGGTCACCGCCAGCCGCGGCCGTCGCCGGAAACTCGCGGCCCCGCAGGCGGATACGGGCGAGCGGCGCCCCCGCCCCGCCGGCCTCCCGGGCCAGGTAGTCCTTGCCGCTCCCTTTGTCGGTGAAGCCGAGGCACCGGCCGCTCGAGCCGACCTCGAGCCGCAGGAAGTCGTTCTCGAGCCGCAACACCGGCGCGTCCTCCCCGTGGAGGGCGATGGGCGAAAGCTGGGCAAGAAAAAAAAAGAATTTCAAGCAGCGAACAGTAGCAGCCAGCGGCGGTACGCGAGGTTTCCTAAAAGCAACCAACCAGATCGCCCGACCTCGGGCAGTCCCTGTTTTGGGGCACTGATTGGGCGGCGTGATGGCCACGATGCCCGACTTGGTGCCCCCCGTCATCGCGCCATGGCCCAGCCTCGACACGTCGTCGAGCTGGGTGAGCCTGAGGCGTTTGTTGAAGGCCTTGAGGGCCAGCTTGAGTTCCTCTCGACCGGGTGAACCGTCCGGGTTCGTTGCTTCGGACTCTGCTGTAAAAGGCTCCTTTTGAATCTCCAGCGAACCATGATAACCCCTTGCCTTCCCGTGATCCAGCCCGGGGGCAAGCAGAGTTTCGAGCTTCTGCTCGAGATGCCGCTTGGCCCGGTGCGTTTCAGAGTGGAAGTGAATCCGAACCCGGTCGACCGCGACCCCTCAAACGACTCGAGGGGGTGCTTCTTCGGCGCTTCCATGCCCAGGAACCTCGCCTGCACGTCCACGCTCCTCGGCGACGAGGACAGCAGTGTCGTGGTAGACATCACCGATCCGATCACTATCCTCACCTACCCCTTCCTGGGCGGCGACAAGCTGCGCCCGCCGTATCCCGACAGCGGCGAGGACCCGACCGCGGACCCGCAGCCGCTCGCGTGCGAGACACCAAAGGCCTGCCAGTGAGGCGAGTCGCAAGCCGCTGGATGATGGGGAGAGCGAGCTCCTGAAAAGCGGCTGGATCCAGCCACTTGGCCCGCCGCTGGAGAGCCTCGTGGCGCGGTACGTGGAAAACAATGCGTCAATACATTCACTTGCAACCAGAAAACTCAACGCAGGAAAGACCGTCGTCGGTTGGGTCGTGCCCGCAGTGCTTCAGGGGCGGCGGCGGTGCGGGGCCGCCGGTGAAGCGCCAGACCAGAGAGTAGATAGGATCGGAAATATCAAAAATTCCGTCATCGTTAGAATCCTCGGCATCGGTGCATTGGGAACAGGAAGCTTTATTGACAAACAAACATACCAGGCTGAGAACTGCGTCGGTAACGTCAATTTCACCATCGCCATTTGTGTCCCCCCGACGGAAAGGGGTGAAGTCAATACAGAATTCTTCTCGACAGGTTTTTATACTCTCACAAATTGACGCCGTAATCGTTTGCCCGTTCTCATCCGTTACGATGTTCTTCACCGGCGCAATTGGGTCCCCCAGGCACGAAGTGGCGAAGACCAGAGGCGTGCAATCACCACGCTGTACTCCTGGTGCCGGCCGAACCCGGATTCTTAGAAGCTGATGCTCTCCAGGTGGGAGAACAACTTTTTGTATTTTGGAATTGAGCCAGGCAATGATTAAACCCGCATCGCCTCCGCAATTTTCTTCCGGTATGCAACGGTAAGCCGGGTTGAAGTCAGGAATGATTTCTGCATCGTTCGATGGTGGAAAGTCCGGTCCTTTCTCCACCGCCATGGGAATAAGAACCCCAGATTTTAAAAGAATGGGAACCTCGCCAGCTAAAATGGGCACATGGTTTTTGACTATAAGGTCAAAAGAATCCGGCCCGGTTTGCTTCAGGGAAAAAAATGTCCGCTCGTCGCACTCATCCGGGATCCCGTTGGCATTGCAATCCGCGCTCGAGCCATTGGCGATATCTGCAGTGTCATCGACGCCATTTCCGTTGCAGTCTGGTGTACATTCTCCTGGCACCCTCAGTGCCTCTGTGGAGTCAGTGCCAAACGGTTTATCGTAATTAGCTCCTCCAAAGACGTAGATGGTATTCTCCACAGGGCTGGCGGCGCCCCAAAACCGTGGGACGCAGAGGTCAGCGTTAAGCCTTCTCCAATTTTGGATACTGGGATCGTACTCCTCAACTAATAAGGAAATCACTCCGGGAGAACTGAAAAGATTTCCACCGACTGCGTAAATCTTTCCCCCAGCTACGGCAGCCATAAGACCACCACGAGCCACGGAAAGTGGCGTTGCTTCCGTCCAAGTGTCGAGGACGGGATCGTACACCAGCACCGTATCCAGAGGGGCGCAGCAAGGATCGTCTGTCCATCCCCCAACGATGTAAATCTTGCCGTCGAGCACAGCCGACGCAGAGTGACAACGTCCATGCGGCATAGGCGAACCACTGGACCAGGAGTCGGTAGCGGGATCATAGATCTCGACGACGGCATAGCACGAGGGACTGACGTAAGAGTCACCTCCTCCGATGACATAGATCTTTCCACCTACGGCATTGGCTGTTAACCACCCACGCCGAGTTGGCATGGGCGCTCTGGAGCGCCAAGTATCTGTACTCGGATCGTATGCCTCGTTCGTATTGAGCCAGCAGTTGGAGAAGCAATTGTTTCCTCCAATGAAGTAAATAATTCTATCAACAGCAGCAGCAGCAGCTTCTCCCCGTCCTGTGGGTATGTCAGCGAGGCGTTGCCATGAGTCTGTGCCCGGCTTATACGCTTCAAGGCGATTGTTCGGCGCATCGTGGTTGTGAGCGCCGAGAACATAGATTATTCCGTCTACCACCGCAGCGGAGATCTGGTCACGGCCGGTAGGTATTGGTGACCGTGGCAGCCAACCACCGACCTGTCCTTCAGGGCAACAACCGGGCGTCGAGATCTGGGCATCCAACGGCGCATACAGCAAGAATAAGAAGAGAGTTGAGACGAAAGGGACAGATGTCGTGGAAGACGAGCGCTGAAGTCTAACCTGATTACACATTTTTGACATTCTTTTCTCCCTTCTGATTTGCCGGGGCGGAGCAGATAGCTTCCGCCAGTTCCATAGTTCTCATTTTGAATCAACCAATCACCTACATCAGGTGCACTTTTTTGTCCCTTCTGCCAAAAATTTTCAGGGAATTCATGAACAAAAAACTCCAGACGGGTTTTTATATGCCGCGGGTAGATACCCTCTTTACATGGCCAAGGACTTCGGGCATAATGATTTAGAGCTTTGGTTGTTCGAGGTCAATTTGGAGTGAATCTTGGCGCTTTAGAAATTTAAAAATTGTTGTGGTTACATCCGGAAGCCTCTTGTGATTTCTCAAGCGAAGGCAGGGGATCCCGCTGCTTGGGAGGCCATCTGCAAGCAGTATTATCCTCAATGGCTCAAGGAGTTTCACGGCGAGCTGGGGAGAGGCCTGAGAAACCTCTATGAAACCCAGGACCTGGTGCAATCGGCCATCTCCGAAGCGCTGAGGGACATCGGCGACCTCCGCAACGAAGCGGCCTTTCACTCCTGGGTGAGCGCCATCATCCGCCGGAAAATCGCCGAAAAACGCCGCCATCACAATCGACTTCAGCAAGTGCCGTTTGAAGGAGTTCTAGAGCCGGGGAAGAGCGATTCCCTCCTCGGCGACTGGCCTTTTGGGGAGGAGGACTACCTCCGCCTCCTCGATGTGATGCTGAGCCTCTTTCCCACTTACCCCGAGCCCATAGCGTTACCCCGAGCCCATAGCGGCTGTTTACCTCAAGTATTTTGAGAACGCAGACCTTTCCCGTCTGATGCAGGTCTTTGACCGGTCCGAACGCTCCGTCTACCGTCTCCTCCAGATCGCCATGGATTTGCTGCGATCGAAACTGAGCAAGGCCGGTCGATGAGGGCCGATTGAGATCCATACCCAGCTCCAGGGAGGGACAAGCATGACCGATATTCGACCTACTCCGGAGGAAGACCATGCCGATCAAAGGATGGTTGATTCGGGCATCGAGGCCACCAAAAAATTCTTCCGGGATCTTTTTGGCCGCGAAGAAAAATCCTCCGTGCAAACGGTTTCCGCTTCAAGCGGTTCTCCCTTTAAAACTTTCGAGCGGCTGGGAGATTATGAGATCCTGAGGCCTCTCGGCCGCGGCGGCATGGGCCAGGTCTACCTGGCGAGGCAAGTATCCCTTGGGCGGGAGGTGGCTCTCAAGATCCTGCCGCCGGAACTCGCCAAGAACTCGACGGCTCTTGAACGCTTCTTCCGCGAAGCCAGGGCAGCCAGCGCCATCAACCACCCGTTTATCGTCCCCGTTCTGGAGGCGGGATTTCTGGACGGCCGCCCCTACATTGCCATGCAGCTTGTGCGTGGCGTCAGCGTAGAAGAAATCCTTGCGGGCGGCGTCCCGCTCAAGGCGAAGCGGGCCCTTGAGATCGCCAGGGACCTGGCCCGTGCGCTTCAAGCAGCCCACGATTCCGGAATCATCCACCGGGACATCAAGCCCGGGAATCTCCTGGTTGAGGGCGATGCCGCCTCCGCGCGGCTCTCCGGCAGGGTGTTCCTAGCCGATTTCGGCCTCGCCCTCTTGCAAGGCGATGAGACCCTCACCCGCAACGGGGAAATTCTCGGGACACCCGCCTACATGTCTCCCGAGCAGGCCTGCGGCCTCAAGGTGAACCTGTCTTCCGACGTTTACTCTCTTGGCGCCTCCCTTTACGCCATGCTGACAGGCCATGCCCCCTTTGAAGGCTCAAGTTACGCGGCCATCCTGGCTCTGGTCGCTCGGGAAGAGCCCCCTCCGGCCCGAAGATTGAATCCCCTGGTGCCCCGCGACGCCGCCACCATCTGCGAAAAGGCCATGCGCTGGGAGCCGAAAAAACGTTATGCTTCCGCGGGTGAATTTGCGGACGACCTGGACCGCTGGCTTGGGAAAGAGCCCATCAAGGCAAGACCGGCCACTTGGCTCTACCGGTCCACCTTGTGGCTCAAACGCAACCCGCGGGTGGCGCTGGCAGTAGGGATCAGTTTGTTTGCGGCCCTGGCGGCCTTTCTTGGGCTTCGCACTCAACAGCGGGATTCGGGGCTGGCTGGCGCGAGCCTACTCATCGGTTCTGGGCAATTCGAAAGCGCCAAAACGAGGCTTGAGAGCATCCCAGGATTTCCCCGGCTCTGGTCGGACAGGGAAACCGGACTTTGGGTTCAGGTATCCATGAAACTGGGGGATCTAGCTCAAGCGTTTGAGCATGCAAGGGGATATTCAACTCAAGAGAAAAGGGGAACCGCCCTTCAAGAACTCTCTATCGCCGTGGATGAAGAGCTGGATAGCGGCCATGCCTTGATTCACGCAGAACTATTTTGGAGCGGCCTCCTCAAGGTAAAGAATGCCCTTGGGGGAATCGTTGGCATGTTGCAAGGCCAGGACCCTCTTGGCCGGACCCATTGGGCAGAAGAAAGGATGGCAAAGGCGTTAGAGCTTGGATTACGCGGTCTCAATGCAACCGGTCAAGACTTGGCCGCCGCGAGGTTTTTTGAGAATCAAAATAAACCGGGTCAAATGAAAGAAATTCTTAAAAAAGTCTTTATTTCATCTTTTGCCAATGATAACAAACCTCGGGTTGAAGAATCCAGAGATCTATGGGGGCTTCTGGAAAGGTCCATCTCAGGGGAATCCAGTCCTGAAACCATCCAAGCTCAAGATCTCCTCAAAGTGCTTGATCCCTTCCTCCCTCGTCTCGCACCGGGCGAGGCGGACCAATTGGCGCGCTCCGTGCAAATCATAAAAAGCATGAAGAAGGTAGGTTCCCCCGTAAACCTGAAGCCTCTCTTTCCTTTATTTTTGATGACCCAAGGGGACATTGACGGCGATGGGGTTCGAGACATGGTCATTTCAGGAAATAAGACCATTCACGTGTTGAAATACACCGGGAAAGAGCTCGAGCTCTGGAAGGAGTTCGAGTTTACAGTTCCGGTAAGCGTTCACGGGATTCCGGTAAAGTTCCAGCGAAAAACGACCGATAAAGCTGGATGTGAAGAGAAAATGGTTTAAGACAAAGCGCGAAAAGGCGGCCAAGCAAGCCACCAAGATTCGAA
>JACQVS010000128.1 GCA_016209605.1 Planctomycetota bacterium
TCCGTGCTGGGGCGGGAGCGTCCCTGACTTTCACGTCAGGACGCCGGTGGTCGAGCAGCGGTCAATTTAATCGCCGGCCGGGAAAAGGAAAGGAATTTTCCGCCGCCGCACTAAGTGCAGTAACTAAGACCCCGCGATGCGGTCCCAGATGCGTATGGCCAGTCTGGAGTTGACCTCGCGCGGATCCTGCTGGTACCAGGCGAGGTTGCCTTGCGGATCGAAGATCAGGAAGGTGGCGGAAAGGGCCATGATCTGGAAGCTCCGGATGAGCGACTTCTCCCGGAAGTCGGGATCGAGGCCGAGGGCGGCGAACCGGAGCCCCAGCCGGGCCGCCTCCTCCCGCGCCGCCTGCAGGTGGACGTGCGGGTCGCCGGCGTCCTTGAGCCAGCTCACGGCAGCGAGCGCCAGCTTGCCGCCGCGGGCCGCGCCGTGCTGATCGAGGGCCTGGAGGAAGCCGGCCGAGCGGGCATCGCCGAGGCCGCGGAAGACGATGGCCACGGCCTTGCCGGAGCCGCTCGAGAGCAGCACCCGGCTCGAGGTCGCCCACAGGAGGCTGTCGAGATCCTTTTCGTACGGCTTGCCGAACTGGTTTTCGAGGACTCCCAGGATGGTCCGGGAGCGGTCGCGGAAGATCTGCAGCTCCTGCGGCAGGGCTTTATTTTGCCCTTTCAGCTCGGCCTCGCGCCTCGCCAATTCCTCGATATGCTTCGAGAAGGCGGCGCGGGCGGCGCCGGCGTCCCCCTTGGCGATGAGGGTGTAGCCGAGGCGGAAGCCGCTGTAGCCGAGGTAGCGGCGGCAGTCCTCCTCCTCGGCCTTGCCGATTCCCTCCCGCATCAGGCGCAGCGGGAAGAGATGCTGCACTTCCAGGCAGTGCCTTTCCATGCCCTCGAGGTCGCCGGCCGCCTCCAGGAGCTTCCAGAGGACCTCGTGGAGGCCGGGCCAGATTGGATCCAGGCGCCGCTCGTGAATGGCCTTGCGGATGAAAGCGATCCCCTCTCCGGTGCGGCGGAGGTCCAGATAGGCCTGGCCGGCGGCGAGGATGGTGGTGGAGTAGTCGAGGTACTCGGGATGCTTCTCGAGGACCTGCTGATAGTGCTGGAGCGCCGGCTCGAAGTCCTGGTTGTAAAGATGGGCATCGCCGATCAGGTCGAGGCACTGCGGCCGCAGAGGATCCTTCTCGCCGGCCCAGGCCAGGGAGTCCTGGGCGAGAGCGATGACGCGCCCGTAGTATTCCTTCATCCTGGCCTCGGCGGTTTCGGGGGGCAGGGTGAGGCGGAGGCGGGTCGAGAGGTTGATGAGGAGCCGCGCCAGCATGAAGCCGCTCTCGGGGGCGCCGGGATAGGCGGCGCACTCGCTCCGGAACTTCTCCAGCTGGTCGCGGCAGCGCTCGACGCGCTCGACCACCTTCTCGATCGGCTCCTTGAGGTTGCGAAAGGTCTCCGGAATGGTCCGGTAGAGGTCGCGGATGGCCTGGAAGCGCTGGGCGCAGGGATCGCCGGCCGAGGCGGCCGGCGGCTGGGTCGCAGGGGCGGCTGGGGTGCCGAGGGGGGCTTGGGAGATTATGGCCTCGCGCCGCCCGCAGGCCGCCAGCGCAACCGCCAGCAGGCCAGCCGCCGCCAGGACGGCAAGGCCCCGGATCCAGGTTCTGGCGGCTTGAAAAAACCGGGTCTCGGGAGTCATTGTCCCGCGATCCGCTCCCAGATGTTGATGCCCAGGTTGATGTCGACCTCGCGCGGGTCCTGCTGGTACCAGGCGAGGTTGCCTTGCGGATCGAAGATCAGGAAGGTCGCCGAGCCCACCATCACCTTGAAGGCGCGGAAGAGAGCTTTGTTCTTCTGGTCGGGATCGAGGCCGGCGGCGGCCGACTCGAGGCCCAGCCCGGCGAGCTCCGCTTGCAGGGCCTCGACGTGGATCCGAGGGTCGCTGTCATCCTTCAAGTAGCTGATCGCCACCAGGGCCTTCCTCTCCGGATGGGCGGCGAGATGGCGGTCGAGGGCCTTGAGGAACGGCGCCGAGCGGCTGTCGCCGGCGCCGCGGAAGATGAGGGCCGCCGCCTTTCCCAGATTGGGGGCGAGCCGCACCTCGCGCGGCGTGGCCCAGAGGAGCTCTCCAAGGTCGGATTCAGGCGGTTTGCCGGCGTTTTCATCGACGATGCGCGCGATGTCGATGGAGCGGTTGCGGAAGATCTTCAGCTCCGGGGTCAGGTCCCCCCCTTGCTTCACGAGCTCCTCATCGCGCCGGTTCATCTCTTCGATGTGCTGCGAGAAGGCCTCGTGGGCGGCCCCGAGGTCCCCCTTGGCGAAGAGGACGTAGCCGAGGCGGAAGCCGCTGTAGCCGAGATAGCGCCGGGTGTCCTCCTCTTCGGTCCTGCCGATCCCCGGCTTCATCAGGCGCGGCGGGAAGACCTTCTGCACCTCGCGGGCGAGCTGCTCCATGGCGTCGAGGTCGCCCGCCGCCTCGCGGAGCTTCCATAGGACCTCATGGTAGTTGGGGAGGTTGGGATCCTGCTGCCGCGCCTCGATGGTCTTGCGGATGAAGGCGAAGCCGTCCTGATACCTGCGCAGCTCGAGGTAGGTGTGGCCGGCGGCCAGGATGGTGTTGCCCATTTCCGGGAAGTCCGGGAACTTTTCGAGGATGACCTGGTAGTTCTTGAGGGCTTCCTCGTAGTCGCGGTTCTGGTAGCTGGAGTCGCCGATCAGGTCGTGGCACTGCGCCCGCAGGAGGTCCCGCTCGCCCGCCTTGGCCACCGCTGCGCGCGACAGGGCGATGATGCGGTTGTGGTACTCCTTCATCAGGGCGGTCGTCTTTTCGGGGCTGTTTTGTTGCTGCTGGAAGACTTTCATGTAGTGCCGCCTCGAGAGCGACATCAAGAGGCGAGCGAGCATGTAGCCGGCGTCATGAGCCCCTTCGAGGGACGGGCAGTCGGCGAGAAACTTCTCGAGCTGGTCGCGGCATTTTTCGACGCGCTCGACCACCGCGTCGAGAGGCTCCTTGAGCTCGCGGAAGTCGGCGGGGATGGTCTTGAAGAGGTCGCGGCAGGACTGGATTTGCGCCGCGCACGGGCCGCCTGCCGGGGCAGAGGGGGCCGCTGCCGGGGCCGCGGTGGAGGTGGCCTCCGCCTGGGGAGGAGCGGCTTGAGCCGGGGCGGCCGGCGGAGCGCTGGGGGCCTCCGGGGCCTTGCCGGCCGGCCCGGGGGCGGCGCCGGTGGCCCCCCCGGGCGGCGGCTGCCGGAGGGCGCCGGAGTTGTGGCAGTTGAAGCCGATGCCGATCAGGACGGCTCCCAGGAGGATGAAGAAAAGCCATTTCCAAGGAAGGCCCGGCCTTGGTTCAGATCTCATTTCTTGCTGCATCGCTCATCTCTCATCTCCGCGAGTCCACGAACTCGAGTTTTGGAGGTTCTTAGGTTCCATTGTATGAAATGCAAATCTTGCGCCCTCGTACGGCCGATCCGCCGGTAAAAACGGCAAACCCCCATTATCAACCCAACGGCCCGGCGCGAAAACAAAAAAGCCCGAGCCCCGGCGCCAGCGCCGGCCTCCAGCTCGGGATTGCGGCGTTGACAAGACTAGTGCCTAAAGTATAATCCCGCCTGGCTCTACGGAATTTTAGTTCCATTCTGACACGGGGGAATCAAAGATTCATCGGCGCTCGAGTTCTCACCGCTTGAACAAGCTGCCTCCCTTCCAGGCCTGGATCCTTCTGCGGCGGCTCCTGGCCTGCAGCCTGTTGACCTGGCCGGGATTCGGAGGGCTCGCGCCCGCCTCGGCGCAGGAGCAAAAGCCACCTTCTGTCCAGAATGGCGACAAAAAAGCCGTCAAGAAAAAACGGTTCCGCGACCCGATCGAGTTCGCGCAGCAGATGGAAAAGCGCTTCCGCGCCGAGGTCAGCCGCTTCGAGATCGACCGCCGCACCCGGCGCTGGGTGCTGCTTTTCTGGGGGAGCGCCCGCGGCGCCTGGTCCTGGAAGGGAGAGGGGGCGCGCGTCTTCGCCGATGCCCTCGTCGTCCTGGGCGAGGTCTCGGAAGGAGGGGAGGCGGGCGGCGGAGCCGGCGCGGGCGAGGAGGGCTCGAAAAAAACCGCCCCGAAGGAAAAACCGCTGGCCGAGGATCTCGGCCTGGGGAAGGAAGCCAGGATCGAGCCGGTTTCCTTCTACGCTGAAGGGAACGTCCGCATCGAGTCGGCCGACGTCATCCTTGAAACCGACGCCTTCTTTTACGACCACGAGGATGAGCGCGGCGTCGCCGTGCGAGCGCGCGGGCACGGCCGGCTGGAGGCGGTGAAGAAGCTCGCGAAGGTCCTTCAGGCGCGGGAGTTCGCCTTCCTCGACCAGGAGGCGTCGCCGCTCGAGCCGCATCCGACCATCGGTCCGGCTCCGGCCGCCGAGGAGAGCCCCTGGCTCCCGACGCCGCTGGAAGAGGAGCCGGAGGAGGCGGAGCCGGCCGAGCCCCCGGTCAGCCCGCCGGCTGGGACGGTGCCGCGCGCCGAGCCGCCCCGCGCCGCCACCCGGCGCAAGGCCATTCAGATGGCCTTCCGCGCCGAGATCCTGCGCCTGGCCAATCTGCGCCGCTACGAGGGGGAGGGGCTGGTGATCTCGACCTGCGAGTACGGCGTGCCGCACTTCGCCCTCGAGTCGGAGGCGGTGAAGATCACGCCCGTCGAGCCCAAGCCCGAACCCAGGCATTTCCTGATCGATCCCGAGGACACCTGGCTCACCCTCCAGGATGTGCCGGTGCTCCCCTTGCCGCTGGGGGAGTGGAACACGGAGTGGCTCGACTACAATCCCATCCGCGGCCTCAACTTCAGCCGTTCCGGCAAGCACGGCTACCGCGCCGATGTCGCCTGGAACCTCAACTGGCTCCTGCGCCAGGCGCCGGGGGCGGGCTGGAAGCCGGTGAAGGCCTTCCTCGAGGACTCCCGCCTCGATGCCCGCACCGAGTACATGTCCAGGCGCGGTTTCGGTTACGGCGTGCAGGGGGAGTACGGCAAGGATCCGATCCGGTGGCTGCCCTGGGAGCTGAGCCTGGAGGAGTGGCGCTACCACGGCGAGTCGATTTATTACCGCATCGATGACCGCGGCCGCGACGTCACCGCCCCGCCGGGCGCCCCGGAACCGGACAACCCGCGCTGGTGGGGGAGCCTGGTGCACCGGCAGCAGGTGCCGTACCTGGGAACGGTCGACGTCGAGTTCTCCGAGCAGTCGGATGAGAACTTCCTGCGCGAGTTCTTTCCGTTCACCAGGACCGAGAAGGAGCAGGAAAGCCTGGTTTACTTCCGCCGCTCATTCCAGGACAACCTCGCCGTCACCGGCCTTTACAAGTACCGCTCCAACTCCTTCGAGACCGCCGCCGAGCGCCTCCCCGAGGGGAAGTTCTTCCTCATGGAGCAGCCGGTCCTCCTCATGGAGCATTCGGCCTTCCGCAGCGGCCTCTACACCACCCTCGACCTGCAGGCCGCCAACCTGCGCCTGCGGCCCGCGGACGACCTCGACTTGCCCTCGCAGCGCTTCGGCCGCTACGACCTCTTGAACGAGTGGAGCTGTCCGGTCGCGTTCCAGCGGTACGCGACGCTGCGCCCTTTTGCCGGCGTGCGGGCCTCGCTTTACGAGGCCGGCATCGGCGGGGGAGGCGAATCGCTCGATGGCCACGGCCTCGACCACGACGTCCTCGACCGCGAGGCCTTCTCGGCCGGCATCCGCGCCAGCCAGGAATGGTCGCGGGTCTACCGCCTGCCCGCCGGCGGCTTCATGGAGCGCTGGTTCGATATCGCCGCCCTCAAGCACGTCCTCATCCCCTCGGCCGGCTACTCCAACCTCTTCTCGAACAACCTCGATCCGGACCGGCTGGCGCAGATCGACGAGGTCGACCGGGTGCGGGAACTCGAGTCGGTCGACCTCTCCCTGCGCAACCTGCTGTGGGCGCGCGGGCCGGCCGGCCTGAAGAAGATCGAGCGCGGCCAGCGGCGGGAGAAGTCGGGCGAGCTGCCGGCGCGGGAGGCCCTGGAGCTGCAGCCCTCGATCTCGCGCGTCCTCCTCGATGCGGAGGCCAGCCTGAGCTGGCTGCCGCGCCGCGATGAAAACGGCGGCGACCGTTTCTCGCTCCTCGACCTCGACGCCACCTTCCTCCCCCTTCCGTACCTGGCGCTGCGCAGCCGCAACTTCCTCGACCCCAACGACCGCTTCGACTACGAGCTCGCCGACAACTCCCTCACCTTGATGCCGGAGCCGGACCTCCTGCGCTTCACGGTGGGGGAGCGTTTTCGCCGGGGCCTGAGCCAGTTCATCTACTTCCGCGCCGGCATCAACTTCAGCAGGCGCTACATGCTCGAAGCCTTCTACGGCTTCGATCTGGAGTCCTTCCAGCGAAACGATGTCGAGGTCAAGCTGGTGCGTTTCTTCCATCGCTTCGCCGTCGAGCTCGACTACTCCTTCGACGCCGGAGAGAGGAAGAACCACACCGTCAGCGTCAACTTCTACCCGGTGGAGCTGTTCACCGGCTTCTGGGAGGAGAGGCGCGAGCGGGAGTTCCGGGGCGCCGGGACCATTCGCTGATCCGGAAGCGGCCGGTTGGCGGTTTTCTTTTGTCCGGGGCCGCGCTATAACTACAGCCATGGCCAAAGAAGCAAGATCCGCCCGCATCGCCCTCTACCCCGGCTCCTTCGACCCCCCGACCCGCGGCCATCTCGACCTCCTGGCGCGGGCGGCCGCCCTCTTCGATCGGGTGGTGGTGGGGGTGGTCGAGAACCCTTCGAAAACGCCGCTCCTCGCGCTCGAGGAGCGCGTCGCCATCCTCGAGCGCGAGGTCAAGGCGCTGGGGCTCCCGGCCGTCGAGGTGCGGGCCTTCCAGGGCTTGACGGTCGATTTCGCCGAGTCGGTGGGGGCGGGATGGATCGTGCGCGGGGTGCGCTCGGCCGTAGACCTGGATGACGAGGTGTCGATGGCGCTCACCAACCGCGCGGTTTCGAAAATCTCCGTCGAGACGGTTTTCCTGCCGGCCAGGGCGGAGCTGAGCTTCATCCGCAGCCGCCTGGTGCGGGAGATCGCCGCCCGCGGGGGAGCGCTTGCCCCGCTCGTCACCCCCGAGGTCGAGAAGGCGCTGCGGCGGCGCCTGGGGAAAGGGTGAACGGCCGTGATCAAGGCAGAAAATTCCGCCGCCGCCATCGCCCGCCTGGCGCGGGAGCTGCGCTTCCGACTGGAGGTGAACCGCCTCTTCGGCTGGCAAGTGCCGCTGCGGGGGATTCGGCTGGCCGCCGCGGCGTCGCGGCCGGCGGCCCCGGCCGGGAAAAGAATCGCCCGCCGCCCGGCGCCGGCCCCACCCCCGCCCGCGCTGCCCGCTCCGTTGCCGGAGGGGGAGCGCGCCCGCCGCCTCGCCCTACTCGCGGCGCTCGACCGCGAGGTGCGCGCCTGCCGGAGCTGCCCCCTCTGCCAGGGGCGGACGCAGACCGTCTTCGGCGCCGGCGACCCGTGCGCGCGCCTGATGTTCATCGGCGAGGGGCCCGGCTTCGATGAGGACCGCCTGGGGGAGCCCTTCGTCGGCAAGGCGGGGCAGCTCCTCGACCGCATGATCCAGGCCATGGGCTTGAGCCGCCGGGAGGTCTACATCGCCAACGTCGTCAAGTGCCGGCCGCCCGACAACCGCGTCCCCTTTCCGGTCGAAATGATCGCCTGCATGCCGTACCTGCGCCGCCAGATCGAGATCATCCGGCCGCTGGTCCTGTGCGCCCTGGGAAGCACGGCGGCGAAGGCCCTCCTCCAGACGACCGAGTCGATCTCGCGCCTGCGCGGGCGATTTTTCGATTACCAGGGCATCCCCCTCCTCCCCACCTTCCACCCCTCTTACCTCCTCCGCAACGAGCCCGACAAGCGCCTGGCCTGGGAGGATTTGCAGAAGCTCATGCGGCTTCTGGGCTTGCCCTTGGCGCCAGGCCGGCGGTAAGTATCTCTTATTCCAGAATCACCCTTGACTTAAAAAATTTGATTCCTATAATCCAAAGCTTAAGCTTGTAGCTATCTGTACAAGCGGAATACCCTGGCCATTATTATAAAAATAAATCTGGAAGTATACCGCCGAAAACCGCTTGCAGAATTGTTTGAAGAAATGTTGCGGTGACCGTTTGAAAACGGTTGAGCAATCCAAGCAAGTAAGAAATGGGCCGTTCCAACCAGCCTTTGAATGGCTCCCTGTCGATTTTTTCTGAAATTCTTCCTTTCTACATGCGGGATTTGAAGATCCGGTACCGGATTGTCCGCCCGGAAGCAGCGCTGCCTGTCTTACCTGGAGCGTAGGCCCGTGGAACCTGGGTTTTGAGGATTTGGGCCGAGGCGGCCAGTGCCGGAACCGGCTTTGATGATCGGATGGCTAAAGTTACAGTTGGTTAGATTCAGCTGATTTATCCCGAAGCGCGAGGATTGTATGGCGATCTTCAATACCGTCTGGAGCTTGGACCTGGGCAGCTCGTCGTTGAAAGCGGTAAGGCTCCGGCGTGACAAGAACAACGTGGAGATTCTTGCCGTCGACAAGGTCGACTACCAGATGGGCACCCAGGGCATCAATTTCTCCGAGCAGTCCAAGGAAGCGTTGCGCGCCTTCAAGGTCCGCAACGAGGTCAAGGATCCGGTCATCGTGGCCCACTCCGGCCGCGGCACACTCTCCCGCTTCCTCAAGATCCCCGCCTTCGACTCCAAGAAGATCAAGGAGATGGTCAAGTACGAGGCCTCCCAGCAGATCCCCTTCCCCCTGGAGGAGGTGATCTGGGACTATCACATCATCCAGCGCGACTACCTGCCCGGCGAGGAGCGGGAGGTGGGGATCTTCGCCGCCCGCCGCGAGGCCATCGACGACTACCTCCTCGAATTCACCGGCGAAGGGCTGGCCGTCGAGGCCCTCCCCTTAGGATATTTGGGGCTCCTCAACTTCTTCTTTTTTGACGTCGCCCCCGAGGAGCCTTCGATCGTCCTCGACATGGGGGCCGGCCACACCGACCTCATCCTCGTCGACCAGAGGAAGTTCTGGACCCGCACCCTGACCCAGCAGCACTCCGGGAACGAGGTCAACAAGTCCGTCATGGATCACTTCAAGCTCACCTTCCCGGAGGCGGAGAAGTTCAAGCTCGAAAGCTCCAAGAACCAGAAGGAAGCGGTGAAGATCTTCACCACCATCATCCAGCCCAAGCTGCGCGACCTGGTGAACGAGATCCATCGCTCCATCGGCTTCTACCGCAGCCAGGCCGGCGAGGTGCAGTTCAAGCAGGTTTTCCTCCTCGGGAACGGCTCGAAGCTCATCGGCATCAAGAAGTATTTCGAGGAGCACCTCGGCATGCCGGTCCACAAGTGCCAGAGCATCAACAAGGTGCGCATCAACCGCGAGGTCAACCTGGCGCTCCTGCAGGATAACCTGGCGGCCTTCGGCACCGCCATCGGCTGCGGCCTCCAGGGGGTCGGCCTGGGGTCCTCCAAGGTGGATCTCGTGCCGCAGGAGGAGAAGATCCAGAAGGAGTACTCCCGCAAGAAGAAGCACGTTTTCATCGCCATGGGCCTCCTCTACCTGGCGGTCATCCTCGCCGGGCTGCAGATCCGCGGCAAGGCGAAGAGCGGCGATGAGGCGATGACCGAGGCAAGGAAAGTGCTGACGCCGATCAAGGACGCCGACAAGAAGATCAAGGACATCACCAAGGCGAACACCTTCCTCAACGCCGAGCGCTTGAAGACCGTCGCCGATCTGCGCTCGAAGCCCATCGAGGGCCTGCGCCTGATCGGCGAGGTGCTGTCGCGCCTGCCCCTCGACAAGAGCATCCGCATGATCGCCCCGGAGGAGAAGAAGGACGAGACCCGCGCCAAGGTCATTCCGGAGGCCGATGCGCAGCTCCAGCAGAAGCTGTGGGTCCCCTGGCTCAAGATCGAGCGCATCGACTGGCCGGAGGAGACCGCCGGCGGCGCCGGCGGAGCCCCGAGGAGGGATGCGGCCAAGAAGGAGACCGTCCCGGCTTACAAGTTCACGCTCTTCGCGGTGGTGCCCATGCAAGGCAACCGGAAGGAGTCAGTCGACCTCCTCACCAAGATGATCGAGAAGCCGCTTTCCGAAAAGCTGGCGGCGGAGAAGTTCACCCTTGACAAGAAAGTGAGCGTCTCCTCCGACTTCCGCGAGGACCTGGGAAACATCTACCTCGAGGGGGGGACGAGCGATTCCAGCCGCGCCCGCAAGAAGGATGAGGGGGAGAGCCAGGAGGGGGGCCCCTTCTTCGGCACCATGGTGCACTTTTACGCGCGCCTCAAGGACAAGCCGCAGGAGAAGGCGCCGGAGCCGGCGGTTTCTGAAAAGCCGGGAAAACCGGGAAAGCCGGGAAAAACCCCTCCTTCCAAAAGGACCACCCAGACGGCCGAAGTGGAGGAGGAGAAGAAATGAGCCGAATTTCAAATTGGTGACCAAGTTGTGACAAAAATCCTTTACCATTGATGATGCCAAAAACCCGCTGCCGGCGAGGACCTGAATAACCTGAAAAAACTGCCAGGGCTCGCCGCCGGGACTCTCAAGCGGATGCAAACATGGACAAGATTCGCGACAACCTCTTCGGCATTGGCGTCGGAGCCTCGTTTCTGGGCTTCCTGGCGCTGCTGTATATCCTGGTGATCTACCCGCTCCTCGCTTTCACCGGCGGCGGCGAGGAAAGCACCCGGACCAAGCTCGAGACGGCGAGCCGCGATCTCAAGCGCTTCGCCGATCCCAAGCTCACCCCGCTGCTCCCCACCAAGGACCTGGTGCAGAGCGAGCAGAGCTACCAGTCCCGGCTGGAAGAGGCCCTCAAGGAAGCCAAGGCCTTTTACGATGATATGGCCGCCGGTTTCGGCAGCTTCTCCGAGTCGCTGGCCGAGGCCAAGGCCTCTCCCGCCGCCTTCAAATCAAGTTATTCCACCGAGATCAAAACGCTCCGGGAGGAGTACTTGAAAGCTTACCCAAAGGCGGCCAAGCCGCCCGAGGGGGAGGTCAAGAAGGAGAAGGAGCCCGAGGCCCTGGCAGTGGATGAAATGGAAGAAATCTTCACCGAGGAAGACGTGGCGCGCGCCATGAGGGAGTTCTGGATCATCCAGAAGGTCTTCGCCGGCGTGAACACGCTCAAGCTCGGCGGCCTGATGGCGGTCAAGTTCCCCGCCCGGAAGAAGGAGGCAGCTCCCCCTTCGCCGCTTTACAAGGTGGTGGAGTCGCTGGTGCAGATCGAGCTGCCCATGGCGCAGCTCGAGCCCTTCGTGGCGGAGCTGTTCGACACCACCCACGCGCCGGCGCAGGCGCCACTCCTCCTCAAATCGTTGAGCCTCTATCGCAAGCCGGAAAGCATCTTGAAGAAGCGCATCGCCGAGAAGACCTATGACAAGGATGAGGACGCGAAGAAGGAGGACCTGATCGGCGGCGAGCCTCCCGTGGTCGCCGAGATCACCCTGTGGGCCATGGACTGGCAGGGGCTGCCCAAAGAGGAGCCCAAGCCGAAAAAATAGAGGTAACGAGGCGCAGCAGGAGAAGCTATGGCAAAAGGTTTGGAAAATTCCACCCTGGTCCAGCATCTGGACAAGATTTCCTACATCGCGGCGGCGGTCATCGGCCTGGTGATCCTGTTCATCGCCATGCAGAGCGGCACCGAGGTGAAGCGCCTGCAGGCGGACATGTCCGACGACGTGGACGCCATCAACAAGCGGAAGGGCGAGAAAATCCCCGAGAAAACGGTGGAGAACCTGCGCAAGGAGATCGAGGGGCAATGGGCGATCGTCCCCGCCCGGAACCCCTACCCGAGCTGGAGCACGGAGCGCATCCCGGCGGTGATCCAGTGGACCATGAAGATCGATAGGGGCTTCGCGACCCAGGAGGCGGGCCAGATCACGAAAATCGAGTACCATCGCCACACTCAAAGGCTGCAGACTTTTTTGACCATTGCGGGCAAGTTCGGCGTGAAAAGTAAATCGACCTTCAAAGACGTCAAGCTCTTCCGCAAGGAAAAGGACAAGGCCTACAAGGAGCTTTCCGGCCTCGACGAGGCCAAAGCCATCAAGGAAGAGAGCTTCGTCTATGAGGACTTTGACGTCGAGTCTGGAAAAACCTACGCTTACAAGTTTTCGACGGAGATCGAAGGGGCCGAGGGGGTGAAAATCGAGCTGAATTTCAAAGTGGTGGAGTCCCCCGAGGCGGCCCTCGCCGCCCCCATTCCCTACGACTATCGCCTGAACATCCTGAACCCCCAACCTTTCGATCCGGCCAAGGGGGAAAAACCCTCCTTCATCGGCGATATCTACATTGCCAACTTTGAAAATGAGGCGGCCGATCCCATCAAGCTCCCGCCTCAAGATCCCGCCAGGAGCGTCTTCTTCGAGGGGTTCAAGTTCGGCCCCAAGGTCGGCAAGGATCCCCAGTATACCATCAAGGAAATCACCGCCGATGGGGTGAAGGTTCAAAACAACCGCAGCCGGACCTCGGAACTTCTGACCCGCTCGGCCCAGCACTACCAGCGTGAAATCAAGCTGCCGGCGGCCATCGACTTCACCGCCCCGCCCCCGCCCAAGGCGACGGAAGGGGAGGCGGGCACGGAAACTGCGGCGGCTACCGGCGACCAGCCGGAGGCCAAGCCGGAAGAGCCCAAGGAGCCCAAGCCGGAGCCCAAGAAGCCGGAGCCGAAAAAGCCGGACACCACCAAGAAGCCGGAGAAGAAGAAGTCCTTCAAATAAGGCCTAGAATCAAAATTAAGCGGGAAGGTGGCCAGTGCTTATGAAGAATCAGTGCCTGTGGAGAAATGGAATCGGTAATGTCTGAAATCAACCGGAAACGGGCGTGATGAGTTCGAACCGATGGAACGCCTCGTGAAACTCTTGAAAGGTGCATTCATGGACGGGCGATCTTGGCGAATGAAGCAAGTCAATCGTTGGGGGATTTTCCTCCTGGGAATGAGCGTGGTTCTGGCGGTGATCGACGGTTGCCAGGCCTCGAGCGGGCGGCGGTCCCGATTCCGCCGCGGCGCGACCCCAGTCGCGGAAGCGCCGCCGGCGGCCCCGGCCGTGCTGGAAGAGCCGGCTACGTTGGAAGAGCCGGCCGCGCCAGAAGAGCCGGCCGCGGCGCCGGCTGAAGAGGCGCCGGCCGTCGCGCCGGCGGAGACGGAGGTCGCTCCTGAGGAGCCGGCCGAGGCTCCCCAGGCGACCAGGACCCCGCCGCGCGCCGCGAAGGGGGGCGAGCGCGCGGCGAAGCTCTCCCCGGAAGAGGCTTTGCGCATGCTGGGCATGAGCGGCGACGCCCAGCAGAAGGAGGCGGCCGAGCTGGTCAAGGCGGCCCGCAGCGACCTCCTCAACCTCGACTTGCTGCACGCCCAGGAGAAGCTTGATCTCGCCCTCAAGCTCGATCCGCAGAACGAGGAAGCGCAGCGCCTGCGCGCCCAGGTCGGCACGGAGCTGGGAGAGCGCCGCGGCGAGGTCGCGCAGGTGATCCGGGAGCTGACCCAGGAAAACCTCGCTACCATGCAGCAGGCCAAGGCCGAGATCGCGCAGATGATCCAGCAGGCCCGCCAGCTCGAATCCCCTGAACAGGAAAACTACGATGAGGCCGAGCGCGTCTACGTGAAGGCCATCGAGGCCATCCGCCGCTTCCCCTTCAACCTCGAGCTGGAGGAGCCGCTCAAGTACGCCAAGGCGCGGCTGGAAGCGGTGAAGGCCAAGAAAAAGGAGAAGGCTGAGAAGGACCGGGTGGCCCTCGAGCAGCGTATCCAGGACATGCGCCGGGCGGAGAAGAAGACCTCGCTCATCCATGAGAAGAACCGCATCAACGAGCTGCGCCGGAAAGCCAAGGAGGCCTTCAGCCGCGAGAACTACGAGGAGGCGGAGCAGAACGCCCTGCTGATCCTCGAGGCCAACCCGGATGACTACGAGGCCAGGAAGATGGTGCGCCTGGCCAAGGAGAAACGGCATCTCAAGACCAGGTACGAGACCATCGTCCAGACCATCGAAAATCACCAGCTGGCGCTCCTCGCGGTGCAGGAGTCGGGGGTCACCTACCAGGAAATCTTCCGCTACCCCCCCAAGAAGGAGTGGGAGAAGATCACCCCCAAGGTGGTCTCCCTCGAGGAGAAGTTCGCCCGCACCGAGTCGGCGGCCGAAAAAACCATCAAGCAGAAGCTGCAGGAGCCGACGGACATCCAGTTCCCCGAGAAGACCTCCTTCAAGGAAGCGATCCGCACCCTCATGCAGACCTACGGCCTCAACATCGTCCTGAGCAAGGAAGCTGAAACCGAGACCGAAAACCTGCAGATCCAGCTTGCCCGCGTGCGCGACCTGCCGCTCGAGAACGTCTTGAAGATCCTGCTCAAGCAGTCGGAGAGCGGCAAGCTCGACTTCTCGATCCAGGAAGGGGCCATCGTCATCGGCACCAGCGAGTCCATCCGCAAGAAGAACCTCTTCCTGCACTTCTACGACATCCACGACATCACCCAGGCCCACCCCGACTACCCGGCCCCTGGCCTGGCGCTCAGCGAGCTGGAGGGGAAGGAGGGGGGCGGCGGCGGCATCATCCAGGTCGGCGGCCTCGGCGAAGATGAGGAAAAACAGGTGGTGCCGGCCGACGAGCTGCTGAAGCAGGTGGAGAGCGTCTTGAAGGGGGACGGCGATGAGCTAGTGGGCTCCGTGAAGATCCAGCAGGGCAAGCTCGCCGTTCGCACCACCTTCGAGAACCACCGCAAGGTGCAGAAGCTCCTGGAGGAGTTTCGCAAGTCCACCGGCATCATGGTCACCGTGGAGTCGCGCTTCCTGGTCCTCCAGGATAACTTCCTCGAGGAGATCGGCATCGACATGGGCAGCCCGAGCAACACCTTCCTCCTCAACTCCATTCCCGACATCGACGGCGCCGGCACGAGCATTTCCCCCGGCTACGAGTTCACCAACGCGCAGCGCGATTGGAACGTCCGCGGCGCCTCGATCGGCAACTTCTCGAATCCCCTGGGCTCGCGGGTCAATCCCTTCAACATCACCGCCGCCGGCGGCGGCGCCTACCAGCTCAACGTCCTCACCGAGGCTTACCAGCTGGAGGCCATCCTGACCGCCGTCGCCAAGGAGCAGGAGTTCCGCAAGCTCGATTCCCCGCGCGTCACCGCGTTCAACACCCAGATCTCCCACACCCTGGTGATCAACCAGGCCGCCTACATCAAGGACCTGGAGGTCAATCAGACCGGCGTCATCCCCGTGGTCAACCCGGTAATCGGCGTCCTCAACTCCGGCTCGATCCTCGAGGTGCGGCCCAACGTCAGCTACGACCGCAAGTACATCGTCCTCGAGATCCAGCCGACCCTGGCGGAGCAGCTCGACTCCGAGGTGGCGCGCCTGACCCTCTCCGGCAACTTCACCGTCGTCGACGTCGAGCTGCCGGTCCTCTCGGTGATCAAGATCAAGACCACCGTCACCATTCCAGACGGCGGCACGGTGCTGGTCGGCGGCCTGAAACGCGAGATCACCAACAAGTCGGCGATCGGCATTCCCGGCCTCACCCACATCTTCAAGTTCTTCCTCGGCCGGGTCGGCGAGTCGAGGCTGCGCTCCAGCCTCTACGTGCTGATCAACGCCAAGATCACCATCGTTCAGGAAGAGGAGAGCAGGCTGTTCAATACGTAAAAGGGGAAGCGGGCTATTCGCCTGGTGACATGAAAGCGCTCAAGACCGTTCATTCCAGATGCAGCATCACGGAGGCCTCGTTGCTCGGCCTCCTCCTCTGGAGCTGCCTCGCTCCTCCGGCGGCGGAGGCGGCGCTGTCCGAGCATGACAAGCGCTTCGCCGAGTACTTGATCCAGGACCTCAAATACTTTGACACCGCCCAGCGCTTTCTCGAGTCGCTGAAGAAGATCTACGCCGGCGCCGGCGAGAAGGGGGAGATCGCCTTCTTCGAGGCCGACATCCTGCAGCACGTGGGGAAGACCGAGGAGTACTTGAAGAAGCTCAACGAGGCGGGCAAGCTCGACCCCCAGTCGAAGCGGGCCATGACCAGCTCGCTCCTCAAAATCAACGTCGACATGGGGAAGGTCATCACCGCCTTTGAAAAAGCCAACCAGACCTCCGACCCCAAGAACAGCGCCGTCTTCCGCAAGGAGGCGCGCAAGTACTTCCAGGAGAAGGTGCTCAAGCCGATCAATGCCTTGATCGACGACCTCGGCAAGAAGGTCGCCGGCCAAGAGCAGAAATTCCGCGAGGATCGCAAGAAGAACCCCAAGACCAGGGAGCCGGAGCAGCTCATCGACTTGAGCCGCAGCCGCAACCTTGCGGAGCTGGCCCGCGTCAAGATCTATCTGGTTTACGCTAAGCAGCTCCCCAGGGACGATCCTTCCTTCCAGGCGGATCAGGAGAAGATGCTGAAGGATGGCCTCAAGTACGCCAGCGAGTTCGTCGACAACCGGCCGGAGTTCTACCTCATGCAGTACGATGCCCAGCTCAGGAAGGGGCTCTATCAGATGGAGCTGGGGAAGTTCGCCGCCGCGGCGGAAGACTTGAGCGTGCTCATCGGCATCGAGCCGCCGGGCGCGCCGCCGCCGGGAGGGTATCCCAAGGAGATCCTGCGCCCGCTCATCGACCTCCAGCTCCAGGCGCTGCTTTACTCGGCGCGCTCCGCCAACCTGGCCCGCAAGCACGCCGAGGCAGTGGCCATCGTCGAGGAGAAGCTGCTCAAGGGGAAGAACAATCCGCTCCGGGAAGCCAGTAGGGATCCGGAGCTGGAGAAGTACTTCGTCCTCTCGGAGCTCGAGCTGGCGATCGCCCACGCCGGGCGAGGCTCCTCGGAAAAGGGGCTGCAGATGGTCCAGGACCTGATCGCCCGGTACTCGAAGCTCTCCACCAGCCCGCAGGCCAGCGCTTACATCACCGACGCCCGCAAGGCTCTCGGCACCATCGCCCGCATCGGCGGCGTGGCGCTGCGCGCCCAGGACTACTATCAGGGGGGCATCGGCCTTTATGCCGAGGGGAAACTCGAGGAGTCGCTGGGGCTCTTCCAGCAGGCCCTGGGAGCGCTGGCGGACTTCAATGAGAGGAACGACCTCGCGCCGCAGTGCCTCGAGAAGATCGGCTGGATCCACTTGAAAGGGCAGCGCTTCGCCGAGGCGGCGCTCTCCTACCTGGAGATCTGCCGCCAGTACCCTCGGAGCGAGCTGGTGACCACGGCGGCGGTGAACGCCCTCTCGAGCGCCAACAAGCTCACCATCGCCGCGAAGGACCACTCCGGATACAGGAAGCTCGACGAGGAGGCGAAGCGTCACTATGACCACTTCGTCGGGAAGGGCATCGCCATCTTCCAGGTCACCATGGTCGAGGCGCAGGACCTGGAGCGGCAGGGGAAATGGGAAGCCGCCAAGGAGCTGTACTTGAAGATCCCCAGGGAGCAGGGGAAGGACAAGGTCCCCTTCTACTATCGCGCCCAGGCGAGCGCGGGGCACTGCGAGTACCAGGGGTGGCTTGCCCGCCGGGGGAGCGGCGACCAGAGCGCCGAGGAGTTGAAGAAGCTGGCGCGGAGGATGAAGGCCCTGGCCGCGGCGGCCTTGAAGGAGAAGCAGCTCGACGGCGCCATCCTCGCGAGCTACGTCGAGGGCCTCATCCACAACGACCTCAAGGAGTGGCCGGAGGCGGTCGCGGCCCTGAGCCCCTTCACCGGCCTGTTCAAGGAGGACAAATCCTACCGCAGCATCGCCCTCTACCACCACTGCGAGGCCCTGCTCCGCCAGGGGAAGGTCGCCGAGGCGGAAGAAGCCTTCAAGCAGCTCAAAAAGGACTTCGAGAACGATGCCTCGAGCCTGTACGCGGCGCTCCTCTTCGTCGACCACTTCAATGCCCAGGGAGGCGAGGAGTCCTTCAAGAAGGCCGCCGCGTACGTCAAGATCTACGCCAACCACTTCATGGCCAAGGATGAGCTGAAGGATCTCCAGAAGGTCCTCTTCGTGGTCGAGGTGCTGGTTCAAGGGGGCGAGATCGCCGAGGCGGACAAGTTCCTGAAAATGGCCGAGAGGATCGGCGGCGGGGACGAGGAAGTCGGGAAGCGCGTCCTCTACTACCGGGCCTTCATCGCCTTCCAGCTGAAGAAGCACGCCGAGGTGATCCAGGCCACGAGCGACTTCATCGCCAGGTACAAGCCGAGCGGCGAGGACCGCGACGACCCTTACATCTACCGGCTGCGCGGCGAGTCCTACATCAAGCTGAAGGCGCCGCCGCAGATCACCGAGGTGAAGAAGGCCGAGGAGGACTACAACTCCGCCGTCGGCCTCCTCGACCGCCAGCGCCAGGCGGTGGCGGCGCGCGGCGGCGAGAACGGCAAGCTCGAGCGCGAGTACTGGGAGTGGGCTCACGAGTGGTCCCTGCTCAACCAGCATCTCGGCAAGGCCGGCGACATCAACGCCTGGAGGAAGATGTGGGTTTTCGTCAACGAGCGGCAGGGCTCGGAGATGGGGGGGGCGGCTCTCAAGGAGAAGTTTCTGGAGCTCAAGAAAGAGGCCGAGAAGTATTTTTCCAAGAAAAAGTGAAGAACGAAGAGAACATGTTCTGGATTGAACGGACCGAACCATATCGAATATTCCGCCGCGTGGGCGTGATCGCGGGAGCGGTTCTCCTGAGCTGGCTCACCTGGCTTTCCGGAGCGGCGCGGGGGGACTCCATTGTCCTCGTGACCGGCAGCATCCTCAAGGACGTGCAGATCGACAAGGCCGGCTGGGACACCGTCAGCTACAAGATCGGCAACAATCCGCAGGCGATCGAAGGGAAGAAGGTGGCGGGCATCGAGCGCTCCTCGACCTGGCTCAGCCCCATCCGCGCCGCCTTGAGCGGCGGCGACTTCGCCGCCGCGGCCAAGGCCATCGAGAAGCCCATGAAGGACGTCCAGCAGTTCGGCAAGGACTGGGAGAAGTCCGAGGCGGCTTACCTCCTGGGGAAGTTCTATTTCAACTGGGCCAACGAGGAACCCTCCAAGGTGGGTGAGGCCGTCAAGCACTTGAAAGCCTATCTTGAGACCAACAAGGGGACCAGGGACATCAACGTGCCGCCCGCCACCTACGCCCTGGGCAAGGCGCAGCTCCTCGCCGGCAATCCCGCCGACGCGGAGGCACAGTTCAAGAGCTTGAACGAATACGGCGGCGAAAAGACCCTGTGGAGCTACCGCGCCAAGGTCGGCCTGGCCTGGGCCAAGCTCAAGTCGAAGGGCGGCGGCAATGGGAACGGCGAGGCCCTCGAGGCGCGCAAGCTCTTCCTCGAGGTCCTGGAGGACAAGTCGGCGCCGGCGGAGGTGCAGCAGGAGGCGGCCGTCGGCCGGGCGGAGACCTTCAACGCCAAGGAGCAGTACGATGAGGCGGTCAGGCTCCTCGCCCAGAGGTTCTTCCGGCCCGGCGCCGCCCAGGAAGTCCCTTACAACGAGCACTACGCCGAAGCGTGCAACGTCATGGGCGATGCTTACCGCCTGCGCAAGACCAAGGAAAACCTGGAGGAAGCGGAGCTGTGGTACCTGCGGACGACGTGCTTTTGCAAGAATTTCCCCGGCGCCTACCGGCGGGCCGTGCGCGGCCTGATCGAGGTTTATGACAAGCTGGGGAAGAAGGAGCGGGCTAAGGAGTGGCAAGCGAAGTGAAATCTTTAAACTTGGAATCATGAGAGAACTTTGAGATACGGAGGACCTTGTCGCCTATGTATGGCCAACCCATTTCCAGCGCCATCCCGAGCTCAAGACGCCTCGGGACTGTTTTACTCCTGACCCTCCTGGGTTGGGGATTCCTTACTGTCTTCTTGGACCAGATCCTCTTGGAGCCCCCCGGCCCGATCGCACTGGCTCAAGCGCCGGCGCCGGCCCCGGTCCCCGCGCCGACAGCAAAAAGGGTGAAGTCGCTCCTGGGGTACATCAACGACGGCGGCTGGATCGGCCACACCATCATCGGGTGTTCGATCATCGGCCTCTCGCTGGTCATCACCTTCGCCTTCCAGTTCCGGCGCGACCTCCTGGTTCCTCCCGAGGTGCTGGGGCAGGTCGAGCAGCTCTTCGAGGAGGAGAACTACGAGGAGGCTTATCACATCTGTGAAAGCAATCCTTCCTTCTTCTCGACCATCCTGGCCGCCGGCCTCGGCAAGCTGGACCAGGGCTATGAGGAGATGGAGAAGGCCATGATCGAGACCGGCGACATCGAGGCCAACAAGCTCCATCAAAAGGTCGGTTATATTTCCCTCATCGCCGCCGTCGCCCCCATGTTAGGCCTCTTCGGCACGGTGTCCGGCATGATCGCAACCTTCAACGTCATCGCCTCGGCCCAGACCCAGCCCAAGCCGGCCGACCTGGCGTCCGGCATTTCGCAGGCTCTGGTGACGACCTACGAAGGGCTATTGGTGGCCATTCCGCTGACGGTGTTTTTCGTCATCTTCCGCAACCGCATCGTCAATATCATCCTTGAAGTCGGCGGCCTCACCGAGGAGTTGATGTCGCGGTTCAAGGTCCGCAAGGCCTGAGAATTGCTCAGACCGCTGAGGTGAAGCCCATGAGCCTTCGCAAGGTGAATAAAAATTTGAAAGAGCACGAGGTCGCCTTGAACATGACCTCCATGATCGATCTCACCTTCCTGCTGGTGTTCTTTTTCGTGCTCACCTCTGCCTTCACCAGCCTGAACCTGGAGGATGTGCTGCTCCCGGTGGCGCTCAGCGCCCAGGAGATCAAGCCAGCGGAAGACGTCGCCATCCTGATCATCAACATCAAGAAGATGAACGACCAGACCCGCGCCGGCGAGATCCACTTCAACGGCCAGACCCACAACCTCAACTCGTTGATCGAGGCGCTGCGCCTGGAAGTTCTGTCGGATGCCGAGCGCCGCGGCATGGAACCGGGCGGTCCCGGCCTGCCGCCCCTTTCCAAGCTGGAAGTTCTGGTGCGCGCCGACGAAGGGGTGACCGGGCGCTATCTGCGCGAGGTTTTTCTCGCCTGTCAAAAAGCGGGCATATACAAGGTGAAGCTCGCGGCCCTGCAGGAATGATCCATGAAGAGGATTGAAATCAGAGGACGCTGAATCATGGCCAAACGTCGAAGAACGATAGAAACTCTCGAGATGGAGATCAACATGACCCCCATGATTGACATCGTCTTCCAGCTCCTCATCTTCTTCGTCATGCAGGCAAAGTTCATCGAGTTCGAGGGGGAGCTGCGGTCGTACCTCCCCAAGAACCGCGGCCTCAACCCGACCGAGGCGCCGCCGGTCATCGACCTCGCCAACGTCACCCTCTTCCTCGACTGGGTGGATGACGGCGACAAGGGCCGCTGCGAGGCCATCACCGTCGGCTACAAGCCGCCGGGAGGCGGCGCGGAGCAGCGCCACTACAAGTTTCCGACCGTGACCGGGGAGGCCTTCAAGCAGAACAGGAGAAAGGAAGTGGATTACCCCTACCCCGACTACAACGAGATCAAGGAGTACATCCGTTTCCGCAAGGAGACCTATTCGGGCATCGGCTTCGGCCTGCCGGTGACCATCAACTTCACCGACAAGGTCCCCATGCAGATGATCGTCAATTTGATCGACATCTGCACGGAGGCCGGCATTCAAGATTTCGCCATCAATGCAACGGCAGTGGACTAGCTGTCTTGCTGTTGAAATGATTATGACCTTTGGACCTGAGATGAGAAAACCCAACCAGCTTCTGTAGGAGAAAGCGCCATGAAACCTCTGGTGATCTTGACCTGTATCGCAGCACTGTTCGGCTCCCTGGCCCTTTCAGGCTGCGCCGGCGAGCGCACCCGCCGCCGGCCGCGGCCCCGAGGCGATGCCGCCTCGGTCGTTTCCGACCGCTTGAACGCCCCGGGCGCCTCCATGCCCGACCGCGGCCTCGAGCCGCTCTCGAGCCAGCCGGCGGAGGAGCCAGCCGATGCTCCGGCGCCCGGCAAGCGGGTCGCCCAGCCGAAGACCGCCGAGGAGATCTTCGAGGACTTGAAGGAGGACCAGAAGGTCAAGATCCTCGAAGCGCGCCATGAAGCGCAGCTAGGCGATGCCGCCTTCGAACAAGGGGACTACAAGACCGCCGTCCGGCATTACGAGCGGGCGAGGTCCCTCAGTCCCGTCCTCGATGACCGCACCAGGGAAAGGTTGAATCAGGCCAAGGTAGTTCTGAATGAGAGGTCGGGTGATGTGCCCTCGATCGCCAAGGATATCCTCGACACCAAGCGCGTCGAGGAGCAAGCCCGCCTGGAAGAGGCGGAGCGCGGCCTCAAGGAGGCCGAGGAGCTGGTGGCCTCCGGCGACTTCGAGCTGGCCGAGAAGAAGCTCGCCAAGATTTACGAGGAGCTGACCACTTACGAGTACCCCGTCGACGTCTCCAAGGTGGCCCAGCGGACCAAGCAGCTCCTCGCCCAGGTCTCCAGGAAGAAGATGGATCAGGAGAAGAGCACGAGGGCCGAGCAGGAAAGTAAGGCGAAGTCA
The DNA here is from genome assembly GCA_016209605.1 of Planctomycetota bacterium. Classification (GTDB taxonomy): domain Bacteria; phylum Planctomycetota; class UBA8108; order UBA8108; family JACQVS01; genus JACQVS01. The sequence continues at coordinate 22,413 of JACQVS010000128.1, forward strand.
TCAGCCGACCAGGTGGTGCTGGACCAGGAAAAGGCCAAGCAGCAGCAGGTGCGCGAGCTGACCCGCAAGGCCGCCGAGTACATCCGCTTCAAGGAGTACGACAAGGCCATCGATGCCTGCGAGCGCATCCTCAAGCTCGATCCGCAGCATCGCGTCGCCAAGTTTTGGCTGCGCGACTCGCGCCAGCAGATCCTCGATGAACGCAAAGCCCGGGTGATCAAGCTCGAGCTGGAGCAGAACGAGATCAGCGACGAGACGCTGGAGGAGACCGCCATCCTCTGGGACGACCCCTTCGTCTTCCCCAAGGAGAAGAAGTGGGATCAGGTCAAGAAGCGCAAGGAGCAGCTGGAGGTCATCTCCACCGATGATCCCGAGCCCATCCGGAAGATCAAGAACTTGCTCGAGTCCGCCCAGGTCTCCTTCGATTTCGAGGACAAGCCGATCACCGACGCCGTCGCCTTCCTGCGGCAGATCACCGGCATCAACATCACCATCGATGAAAAGGAAGTCGACGTCCAGAACACCAAGGTCAGCTTGCACATCCAGAACCTCAAGGCTTCCAACGCCTTGAACCTGATCCTGCTGCAGACCGGCCTGGCCTATACCTTCGTGGAGCAGGTGCTCACCATCACCAAGCCCGAGAAGGCGCGCGGGGAGGCTCAGTTCCGCATTTACCCCGTCGCCGACATCTTGAACCGCATCCGCGACTTTCAGGCGCCTGAAATAAAGCTCGAGTCGGGCGACGAGGCCAGCAGGACCGGGGGAGGGGGAGGCGCCGGCGTCTCCATCGCGACGACGAGCATCGAGGAGGACACCAAGCTCAGCGACACCGATCTGATCCAGCTGATCCAGGACAGCACCGGCGGTGATGAGCGCTGGGGCGCCGACGGCGGCAGCAAGATCGAGTATCACCAGGGTCTGCTCTTCGTCACCGCGCCGGTCGAGCTGCAGAAGGAGGTCTACACCGTCCTTGAAAACCTGCGCCAGGACTCGGACCTCTTCGTGATGATCGAGGCGCGGTTCATCGACATCACCGACGATTTCCTGCAGGACATCGGCATCGACTCGCGCGCCCTGGGCGCGGTCAACAACCTGGGAACGCCTTTCGCCAATATCATCAACGACTCGCGCACCGGCGGAAACGACCTCGGCTTCGTCAAGCAGGGAAACCCGACCAAGGACGTCACCCTGGTCATGGGGCAGGACCGCTGGGCCGGCCGCATCTCGCACATCATTGACGGCTTCACCGGCCTGGTCCAGGGCGACCGCCTGCGCGGCGGCCCGGGCGGCGTCGGCGGCCTCACCCTCCAGTCGACCTGGCTCGATCCCTTCCAGCTCAACGCCATTCTGCGCGCCGTGCAGGAAAAGAGCGACGTGCGCCAGCTGACCGCCCCGGCGGTCACGGCCCACAACGGCCAGCGCGTCTACGTGTCGGTGATCACCCAGAGAGCCTACATCTCGGACTACGAGCTGGTGTCCGGCGGCACCGGCTTCGCCATCATCGAAGTGGCCGACCCGGTGGTCTCGACCTTCCAGGAAGGCGTCATCCTCGATGTCGACCCGGTGATTTCGGCGGACCGCAAGTACATCACCCTCGATGTGCGCCCGACCATGGCCACCTTGATCGGCGGCGTCATTTCCACCATCATCATCAGCCTGGGAAGCTTCACCAACGTCGCCAACAACGTCCCCATCGGCGTCCCGGAAGTGACGCTGCAGCAGGCCTTTACTTCGGTCACCGTGCCCAACGGCGGCACCGTCCTTCTGGGCGGCTTCAAGAGCTTGAACGAGCAGAAGTACGTCTCCTACATTCCGATTCTTGGGCAAATCCCCATCGTCAAGAACCTCTTCCGCCGCAAGGCTGAGGTCTCGGAGAAGCGCAGCCTGGTCATCCTCGTCAGCGCCCGCATCATCAACCCGCGCGCCGAGGAGGAGAATCGGTTCAACCAGTAGCGGGCAGCCTCGAAGGCTACGAAAAACGCCATGGCGGCTGCCGGGGAGGGCGATTTAAGGTCGATCCAGGCCTTGACGCCTTTCCCGGCAGCCGTTTCAATTATCACCAAATGCAGAAAAGCAATCTTCGGGCGATTTTTTTCGACATCGATGACACGCTCTACTCGACCAGCGAGTTTTCCGAGGTCGCCCGCTCGAACGCCCTCGACGCCATGATCGAGCACGGGCTGACCATGCCCAAGGACGAGCTGCACCTGGAGCTGCAGGAAGTCATCAACGAGTTCTCCTCCAACTACGAGCACCACTTCGACAAGCTCCTCCTGCGCATCCCCCGCCGCTACTACAAGGGCGTCAACCCCTCGATTCTGGTGGCGGCCGGCGTGGTGGCCTACCACGAGACCAAGGTCCGGCAGCTGGCTCCCTACGAAGATGCCGTGGAGGTCATCCGCCTCCTTTCCAAGGCCGGTCTCATCCTTGGCGTGATCACGGAGGGCATGGAGGTCAAGCAGGCGGAGAAGCTCATCCGCATGCGCCTCGTACCCTTCATGTCGCCCAACGCCATCTTCATCTCCAACCAGGTTGGGATCTCGAAGCCCAACTCCAAGCTTTACCAGCGGGTGTGCAGTGACCTCAACATCAAGCCGACCGAGACCATGTATGTGGGCGATCATCCGGTGCACGACATCGACCCCGCCAACTCCATCGGCATGATCACCGTGAGGATGCGGCGGGGGGGCAAGTGCCAGAATATGGAAGGGGCCACCCTGCCGGCCCTGGAGGTGCAAAATTTCTGGGATCTGTTAGACTTCCTTCGAGCCGAGTTCAACATTGCCGTCTGATATTGCCGTTGAGCTCCGCGGCAGCAGGATTCGTTTCCGGAAAATTATCGGAAGTTACTTTTAACGTTATGGCGCCGCCGTTGTCCGTCGTGGTTCCCGTTCGCAACGAGGAAAGCACCCTCGGCGACCTGCACCGCCGCCTGCGGCAGGCCCTGCCGGCGGGGTCGGAGATCATCTTCGTCGACGACGGCTCCACCGACGGCAGCTTGAAGGTGCTGGAGCGCCTCGCGGCCGCCGATCACCAGACCCTCGCCCTCCGCTTTCTGCGCCCTTTCGGCAAATCGCAGGCCCTCGCCGCCGGCTTCGCCCGCGCTCGCGGCGAGATCGTCGCCACCATAGACGCCGACTTGCAGGAATCGCCCGAGGAGATCGTTCGCCTGGCCCGGCTCCTGCGCACTCCGGAAGCCCCCGGCCTCGACCTGGTGGGCGGCTGGCGCCGGCAGCGCCGCGATCCCTTCCTCAAGGTGGCGGGCTCGCGCCTCTTCAACGCGCTCATTCGCCTCTTTTCCGGCGTGCCGCTCCGGGACATCAACTGCGGCCTCAAGGTGATGCGCCGCGAGGTGGTCGAGGAGATCCGCCTCGAGGGAGGCTTCCACCGCTTTATCCCGCTCCTCGCCCACTGGCGGGGCTTCCAGGTCGGCGAGGTGGAGGTGGCTCACGCGCCTCGCCGGAGCGGCAAGTCGCGCTTCGGCAAGGAGCGCATCGCCCACGGCTTGATCGACTTCCTGGTGCTCCTGTTCCTCGAGCGTTTCGAGCGCCGGCCGAGCCGCCTGTTCATCGGGAGCGGCGCCGTGGCGTTTCTCGCCGGCCTGGTCATTTCAGCCCTCATCGCGTACTGGCGCCTGGCCTACGGGTCGATCGGCGGCCACTACCCTCTGCTCGCTCTCGGAGTGCTGCTTCTCATCGTCGGCGTGCAGCTCATCTCCATGGGGCTCCTCGCCGAGCTGGTGGCGCATCGACGGCACGGCCGCGGCCGGCCGGCGGCGGAGCCGCGGATCTTTGTCGTGGAGCCGCGGGGGGAGGGCGAGGGCGCCGCCGTCCCGCCTCCTCAGTCCCAGGACGCAGCGCATGGAACCAGGTCATGAACTCAAGCGGCCGCCGGCGCGCCTCGTGGTGATCACGGCCGCCTACCCCTCCCCGGCGGAGCCGATGCGGGCGGTCTTCCTGAAGAACTACCTCCAGGCGCTGGCCGCCGAGTCCTTCGAGATCGCGGTGGTGGCGCCGCGGGTCCACCGCGAGGATCCCCTGGAGGAAATCGAGGGCCCCATCGCCATCAGGCGCTTCCGATATCCCTCGGGAGGCCGGCGCCTGAAGGAGCTGGGCCGGCTGCCGGCGCTGTCGCTTCCGGTCTACCTCCTCGCCGGGCTCAGCGCTCTCGTGCTGGAGGTCCGCCGTCGCGCCCCGGCGCTCCTTTACGCCCACTGGGTGATTCCCGCCGGCTTTCTCGGGGCTCTCGCGGCGGCGCTCTGCGGGCTCCCCCTGGTGGTGCACGCCCACGGGTCCGACATCCACCGATACGCCCTCTCCTCAAGGCCGGCGGCGGCCCTGGCCCGCTGGACGCTCCGGCGGGCGACGCTCATCCTGGCGGTGAGCCAGGATCTGGCCCGGCAAATGGCGGGCGGCCTGGGGATTCCGGCGGAGAAGATCCGAATCCTCCCCATGGGGATCGATGGCCGGTGGTTCCGGCCGGCCGAGGACCGCGAGCGCCGGCGCCGCGAGCTGGAGATCGATGAGGGTCGCTTGCACCTCCTCTTCGCCGGCGATCTCGACCCGTGGAAGGGTATCGACTTTCTCGCGGCTGCGCTCGCGGCGGCGAAAGACCTGGTGGGGAAAGTGTGCCTCCACATCGCCGGCGCGGGAGCGCTGCGGCCGGAGCTGGAGCGGTTGGAGAAATGCTCTCGCGGGGCCGTGCGCCTGCTCGGCCGCCTGCCGCCGGAGGAGCTGGCGAGCTGGTACCACGCGGCCGATCTCCTGGTGCTCCCCTCCCGCGGAGAGGGGGCCCCGGTCTCGGTCATGGAAGCGCTCGCCTGTGGCCTGCCGGTTCTCGCCACGCCGGCGGGGGGGATTCCGGAGCTGGTAGAGGATGGCAAGACCGGCTGGCTGGCCGCTAGCCCGGAGTTTCTCGACCGGATTCGCGATCTGCTCCGGCGGCCGGAATTGCTGCTCACGGCAAGAAAGCGCCTCCTCGAGAAGCGGGAGGACCGCGGCGTCGGCCGGCGGGCGCGGGAGGCGGAGCCGCTCCTCCGCGCGGTTCTCTCCGGGCCGGCCGGAAAGGAGGCGTTCCGATGACGGCCGGCACGGCTTCTTTTTACAACCGGTACTGGAGCGAGCGCGACCGCGAGCGGGCGCGGGCGCGCAGCCGGGCGCGGGCGGAGGTCGGCCTCAAGCTCCTCGGCGGCGGTGGCCGCGGCTCGCTCCTCGAGGTGGGCTGCGGCCCCGGCTGGGCCCTCGAGCGCTTCCAGGAGGCGGGCTTTCAAGCCCGCGGCCTCGACGTTTCGCCGCGGGCGGTCGAGGAGGCGAGGGCGCGGGGCCTCGAGGCCGCGGTGGCAGATCTGGAAAAGGAGGATCTCCCCGGAAGCCACGACCTCATCGCCGCCCTCGAGGTTCTCGAGCACCTGAGCGATCCCCTCGCGGCCCTCGGCCGCCTCGTGAAGGCCCTCAAGCCCGGCGGCGCCATCCTGGCCTCCCTCCCCAACGAGTTCTCGCTGCCGCGGCGCCTGGCGATCCTCATCGGCAAGCCCGGCTTCGGCGGCCACGACGACCCGCACCTCCGCCACTTCGACCCCGCCGCGGCGCGCCGCCTCTTCGATGCCGCGGGCCTCGAGGTCGTGGCCTGCGCCTGGGACGGCCTCTGCCCCCCGCGCTGGGGGCGGCTGAAGAGCCTCACGGACCCCCTGGCGCAGTGGTGGCCGGGGCTGTTGGCGCTCTCGGGAGTGTACTTGCTGAGGCCTCATGAAATCCAGGGGAAGAAAAATTAACCGCAAAGGCGCAGAGGACACAAAGAAA
>JACQVS010000129.1 GCA_016209605.1 Planctomycetota bacterium
AAGGACGTTTACGGCGCCGCCGGGACCAAGTTCACCAAAGTGGCCTGCAAGTTCGATCCGGTGATCACCCAGGAAACCGTGCGCGCCTTCATCCAGTCCAACCCCGACGTCGAAACGGTGCACAGCGGCTGCAGCCAGGTGGCGCACTGGGCGGCGGGGATCCTGAAGCAGTTGGGCCGGTTGGGCACCGCCAAGGAGCCGTTTCAGGATGGCAAGATCTACGTCGGCGGCATCGACATGGACGAGCTGCTGCTCGTGGACATCCTGAACGGCGATGTGCTCTCCACGATCGACCAGCAGCCCTATTACCAGGGCTACATGTCGGCCGTACTGCTGTACTTTTATAAAAATTACCGCCTCCTGCCGGCCAGCGACATCCTTACCGGTCCCTACGTGGTAGATCAGACCAAAGCCCAGCAGCGGATCGAACAGATCCGAGCGCTGACCGGCAAGAAGCCTCCATGATTTCCCCGCCCCCTGCCTCCCCAGCGGAGCTGAATTCCAAATGAGCGCCTTGACTCCCGCCCCGCCTCGTTTCTCCCTCGGCCGCCTGCTGGCTCGGCACCCCGAGATCGGCGTGCTGATCGTGCTGTGCCTCTTCATGGCCTATTTCGGCGGCACCTCCCCGAAATTCCTGGGAGCCGAGTCCCTGACGGCGATGCTGACGGCCGCATCGGAGGTCGGCATGATCGCCCTGGGCGTTTCGATCCTGATGATCTCCGGCGAGTTCGATATTTCCATCGGCTCGGTCATGGGCTTCTCCACGCTAATCTTCTGCTGGTTGGCCAACAGCGGCGTGCCGGCGGTGGCGGCGATGCCGCTCACGCTGGCGGCCTGCGCCTTGGTGGGCGTCCTCAACGGCCTCATCACGCTGCGCCTGGGCATTCCCTCCTTCATCACCACCCTGGGGACGATGCTCTTCTGGCGCGGCCTGCACAGCTACATCACCGAAGGGTTTGTCATCATGTACGATTCGACGGCCCTGGAGCGCGACCGCCCTTTCCTGAACCTCCTCGGCGGCAATCCTTTCTCGATGTTCCATATGACCTCGCTATGGTTCGTGGTGCTGACGATCAGCTTGCACCTGGTGCTGGTTCGCACGGCTTACGGCAATCATGTGTTCGCCACGGGGGGCAACCGCGAGGCGGCGCGCAACGCCGGGGTCAAGGTCGACCTGGTCAAGCTGTTCAATTTCATGCTCTGCTCGCTGCTGGCAGGATTCACCGGAACCGCCAATCTCGCCCGCTATGCCAGTTCGCACGGGCAACTCGGCGCGGGGATCGAGCTGGAAGCCATCGCCGCCTGCGTCATCGGTGGCAACGAGCTGGCCGGCGGCGCCGGCAGCATCATCGGCACGTTCATGGGCGCCATCCTGATGAGCATCATCCGCACCGGGCTGATCGGCCAGGGGGTCTCCCCTTACCTTTACCTGCCGCTGACCGGTTTGATCATCATCGCGGCCGTGGTGCTGAACAAGCTGATCCGGAGGTGGCGGGCATGAGCGATCGGCCGCTGCCCATCGTGCAGCTCAAGCATGTCCGGAAGCAGTTCGGACACCATGAGGTGCTGAGGAGCGTCGACGTCAATTTCGACCAGGGCCGCATCACCGCCCTGGTGGGCGACAACGGCGCCGGAAAATCAACGCTGATCAAGATCGTCTGCGGCGTCTTTTCTCCCGATGGCGGCCAGGTCATTTTCGACGGCAGGCCGGTCCGGTGGCATAATCCGGACGAAGCGCGGCGGGCCGGGATCGAGACGGTATACCAGGACCTGGCGCTGATCGACACCCTGAGCGTCTCGCGAAACTTTTTCCTGGCCAAGGAACCCTGCCGGGACGGTTTCCCGCATCTCCTGGATCAGCGAAAAATGGACGATGAGGCGCTGGCGGCGATCCGAGACCTGGGGATCGACCTGCAGGACCCCTCGCGGCCGGTGGGGACGCTCTCGGGGGGCCAGCGCAAGTCGATTGCCATCGCGCGCAGCCTTTATTTCAAGCCCAAGCTGCTGGTCCTGGATGAGCCGACGGCAGCGCTCTCAATCAAGGAGTCCCGGATCGTCAACGAGCACGTCCAGGCGGTCAAGGAGAAGGGGATTTCAGTCATCTACATCACTCACAACCTGTACCCCGTTTTCTCGATCGCCGACCGCTTCGTGGTGCTCGAGCGGGGCGAAGTGATCGTCGATGTGGAGAGGACGGAGGTCACGCCGGAAATGCTGATCGAGGCGGTGGTGACGGGGCGGAGGGTTGCCCCGGCGGACGTGGCGCGCGCGCAGGCTCGGCCCGCGGAATCGCCGGACGTTTATTGAAATTATGCACGGACATTTCCTTTCATCCTGGGAGGGCTCCCCCGCCTTTCGGAGAGGATGGGAAGGCCATTCCCTCAGTTTTTTTCCCTCAGGCGGCTGGCCAGATCCTCGGTCTTCGGCGCCGTCTGCGAGGGGTCGAGGGCGGCGAGCTGGTGCTGGGTCTTCAGGGAGGTGGGGCGCTTCGCCGCCAGGGCCTCGAAGCGGGCCGCGGCGTCGGCGTACTTGCCGGAGAGAGGTACTCGGCGATGCCGACCGCCTCGAGATGCTTTTCCGAGTCCGGAAAGCGCTCGAGCCAGCGGCGCCCCTCAAGCAGCACCGTGGCGTTGTCCTTGGCCGCGAGGCGCAAGTTTAGGCAGGTGATTGCCTAGCGTTCTTTCACTTACCCCTGACCCCTGAACATGCGCGTCTGCGCGCTATGTTCTTTTCCTCTTTCACCTTCGTGCTCTTCGTGTTTTCGTGGTTCAATTCCTTCCCACGAAAACGGATTTAACTTTTGACCATGCCTTCCCCCTGGCGGATCTTCGAGTAGCGGTCGATGGGCACGCCGGTCACCGTCTCTTGAGTCCGGTCCGGCCAGAGGATGTCGATCTTCTCTATGGCGGTGAGCTGCCCCAGGCCGAAGAGCAGCCGCAGGTCGTTCTGGGAAATGTAGCTGCCGCTCGAACGCACCTCCTGGATCTGCTTGTTGCCGCCGGCATGGAGGATGGCGCGAGCGCCGAAGGCGAAGCGGTCGCGCTTGCCGATCAGCTCGAGGCCGATCCAGTGGTTGCGGTTGCCGCCCTGGTTGATGAGCACATCCGGCTGGTCGCGGGAGTTGAGGATGACGATGTCCGTGTCGCCGTCGTTGTCGAGGTCGCCGAAGGCGGCGCCGCGGGATGACTTGACGATCTTCAGGCCCGGGCCGGAGCGGTCCGAGAGGTCATCGAACTTGCCGTTCCCCAGCCCGCGCAGGAGCTGGTTCTGCTGCTTGTAGGTGGAGGACTGGTCATACTGTTCGATGTGGTCCTCGAGGTGGCCGTTGGCGATGAAGAGATCGAGGATGCCGTCGTTGTCATAGTCGAAGAACTTAGTTCCCCAGGCGACCAGCGGCAGGGAGCGGGTGGCCATCTGGCTCTCCATGCCGACATCGGTGTAAAAGCCGTTGCTTCCCTGCCGGTAGAGGGCGTTGGTCTGCTTCTGGTAGTTGGTGACGACGATGTCGAGCCGGCCGTCCCCATTGAAATCAGCGGCGTCGACGCCCATGCTCCCCTGCTCATCGCCGTTCAGGTCGAGCGCCACGCCGGCGGTGAGACCGATCTCCTTGAAGGCGCCGTTGCCGAGGTTCATGAAGAGGAAGTTCTCGCTGCCGTCGTTGGCGACGTAAAGATCCGGCCAGCGGTCGCCGTCCAGGTCGGTGGCGATCACGCCCATGCCGCGGCCGGGCTCGGGGGCGCGGATCCCCGACGCGGCGCTCACGTCGGTGAAGGTGCCGTCGCCGTCATTGCGGTAGAGGAAATCCGGCACCGCGGTGTACTGTTCGGGGGCGCGGTAACCGGGGATGTTGTTGTTGAAGAATGGCAAGTCCTTCTCGAAATCGACCTTGCAATAGTTGGTGACGTAAAGGTCGAGGTCGCCGTCGAGGTCGTAGTCGAAGAAGACCGCCCCGGCGCCGAAGATGACCTCCTGGCCCTTCAAGCCCGCCTTCTCGGTGACGTCAATGAAGGCGCCATTGCCGTTATTGCGGTAAAGGAGGTTGGTGCCGTACTGGGTGACGAAGAGGTCGAGGTGGCCGTCGCCATCGTAGTCCCCGGCGCAGGCGCCGACGCCGAAGAGGGTGCCGGGGACGCCGGCCTCCTGCGTCGCCTCGGTGAAGGTGCCGCCGGGGTTCTGGCGGAAGAGGACGTTCGAGGGGTGGGCGCCGATGACCGTTCCGGCCGGCTTCGCTCCCGGCGGCAGCATGCGGCCGTTGGGGAAGTAGAGGTCGAGGCGGCCGTCCTCGTTGTAGTCGAAGAGGCAGACCCCCGAGGCCAGGGTCTCGAGGACGAAGTACCTGCCCGAGCTGCCGTCGGTGTGCTGGAAGCGCACTCCCAGAGCTTCGGCGCGGTCCTCGTAGGCGATACCGGCGGTTTCCGAAGCCGGGGTGGGCGCGGCGGGGGCGTTCATTCGAGATGGCGCCGGAGCCGCCGCGGAGGAGCCCGGCGCCGCGGGCTTCCGCTCGCAGCCGGACTGCCAGGGCAGGCCTCCCAGGACCAGAACCGCCAGCAGGAAAGATCGCATGGCTTTCACTCTCCGCTCCATCAGTTCCTCAGGGCCCCTTCCAGGCGCTGCTGGATCGCCCGGTTGCCGGGATCGAGCTCGAGCGCCTCCTTGAGGGTTTCAATGGCCTTCTCCTTCTGACCGGCGCGGTGCAAGGCCCAGGCCAGGACATCGAGGTTGGTGGCGGTCTTCTGCAAGTCGACCGCAGTCTGGGCGTGGCTGAGGGCGATCTCGAGGGGGATCTTCCCCATCAGCGCCAGGCGGGCATACTCGCGATGCGCATCGGCATCGCCCGGTTGCAGGCTGATCAGCTTCTCGAGCAGCTCGGCGCTCCTTTGGAACTGCTTCTCCTCGGTGCTCAGGCCAGCCAGGAGGAAGAGCGCCCCCGGATGCTGCGGGTCGATCGCCAGGGCCTTCTGGCAGCGCTCCTTGGCCTCATTCTTCGCCCCCTCCCCGCGCAGCATCTCGGCGAGCTGGAATTGGGCGCCGGCGTTTCCCGGATCGAAGAGGGTCGCCCCTTCGATCGCCCGGCGCGAGTCGCTCTTCAGCCCGGCGTGGAGATAGGTCAGGCAGACGTCGAGGTAGGTTTCGGCGGTGAACTGGAGTTGAGATCCGCGGTTCGACTTCTTTTTCGGATCGGATTCCTCCTTTTTCCTGACCTCTTTTTTGATGGCTCGAAAGCGCGCCATGGCCTCCTCCGCCTCCTTCGAGTGCTCGAGATCGCGTTCCACCTGGAAGAGGCCGTAAAAAACGTTCTCGTGCTTCTGGTTGAGCTGGATGCACTGCTTGAAGGCCTGCCTGGCGGCGGGGAAGTCTTTCTTGAGGAGCAGCGCCTGGCCGAGGTTGAAGTAGGTGTCGGCGGTGGCGGTGCCGTTTTTAATTTCTTCCTGGCAGATGGCGGCGCTCTCATCGAGCTTCCCCTCGTGGGTGTAAATGAGGCCGATGCGGGTGCGCGGCCCGCCGCGCTGGGGCTCGATGGCCAGGGCGGCATGGTAGGCCTCGATGGCTTCCTGCAGGCGGTTTTTTTGCGAAAAGAGGAAGCCGATGGTCTCTAAGATGGCCGGCTGCCGCGGATCGATCCGCAATCCCTCGTTAAAGACCTCGATGGCCTTTTCATCGAAGCCGAAGCGCCGGTGGACGTTGCCGAGGTCGAAGATGGCCTGGGCGCGCCCTGGGAGCTTGCGCTTCGCCTCCTCCGCCACCGCCAGGCTGTGGGCGTAGAGGTCGGTCACCGCACTCGGGTCGCGCGGCAGCTCGACCGCCGGAGCCGCCGCGGCGCTGGCCGGCGGCGCCGAGGGCGACTCGGGGGAGCAGCCGCACAGACCTCCCAGGGCCGTGAGGAAAAAAAAGGCGCGGGGCGAAGCGATCATCCGAAGCAGATAGGGAGTCACCGCAACAATCCAGAAATGTCTAAGAACCCTTGAAGTATACCGGGTTTATCGCCAGAGCGCAACTGAGGCATGGGAATTCAGGACGGAGTACCGCCGAGCGGGCGCAACGCCGCCAGGAGACTAAAGCGCCGGCATCACCCTACACGGATTTGTGAAATTCGGTACTTAGTGCTCACTTTCTTAATTCCGAATAGGTTATAGCGGATCTTTTGCCTCCCTGCGGCGTTGCTCGGCCTCAGCGATACTCCGTCCCGTATCGCTTCCGGCCTCGCGCCTTGCAGGTAGTCAAAATCTCTCGCTCTAACCTTACTCTCATTTGCGA
>JACQVS010000130.1 GCA_016209605.1 Planctomycetota bacterium
AGGTCGGCCCCCATGCCGGCCACGTCGCCGACGTTGTCGCCGACGTTGTCCGCGATGGTGGCGGGATTGCGGGGATCGTCCTCCGGAATGCCCGCCTCCACCTTCCCCACCAGGTCGGCGCCGACGTCGGCCGCCTTGGTGTAGATGCCGCCGCCGACGCGGGCGAAGAGGGCGATCGAGGAGGCCCCCATGGAAAAGCCGGTGATCTGGGTGACCAGCTTCTCGAGGGCGTCCGGTTTGGTCAAATGGATGCCGCCGAAGGCGATGTACAGGGTCCCCAGGCCCAGCAGGCCCAGGCCGACGACGCACAGCCCCATGACCGTGCCGCCGGAGAAGGCCACCGCCAGGGCCTCCGGCAGCCCCCGGGTGGCCGCCTGGGTGGTGCGGTGGTTGGCCGCGGTGGCCACGCGCATGCCGAAAAATCCTGACAGGGCGGAGCAGGAGGCGCCGACCACGAAGGAAAGGGCCGTGAGCGGAGTGGTCGTCCAGTAGCCGCCGAGGAGCAGCCCGCCGATGACCAGGACGAAGAGGGCCAGGACCTGGTACTGGCGGCCCAGGAAGGCCATGGCCCCTTCCCTCACGGCGCGGCCGATCTCCTGCATACGTTCGTTCCCGGGGTCCTGCCGGTAAATCCAGAGCGTCTTGAAGTAGGCCACCAGCAGGGCCAGAAGCCCGGCCGCCGGAATCAGGGACAAGTACTCGGGCGAAGAAAGGGAGATGCTCATCGCTGAATGATCCTCTCAACTATCCTTGGAATTCTATAATGCGGGCTTCGCCCGCAACCGAGCTGGAAGACTCTAAAAAAGGATCCAACAAGATACTCCAATGACCCGTGAAAGCAAGATATTATCGAGACACGGATCTCCTGCTTGCGGTTTCCAACCCGTTTCAGCTGGATTATCGGAATTTTCCCCGCAGCGCCGTGTTAGAGCCCGTCCCAAAAATCCATCCGGGCTTCGGCCGGCTGCGAAGGCGCCATACTGCGTTGAGCCTCCTCGCCTTATTTCTCCGGTTAATAAGGCTGCGTCGGCCCGCCTTGTCTGGCGCCTTCTCGCTCGGCCTCTGGCCTCGGAGCGACTTTCGGGACAGGCTCATCACCGAGCACCTCTGGTTTGAAGCGCGGAAATTGACCAGCGGCTTTTTCTTCCTGGCTCTCGCGCTGGGCCTCACCTGGAGCTGCACCCGCGAGCCCGGCGTCTCGGACCGGCTGCCGGCGGTGCGGCCGGCGCCGGCAGCTTCCCCCGGCGCGGCATCGACCGGTGCCGATGAGTCGGCGCGGCAGCGGGAGGAGATGGTGGAGGAGCTGCGGGGCATGTTCAAGGACCTGCGCGAGTTCGCCGGCATGCCGGCGGCGCTCGAGGCCATGCGCCGGGTGCCGCGCCACGAGTTCGTTCATCCCAAGCTGCGCTCGCGGGCCTACGATGTGCATTCGCCCCTGCCGATCGAAGAAGAACAGACCATTTCCGCGCCCGACATCGTCGCCATCATGACCGGAGCCCTGGATTTGAAAGAGGCCAAGAAGGTGCTCGAGATCGGCACCGGCTCAGGATACCAGGCTGCCGTCCTGGGCGAGCTGGTTTCCGAGGTCTACACCATCGAGATCCGCCCGGGCCTGGCCGAAGCCGCCCGCCGGAAGATCGAGGATCTGAAGAAGCGAGGGATTTTGCGCGCCGGCAAGATCCAGGTGATCGTCGGCGACGGCTACCAGGGCTACGCGCCCATGGCTCCTTACGACGCCATCATGGTGACGGCGGCGCCGAAGGAGGTGCCCGTCGAGCTGCTCAACCAGCTCAAGGTGGGCGGGCGCATGGCGATTCCGGTGGGCGATTATTACCAGCAGCTCCAGCTCATCGAGCGCAAACCCGATGGCTCCTTCTCCCACAGGATGCTCCTGCCGGTGCGATTCGTTCCCATGGTCAAGGATCAGGAAGCCAAGCCGGTCAAATGATCCACTTCGGCGGCAACGATTATCTCGATCTGGCCCGCCATCCCCGCGTGGTGGAAGCGGCGGTTCGGGCCCTCCGGGAATGGGGGGCCTCATCCTGCGCCTCCCGCGTCTCCGTCGGCACGCTGCCCGTCCATCAGGAGCTCGAGGCCCGGCTGGCGCGCTTCCTGGGCTTTGAAGAGGCCGTGGCGCTGTCGAGCGGCTACCTGGCCGCCCTGGCGGCCTTCAATCCCTTTCACGGGGCCGAGGTGCTTCTCGACGGCGGCGCCCATCCCAGCCTCCAGAACGGCGCCCTGGCGAGCGGCGCGTCGATCCGCCCCTTCGCCCACTTCGATGCCGTGGACCTCGAGCGGCGGCTGGAGGAATGGAAATCGGGGGGGAGGGGGAGCCAGGGCGTGCCCGCGGCGGAGAGACCCCTGGCGGCGGTCGAGGGCGTTGACGGCTTCGGCGGCGTGGTGGCGCCGCTGGATCGGCTCTATCCGGCGAGCGCCGGCGCCGGTTTGACCCTGCTCGTGGACGATGCCCACGGCGCCGGCGTCCTGGGAGCGCGCGGCCGGGGGACGGCCGAGCTTTTCGATCTGCCGCGGGAGAACTTGGTGATCATCGGCTCCCTGGGCAAGGCCTTCGGGTCGAGCGGCGGCTTCGTCGCCGGAAGCCGGAGCCTCATGGAGCGGGTGCGGGGCGGCGCCGCCTACAGGGGCTCGACGGCGCTCGCCCCCGGGGCCGCGGCGGCGGCGCTCGCGGCCTTGGAACTGGTGGAGGAAGAGCCGTGGCGGCGGGAGAGGGCCCTGGCCCTGGGGCGGAAGCTGCGCCTGGGGATGGAGCGCCAGGGGCTCCCGGTGGCCGGCCGGCCGGCTCGAAGGAACGGCGACCAGGTCGACTTTCCGGTGGTGGCCTTGAACTTTCCGGGCCCCGAGGAGGCTGCCGCCGTTGCCGCCGGCCTGCTCGAGAGGAGAATCAAGGTGGCCCACTTCGCCTATGCCAGCTCCGGCAGCGCCTCCCGGCTGCGCATACCGCTCTCGGCCCGGCACCAGGAGGGCGACATCGACGCTCTCCTCATGGCGCTCGAGGAGACCAGGGGATCAGCGGGAATCTAGGGCGCTGGACTTTTTTTCCGTGCCCCCAAGTCCCGCTCCCTGGGGAGGGGCTGGCACCGCTCCCGGTCCTTCGGGAGACGCGCCCGGATCCAGGTGCAGGATGCCGGGCGGCAGGTGGGACTTGATCTTCTCCCTGGCGGCCTGGTTGAACTCCTGGATCTCCTGGCGCTCGTCCTCGGGGATCAGGAAGACCAGCGACCTGCAGCCCTCGGCCATTTTCGGGGCGATGACGCTCTGCTTGAAGGCGGCGACCTCCTCGATCCCCTTCCACTCGAGCAGGCCGATGCAGACCCCTCCCAAGAGCAGCACTCCCTTCACGCCGCCGAGCAGGCCTCCAAAAAGGCTGTCGGCCGGCCGCAACGTCTTTTGCGAGGAAAACCAGCGGGCCCACAAGTGGACGAGGACGCTGGCCGCGGCCGCGGCGGCGGTGAAAAGGGCGATGTAGGAGATCACATAAGGCGCATCGGCATTGTGCTGGCGGAGTCCGTCGAAGAGCTTGAGCCGGGCGGCCGCGGGGGTGAAGCGCGCGGCCAGGAAAAACGCCGCCACGATGCCGGCAATCTGCAGCACTTGCCGGACGAAGCCCTTCAGGTAGCCGGTGACGATGAAGGCCAGGAGGACGGCGAGCAGGGTGTAGTCGATCCAGTTCAAAGCCAGCAGGGTCTCCGATTGCAAGAACATCAGCCCCACATCACGTTCGACGACGTCCCCATGATAGCCGAGGTCTGGCGGAGATCCCAAAGGAAAAACCGGAGGGAAGGGAGGTTCCGGTAACGGCTTCCCTCGAATCGGCTTTTTTTCAGGACCGCTTCTCGCTCACCAGCGCCGCCTCGATTTCCTTCGGGTCCGGCTCCTTTTTGTCGGCGGCACTGCTGCCGCCGCCGCCGCCGGCGAGCTTGGCGGGCTCGACCACCCGATAAAAAGTTTGCTGAGTCGGCGAGGTCCATTGCCAGCCCCCCTGGTTGGCCCACTCGAGGTGGAAAACCTTGCGGTCGGGGGCGAACTTGACGATGAACACCTCATCGCTGAGACGTTCGGTGTACAGGCTCGATTTGGGGGCGATGTCGTTTTCCGTGTAAGTGACGTTGCTCAAGTTGAGCACCCAGTCCTGGTTTCCGAAGACCCCCGGCGCATAGAGGAAGTATTTCCCCTTGGCGATGACCTCGTTTTCCTCGAAATCGCCTCGGCCCACGGGCTTGAGGTAGTGGCTGCGGATCTTGAAGGTGCCGTACTCGGTGGCCTCTTCGGCGAAGGGGTAGTACTTGTTGAGCTCCTGGTTGAAGGTGAAGGTCCAGCGGGTGAAGCGGCCTTGCTGGGCGGTGAATTTCCCCGCCACCACCTCCTCGTGGCGCGCCGGCTGCTGGCGGGCGCTCTCGACGGCGCGAGGCTGAGGCGTGGGCCGGACGCTGATTTCCGCCCGGTACTCGGCGAGGGTCTTGCCGATGAGGATCGACTGGATCTGCGACTTGGAGCGGCGCTCCCGCCTCCAGATGCCGTTCAGCGCCTGCGCCTGGTACTCCACCTCCTCGCCCTGGATCTTGAGCCCGCGCACCTCGGTCACCCGGCCGGCCTTGAAGATGATGAGATCGGGAAGGTTTGAGACCGGCTTCTCCTCGGCCTGGAGGATCTTGACCTTGCCGCTGGCCGCGGCCTTTTCAATGGGGGACTCCTGGGCGAGCGCGAGAGCCCCCGAGGAAAAGGCCAGAGCCAACAGGTAACCCTTGGGAATGGGGATTTGAATTTTCATAACCAAACTCCGTTCCAGAATTTAACCATGCGATGGCCGCTCTCAAAACAGGACGCCGTTCTTTGAGACGGGCCTCTAGCGGTCTCTATTCAATCGCTCCGGCAGCAAAGCAGTCGACCTCCGGAAAGGGGGTTCTGGGGAGGGGGAGGCAGAAAACCACCGGCACCGCCTCGGCGCCAGCGGACTTCAAGGCGCGGTCGGCGAGGCTGGTCTTCCGCAGCCAGCTCCAGACCTCCGGCCGGAGGTAATCCCGGACTTCCTCCGGGGCTTGGTCCTGGATCCGCTCCAGAGGGATCCACGCCTCGAGGATCAAGCTGTTTTCGATGCGCCCAATCAGGATCCCTGGGCCCTTCTCCTTCCAGTACCGTTTTGCCAGGGAGCGCAAAACTCCTTTTTCGCGTTCCAGAATCACGATCTTTCCCCCCCGTTTGCTGACGGCTACACGCTTCTACCTTATCCCTGGTTGGCCAGGAAAGCAAGCGGCAGGCTCTTAAAAAAAGGGGGAGGTTGGGTATCATGTCGGGGCAGTGTGGTCGGAGAAAATTCATCCATGAACCAGAAAGCGACTGCCGTTTTGAAGCTCGGCGGGAGCCTCCTTGAGCCTCCCGATCTGGCCGATCTCCCGGCGCGCTTGTCGAGAGTCCTCCTGGACCACGGCGGCGCGCGGCCGATCTTCATTGTGGGCGGTGGACCGATGGTCGAGTGCATCCGCCGCTGGGACCGGCTCTACCATCTGGAGGAGGAGCCGGCGCACTGGATTGCCGTACGCGCCCTCTCGATCAACGCTCGAGTGGTGGAGAAGCTGCTGCCGGTCTTTCGAATGGCGGAGGCGGCGGAGGCGTGCTTTGAGGCGTGGGAGGGCGGCCGGGTGCCCATCCTCGACTGCCACGCCTTCCTGTTGCAAGTGGATGAGCGCCGGCCCGATCCCCTGCCGCGGAGCTGGAAAATCACTACCGACTCCATCGCGGCGCGGGCAGCCCAGCACTTTGCCGCCCCCCGGCTGGTGCTCCTCAAGTCAGTGGCGCTGTTCGCCCCCACGGCGGTGGCCGAGGCGGTGGAGCGGGGGCTGGTCGATCCGCACTTCGATCGCGTGATCGAGGGAATTGAACAAATCCTCTTCCTGAACCTGCGGGGCCGCTTGGACGAGGCGGTGGAATTGATTCCATAATGCGGGCTTCGCCCGCAACCTAAAGCTTGACCGCGGTGAGGGCGATCCGCCCGCTCAGGCAGATGTCGATGTCGCGCCCCTGGACTCGCGGGCGGGCGTCGTACTCGCCGGCATAGTGGAGCTCCCACGCCGCCGCTCCTTGCTCCGGCGGGGCTGGATCCCCATCTCCGTGGACGGAGACCGGCAGAGGGCTGAGGTCGAGATCGCAGTGGACCATTTCGGGATCGCCCGCGCCTTCGGGGAGATAGGGGAAGTTGATGTTCCAGAAGGGGGGATGGGCGCCGTTGGCGGAATGGCTATTGGCGGCGGAGGTTCGGAGCTTTGACGGGTCGACGACCCGGAGAATGGCTTCCTGGGCCCAGCGCGCCGTCCGCTCCCAGTCGACCGCCAGGTCGCGCCGGCGGTACTGCGAGATGGCCACCGCCGGCACCCCCAGGAGGACCGCCTCGCGGGCGGCGGCCACGGTTCCAGAAATGAAGACATCCACCCCCATGTTGCCGCCGGCATTGATTCCGGAAAGGAGCAGGGAGGCTTCCGGGGCGATTTTCTGGAGGGCGATGCGGGTGCAGTCGGCGGGAGTGCCGCTCACCATGAAGCGTTGGGGCACCAGCTGGCGGATGGCGATGGGGGTATGGGTGGTCACCTGGTGGCCGCAGCCCGAGTACTGGCGGTCCGGAGCCACCACGATGATTTCCCCAAGCCCTTCCGCGGCCTTGATTAGAGCTTCGAGGCCGGGAGCGCCAAAACCGTCGTCGTTGGTCAGGATAATTTTCATTTCGGGTCAAAATCCAAAGCGGTCAATTGACCTTGAAGCCAGTGATTTTACCCCTTTCTCGCCCCTTTAACAATCGGCTCGATTTTACCTTGACCCTCGGGGCGGTGTTTTTAAAATACCTGCTTCGTAATGCGGGCTTCGCCCGCAACCGAGCTATCCGCAACTTCTCCTCAGGATGCGGAGAAGTTACGGAGGAAGAATCCAATAAAATCACCACCCAGGCCCTATCGTCTAGTCCGGCCCAGGACACAAGGTTCTCATCCTTGGAACAGGGGTTCAAATCCCCTTAGGGTCACCAGAATTTCTGTCTTCCGTCCAGGGTCGATCGGTGGATCGACCCTCGAGGGGGAGAGCCGCAGAGGAGAGAGGCCTGCGGCTCTTTTTTTTCTCCCGAACCTTCCTTCACCCGGAGTTCAGCCTTGCCTTCGCCCAAGCCACGGCTTCCCGCACGGTCTGGTGGGCGGCCGCCGGCCCTTGGGCCAGCCTCTCCAAGAGGGGGATCAACGCCTTCCTGCCGCTGTTCCCCATCGCGACCGCGAGGTTGCGGAGGAATCCGCTCCAGCGCGCCCGGCGGACGGCGCTTCGCGGGAAGCGGGCGCGGAACTTCTCCTCGCAGTCGAGGGCCGCGAGGCTTTCCAGGGCGGGGAAGAGGTTCTCCTCCCGGGGGGCCAGCTCGCCGTCTCCAGACAGCCGGTCGGGGCGGTTGAAAGGGCACGCCTCTTGGCATAGGTCGCAGCCGAAAACCATGTTGCCGAGCGCCGGCCGCAGGGCTTCGGGAATGGGGCCGCGCAGCTCGATGGTCAAGTAGGAGATGCAGCGGCGGGAGTCGAGGCGGTAGGGCTCGAGGAGGGCGCCGGTGGGGCAGGCGTCGATGCACAGCCGGCAGGCGCCGCAGTGGTTGGAGCTGGGCGGATCGGGGGCGATCTCGAGCGTGGTGATGATCGTGCCGATGAAGAAATAGGAGCCGCGCTCGGGATCGAGGGCGCAGGTGTTCTTGCCGATCCAGCCGATGCCGGCGGCCTCGGCCCAGGAGCGCTCCAGCACCGGGCCGGTGTCGGCGTAATAGCGGAAGAGGTGGCCGGGATGCGCCCTCGCCAGGGCCTGGCAAGACGCGAGCAGGCGGCGCTCCAGCACCCGATGGTAGTCCTGCCCCTGGGCGTAGCAGGAGATGAAGGCCCGGCCGCCCTCCGGCGGTCCGGCGCCGCGCGCCTCCTTCCCCCGGTAGTGGAGCGCCACGGCGATCACCGTGCGGGCTCCCGGCACCACCCGGCGGGGATCGGCGCGCCGCGCCGCGTTGCGGGCGAGGTAAGCCATGCCGCCGGCATGGCCGGCTTCGAGCCACTCCTGGAGGCGCTCGGCGTGGGCCGCCGGTCCGGCGCGGGCGAAGCCGGCGCGGTCAAAGCCATGCTGGAGGAGGAACCGCCGCAGGGCCTCGGCCGGCCCGCCGGAGATCGCGTCGGCGGCCTGCGCCATGCTATCCCGCCGCTGATTCCCGCTGGTCATTGCAGAGGATTTTTTTAAGGTTTTTTTGGACCAGCCCCGCGGCGAAAGCCACCAGATCGCTTCTCTCCCTGGCAATCTGGGCGAGGCGGTTGAAATCGCCGGCCAGCTGGCAAAGCTCGTATACGTTGGGCGCGCGGCAGCGGGCGGCGCCGGGCATGCTCTCGAAAGCCAGCGCCAGGTCGATGGCCTCGGTCAAGCGGCCGAGGCGCGCCAGCACCTCGAGAACCGCCGGCATCGGGTAGTCGGCGGTTTTTTGCTCGAGGGCGCGGCGCGCCTTGTCGCCGAAATGCTTCGCCGCCCGATCAATGGCGGCGGGATCCCTGGCAGGATCGCGCGCCGCTTGCACTCCCCGCAGGAAGATCCCCTGGTCGTGATAATAGTCCTCGAAGGGCGGTTCGGTTTGAAACCGGTAAACCTTGGAGAGCCGGCGCCCGTACTCGGTCAGCTCGATGGCCTGCTCCAGCTCCTTGCCGTCCGGAATGAAAGCGCTGAAGCGCAGCACGGCATGGAGGTGCGAGGTGTCGATGTAGTAAGCGTCGCCGTGAAAGAGCTGCGGCCGCGGCTCGATCAGCTCGAGGAGGCCGGCTGCTTGGTGCGGGCCGCCTTCACGCTGTTCCACCTCGCGCCGCAAGTTTTCCACCAGGTCCTTGTGGAGGCTGCGGACCAGCACCCGCGCGGAGGCCTCCTGGTCTTTCCGGGCCAGCGCCGGCTGGGCCTGCTCGAAGCGGGTGATGGCGTTGCAGATGCCGAAGTGCTGCACCGCCATCTCGAAGCCGCGCCGGGGAAGGACGTTTTCGTGGATGGCGATTTCGACCAGGCTTTCGACATCCTTCCGCCGCGTGCCGGGCTCGATCTCCTCGAGGGCGGCCGCCATCGCGGCGAGGTCGCCGACGGCGCGCAGGTAAGGCCAGGCCTTGACGGGGTCGCCGTCGGCCAGGAAGAGTCTGCCGACACGCCGGCACGCTTCTTCAATCCCGTCCTCCATGGCCTCGAGGAGACTTTCGGGAAGATCCGCGGCCGTTCCGATCTGGATGAGCGGCAGGCCGAGCCGCCAGCGGCAGCGCATGATCATGGCCTCGAAGAGCTGGGGATACTGCTTCCCCCTCTCGATGAGGCCAAAGAGACGCTCGAAGGCCTGATCGACCTCGCACGCGGCCGCGCCGGCAGAGAGGGCGGCTTCCAGCTCCCGGAAGGAGTCCTCCGGTCCCGCTCTTGGAGCCGCCGGAGGGTTGCTTTCGATCGGGGCGCTGCTCATGTCGGCATATCCGCTTTCTCAAAGAGATCAGTGCGCCGTGGCGCCGCCATCGACCACCAGGATATGTCCGGTGATGAACGAGGCCTGGTCGCTCGCCAGGAAAAGGGCCGCCGGGGCGATTTGCGCCGGCGCCGCGAGCTGCGACAGCATTTGCGTGGCCAGGTAGCGGTCGCGGATCACCTGGTTCTGCCAGAGATAGCTCGAGAAGTCGGTCTGGACCAGGCCCGGCGCGATGGCGTTGACGCGCACGCCGCAGGGGCCCAGCTCTTCCGCCAGCGAGCGGGTGAGCATGAGAAGCGCCGCCTTGGTCATGCTGTAAAAGGAGCCGTGATGCTGGGGCCGCAGGCCGGAAATGGAGGCGATGTTGATGATGGATCCGGAGCGCCGCTGGACCATCGCCGGGGCGACGAGTCGGCTGAGGCGCAGGGGGCCCAGAACGTTGATCTCCATCATCTTGGCGAACTGGGCGTCGGTCCCCTCGAGGATCGGCCCGAGCTGGATGTTGGTGGCGGCGTTGTTGATCAGGATGTCCACCGGCCCCAGCTGGCGCTGGACGCTGTCGGCCAGCTTTTCCAGCTCTTCCGGCCGGCCGACGTGGCAAGGGACCGGGAGAATGCGGCCGGGCAGCCCGGCGAGCTCCCGGGCGGCTTCTTCGAGCGCCTCGGCCTTGCGGCTGGCGATGGCGCAATGGGCGCCGGCCTCGGCAAAGGAACGAGCGATGGCCTTGCCGATCCCCCGGCCGCCGCCGGTGATGAGGGCGACTTTACCGTCGAGGCGGATTTCTACGGGCATGAGCTTTCCTTGAGCTGGCGACCTGCAATGAACGGTCTGTAAGGAACGATCTGCAAAAGACTGATCTTCAAAAGACTGGGGGGCAAAAAGTACTCGAAAATTCAAGTCGGCGGAAGATACTATAATTGAGAGGAAGCATAGAAGCCATAGCAAAGAGACGAGCTTGTAAGTTCAGAGGAGAATCCCCATGAAATCGACCCTCAGCAAGGTCCAGCCAAAAGCGCGGCCGGCGGTCAAGCCTTTTCAGAACCTTCCGGTGGCCGATTTCCAGAAAGCCGGCGAACGGGAGAAGCTCGAGGCCGCCCAGAGGGCGGTTCACGGCTCGCTGGGGAGGGACTATCCTTTGCGCCTTGGCGGGGAAAACCGCGCCACCGGCGACTGGGTGGTGTCGCGCGATCCGGGAAATCCCCAGGTGGTGGTGGGGCGCGCGGCGAGGGCCGATGCCGGCCTCATCGATCAGGCCGTGGAGGCCGCGGCCAGGGCCTTCGAGTCCTGGCGCCGGGTTCCGCACCAGGAGCGGGCCCGGCTTCTCTTCAAGACCGCCGCCCTCTTCCGCCGGCAGCGCTACGAGCTCGATGCCTGGATCATCCTCGAGGCGGGGAAGACCTGGGTCGAGGCCGACGCCGACACCGCCGAGGCCATCGACTTCCTCGAGTTCTACGGCCGCGATATGCTCCGTTATGGCCAGGGGCAGCGCCTGGCGCCGGTGGCCGGCGAGGACAACCGGCTTGATTACCGGCCTCTAGGCGTGGTGGCGGTCATCCCGCCGTGGAATTTCCCCGCGGCCATCCTCACCGGCATGGCGGCGGCGGCGATCGTCGCCGGCAACACCGTGGTCTTGAAGCCGTCGAGCGAGACGCCGGTGGCGGCGGCCAAGGTGGTGGAGCTATTCGAGCGGGCGGGGCTGCCCCCCGGCGTCTTGAACTTCGTCCCCGGAAGCGGCGCCGCGGTGGGCGATGGGCTGGTCGGCCACCCGCGCGTGCGCGCCATCGCCTTCACCGGCTCCATGGAGGTTGGGCTGCGCCTCAACGAGCTCGCCGCCCGGACGCCGGCGGAGCAGCCCTGGATCAAGCGGGTGATCGCCGAGATGGGCGGGAAAAACGCCATCCTCGTCGATGAGACCGCCGACCTCGACCTCGCCGCCAAGGGCGTCGTTGCCTCGGCCTTCGGATACCAGGGCCAGAAGTGCTCGGCCTGCTCGCGGCTGGTGGCGGTCGAGGCCATTTACGATGGGCTCCTGGAAAAGGTGGCGGCGCGCGCGCAGGCGCTGCGGGTGGGGCATCCCCAGGATCCCCAGGTGCAGATGGGGCCGGTGATCAGCGAGCCGGCCATGCAAAAAATCCTCGGATTCATCGAGCTGGGCCGCGGCGAGGGGAAGGTGGTTCTGGGCGGCGAGCGGGCGCGCGTGCCGGGATTCGAGAACGGATTTTACCTCCAACCGACGATATTTTCTGAAGTCGGCCCAACCGCGCGAATCGCCCAGGAGGAGATCTTCGGGCCGGTGCTCGCCTGCCTGCGCGCCCCTGATTTCGAAGCGGCGCTCGAGATCGCCAACGGCACCCGCTTCGGCCTTACCGGCTCGGTTTACTCGCGAAACCGCGCGCGCCTCGAGCATGCGCGCGCCGAGTTCCACGCCGGCAACCTTTACTTCAACCGCAAGTGCACCGGCGCCCTGGTCGGCGGCCATCCCTTCGGGGGATTCAACCGGAGCGGCACCGACTCCAAGGCCGGTGGCCGCGATTACCTCCTCCTCTTCCTGCAGGCCAAGGTGGTTTCCGAGAAGCTTGGGGCGGCCCCCGCCCAGAGGAGCGCCGGGAAGGGTGCGGAACCATGACCGGCAATCCATCGGGCCAGCCGGCGGGGAAGAGCTGGGAGGCGGCGCGCGCCCGCGTGGTCATCGAGGGGATCGTGCAAGGCGTCGGCTTCCGCGCCCACACCGTTCGCCAGGCCGAGCGCCGCTGCCTTTCCGGCTGGGTGCGCAATCGGGATGACGGCGCGGTGGAGGCGGTTTTCGAGGGCCGCCGCGAAGCCGTCGAGGACATGATCGCGTGGTGCCGCCAGGGGCCGCCTTACGCCCGCGTCGACGGGGTGGAGGTGAGCTGGGAGCAACCCGCCGGCGAGTTCCGGGGATTTGGCGTGAAGTATTAAAAAATTGTCTTTTGCACATTAGTTTTTGCATATTTTTGACCGCAGACGGTCAAAAATATGCAAAAGTACAGATAAAACAAATCGGTTCGATTTCGGAGGTTCTAGTGGAATTGCGCGTTCAAGGCGCCGCCATCGCGGGGGTGGAGGTCCTCCCCTCCAGAGTCTTCCGCGATCCGCGCGGCTGGCTGATCGAGATCTTCCGCCGCGATGAAGGCGACCCCCGACTTCTTCCGGCCATGGGGTATGTCTCCATGACCCGCCCGGGCATGGCGCGGGGGCCCCATGAGCACGCCGAGCAGACCGACCGCTTCTTCTTCGGCGGGCCTTCGGTCTTCCGCCTGACGATGTGGGACAACCGCGCCGATTCGCCGACCTTTCAAGGCAAGATGGTGGTGGAGTGCGGCTCCGGCGCTCCAGCCGTGGTGGTCATCCCCCCGGGAGTGGTGCACGCCTACCGCAATATCGGTGCCGTCGAGGGCCTGGTGTTCAACTGCCCTGACCGGCTCTACGCCGGCGAGAAGAAGAAAGGTCCGGTCGATGAAATCCGCCATGAAGACGACCCCGACAGCCCCTTTCAGCCCGAGTGACCGATGCCGATCCGAGTCCTGATAACCGGCGCCGGCGGCCAGCTCGGCCGCGCCCTCGCCACGCGCCTTTCAGCTCGCTGGGAAACCATCCCCCTCACCCGGCGGGACCTCGACATCGAGAACGCCCGCCAGGTGGAGGAGGCCTTCACGGCCCTGCGGCCGCACTGGGTGGTCAACTGCGCCGCCTGGACCCACGTCGACGGCGCGGAGAAGGATCCGGATGGGGCTTTCCGTGCCAACGAGCGGGCCGTGGGCTTCCTTGCCGAGGCTGCCCAGAAGGCCGGGGCGCGGCTCTGCCATTTCAGCACCGACTACGTCTTCGACGGCCAGGCGGCGCGGCCTTACCGCGAGGACGACCCCACCGGTCCCCTCAACGTCTACGGCGCCTCCAAGCTGGCCGGCGAGCGCCGTCTCTTGAGCCATCCAGCGCGCTCCGCCATCCTGCGCACCTCCTGGCTCTACTCGGAGGTGGGGAAAAACTTCTTCCGCGCCATGCTGCGGCTGGGAAGGGAGTCGGGCCGCGCCGGCCGGCCGCTCCGGGTGGTCGACGACCAGACCGGCACGCCCACCGATGCGCACAGCCTGGCCATCCAGGTGGAGGAGGTGTTGCGCGAGGACCTGCGAGGACTCTTTCACGCCGCTTGCCTGGGACAAACCTCGTGGCATGGTTTCGCCGCCGCCATCTTCCAGCTGGCGGGGATGGAGGTGCAACTCGAGCCGATACCCTCATCCGCGTACCCTGGCCCGGCGCGGCGCCCGAAATTTTCCGTTCTTGAAAATCAGCGCTTGAACCAGCTCGGCAAAAACCGCATGATGGGCTGGCAGGAGTGCTTGAAGGAAGTGCTGTCGCGCTTCCGGCAGCTTCCCAAAGAGGAGATGGAATGACGAGCACGATTCTGGTCACGGGCGGAGCGGGATTCATCGGATCGCATCTGTGCGAGCGCATCCTGGCTCGCACTTCCTGGCGCCTGGTGGTGCTCGACAAGCTCACCTACGCGGGCAGCCTCGATTTCCTGAAGGAGGCGCTCCAGAGCCCGCGCTGCCGGTTCGTCAAGGGCGACATCTGCGACCGCGGGCTGCTCGACCGCCTCTTCCGCGAGCACGCTTTCGATCGGGTCGCCAACCTCGCCGCCGAGTCGCACGTCGATCGTTCCATCGCCGATCCGGAGGACTTCATTCAGTCGAACATCGTCGGCACCTATCGGCTGCTCGAGACCTTCCGCCGGCACCACGCGGCCCAGCCGCAATCGCGCTGCCTGCAAGTCTCCACCGATGAAGTGTACGGCTCGATTCCGGACGAGGAGGCCGCCGATGAGAACGCCCCGCTCCTTCCCAACAGCCCGTATTCGGCGAGCAAGGCCTCGGCCGATCTCCTGGTGCGCGCCTACTGGAAGACCTACGGCCTGCCGCTGATCATCACCCGGACCTCGAACAATTTCGGCCCGCGCCAGAACCAGGAGAAGATGATCCCAACGGTGATCCGCTGCGCCCTGGCCGATCGGCCGATACCCGTCTATGGCGATGGCTTGAACGTTCGCGACTGGATTTACGTCACCGACCACTGCGACGGCATTATTGCCGCGCTCGAGCGGGGGCGGAGCGGCGAGGTTTACAACCTCGGCGGCGCCAAGGCCATCACCAACCTCGAGCTGGTGCGCGCCATCCTGGATCGCCTGGGGAAGCCCCCAGAGCTGATCTCCTTCGTCAAGGACCGGCCCGGGCACGACCGCCGGTATGCCATCGCCTCCCAGAAAGCCTGGAACGAGCTGAGCGTCCGCCCGGAAGTCGGCTTCGAGGAGGGCCTGGACCGCACCCTGCAGTGGTACCGGGCGGGGTGGCTGAGCGATCCGAAAAAATAACGGTACCCCCTTGCAATCAAAATGCATTCCTGCTACAAATAGGACCATGTTCCTATAAAGTTACTGGGTTGAGATCTTCTCTCCGATCGCCTGAACATTACAGGAACAAGAAGGATCATCAATAACCGCAGCCATTTCCCTGATTCCGAGGCGCGAAGATCGGCCGGCTGGGCGGGCTTTCGCGGCCAGTGGGCCGTTCCGGCTGGCGTCGTTAAGTCCTTAAGATCGTAAAAATTGAGTCGCTATAAACGAGGAGAAAGGCCGGGAGGATGTCGAGTCCTTCCGGTTTTTTTTGGTTCCCCCCTCACCTCTCCCGCGGTTTTTTGCCGATAAGGAAGAGTCACTTCTGCCCTGAATCCGGCTGATCAAGGGAAAGAGCAATTTTTTGTGAGGGCGCATGGCCTTAGAAATCCAATCCGTCGCTAAAGAAGGTGTTAACTGGCTGGTTTTGAAGGGGGACCTCAGCTCGGAGGCTTCGCCGAAGCTGAAGGAAGCGGCTCTGGTATTCCTGACCGACGACCCTTCGCCCTTGATTCTCGACATGGCCGAAGTCCCCTACATTGACAGCTCCGGCCTGGGGGCGCTCATCTACCTGCACAAGAACTGGCGGGAGCGCCGGCGCAAGATGCTGCTCTACAATCCCTCCCCCCTCGTGAAGAAGTTCCTGGCCACCACCGGCCTCTTGCGAGTGTTCCGGGTGGCCGGCACCCCGCAAGAGGTGGCGGAGGCGGTTTCCGAAGTCGAGAAGCAGCCTTGAACGGTGGCCCATGAGCGCTTCAGCTGGAACCTCCTCCTCCGCGACCGGTTTACCCGGAGAGATCGCCAACCTCTGGTCCAGGATTCTCCTCGATGCGGTGACCCGCCGGGCCAGCGATATCCACTTCAACGGCCTGGCGGAGGGGGTGCTGCTGCGGTACCGGGTCAACGGCATGCTGCACGACATCGAAACCTTGGCCGCCGGCACGGGGAGGCGGCTCATCCAGCACTTGAAGGCCGTCTCCGGAATGAACCTGATCGAGCGGCGGCGGCCTCAGGACGGGCGCGTCCTCATCGCCGTCGGCGAAGGGGAAGTCGATCTGCGGCTGGCGACCATCCATACCCTGTGGGGGGAGAACCTGGCCATCCGGGTCTTCGACAAGCGCAGCCCGCTGCGCTGCTTGAAGGATCTGGGCCTGCATGCCGAAGGTTACCAGCTCCTCTACGACCTGATCCACTCGCCGCAAGGGCTTTTCCTGGTCACCGGGCCGACGGGGGCGGGCAAGACCACCTCCCTGTATGCCATCCTCAACCAGATCAACCGGCCGGAGATCAACATCATCACCGTCGAGGATCCGGTGGAGCACGACATCCCGCGCGTCAATCAAATCGGCGTGCAGCCCGAGATCGGCATCGGCTTCAACGAGTGCCTGCGCTCCTCCTTCCGGCAGGATCCGGATGTGCTGATGATCGGAGAGATCCGCGACACCGAAGGGGCCTGGATCGCCATCCGGGCGGCCCTGAGCGGCCACCTGGTGCTGTCGACCTTGCATACCGGCAGCGCCGCCGAGGCCATCACGGCGCTCATCAACCTTGGCACGGAGCCGTTTTACCTGGCCAGCGCGCTGATCGGGGTCATGGCGCAGCAGCTCATTCGCACCCTCTGCACCCATTGCCGCTACGAGGTGCCGTTCGAGGTCTCGCCGGAGCAGCTCGATCCGGCCTTCCGGGCCGAGTTCCTGAAAATGGGGGAGCTGGGCAAGCCGTTGCGCTATTACTTCGGTCAGGGCTGCGATCAGTGCTTCCGCAGCGGCTACCGCGACCGCACCGGCCTGTTTGAAATCCTGAGGGTGACGCCGGCCGTCCGCAAGCTCATACTTCAGAAGGCGCCCGCCGGGGAAATCGACCAGGCCGCCAAGGATGAGGGCATGATCGGGCTGAGGACCCTGGGCATCCGGCTGGTGATTCAAGGAAAAACCACCGTCGAGGAGGTGCTGCGCGTGGTTCCGGTCCCCGAGGAGGAGATGGCGGGGGTCGGTCTGTAAATATAAAACTAAATTTGAACGTCGATGCCGCCGCTCAAGCGGTGCCTTTTTCGAGGTGCCGCTCGATCGCCTTGGGGATCACCTCGCCGCGCAGGTAATTTTCCATGATCCGGAAGCGCCCGTCGAGCAGCGCTTTGAAGGCCTCGCTGTTCCCGAACTCCAAGAGTTTATTTTGAACGACCTGCCGGATCTCTTTTTGCAAGGACTGAATCAACCGCTGATCGACATACTCCTGGAATATCTGTTCGCAGGCCTGGCGGAGGTTTTCATTCGAAACCGCCGCCTCGCCTTCTCCGACCCCGCCAGCTCCGGCGCCAGCGCCCCCCTCCTTCCGGGAGTTGCGCAGGGCCCGGGCCACCAGCTTTTCAATGAGCTGGCTTTCAATC
>JACQVS010000010.1 GCA_016209605.1 Planctomycetota bacterium
CGTCCACTCAGTTCTGGCCACGTAGCGAACCTATGGCCCGAAGAGCCGGATGCTGGAAATCTGCAAGTCCGGATCCGTGAGGGGGGAGGGAGACTTTCTCCCTCCCCTACCTCGATACTCCGCAATTGCGGAATGGAACGGCGCGGCGGAGGACATCTTCGTCGCGGCGATCCGGGGCTGATCTGGGGCTTGATACAGAGGCATCCCGAAGGATTCCGCAACCCCGTTGCGAAACCCCTGGGCTGGCGGAGGGGCTGGCTCACTTCGCCTGGGAAGCGCGCCACTCGCGGTAGCGGTCGCCGATCCGCGCTTCGAAGGGCCGGCCGGCGTGGGCGAGCAGGCGGTAGCGCGCCAGGAGCGGCTTCTCCCTGGTGATGGCGCGGGCCGCGGTTCGCGTCAAGCTTGGCCCCATCCAGCCGTCGTCGCGCACGTGCCACAAGGTCCCCTCCTCGGAGTTGCGGGGGTGATCCCAGCAGCTGATGCCGACGACCGCCACCTCCAGCCTGGGCGGGCCGACCGCCTCCTGGCTGCCGCCGGCCTCCCCGGCCGCCTTGGCGGCGGTTTTGCGCTGGTCACCGGAGAGCACCGGGCCGCTGTAATCGCACCACAGGGCGTGCTGGCCGAAGCAGCCGGCCTCGTTCTCGGCTTCCTCCGAGTTGAGGATCTGGCCGCCGAGGCCTTCCGCGACGCGCAGCGTGCGCGCCACGCGGATGCCGAGGAGCCCGAAGTTGCTGACGCCCAGGGTCACCGGCTCCGCGGCCGCCCGCAGCTCGATCGAGAGCTCGAGGGCCAGCTCTTCTCCCGGCAGGTCGAGGAAGGTCAAGCGTCTCCTCTCCTCGAGCATCTCCTTCCCCTCGGCGCTCTGCCAGGAGCAGGCGAGCAGGACGGCAGCCCGGTCGCCCTCCGCGGTCTGCTCGAGGATCTCCTTGACGGCGATCCTCCCCGCCCGCGGCTCCTCCTCCCAGAAATTGAGGCCGCTGACGCTATGATGGCCGATCCAGATGCTGCGGTGATGGGAGTGGCCGGCCGGGTCCTCGGGCTGCCCCAGGCGCGTCACCTCGTGGCCGCCGGGGGCCAGGAAAGGGTAGATGTACGGGCGCTGCACCCAGGGGCCGAACCAGACCGCCGCCGCCACGGTCTTGCCGCGCTGGATGGAAATCGCCTTGTCGGGAACGACGATCAACTGAAGTGCCATGGCTCTTTCAAAATCTCCTGTTTTCCAGGGGGTGATGGTTCCGGAACGCCGATTTTCATTTTATGCAAAATCCCGATACAATGCCTTATAGAAAAAGCATTCAATCGAAAGCAGGTCCGCCATGGGAATTTCGCGCGTCGAGCAGTTGTTCGAGGAAGCCCGGTCCAACCTCCGCAAGCTGCGCTACAACCTGGCCTACGACAAATTCACCGAGGCGATGGAACTGGCTCCCGAGCGGCCGGAAATCCACTACAACCGCGGCTTCGCGGCCAGCCTCCTCTACCGCTGGGAGGAGGCCATCGAATGCTTCCGCATGGCGCTGCGGCTGGATGACCATCCCGACTACTGGGCGCACCTCGGTCTGGCGCGCCTGCACCTGCGCCAGTGGGAGGAGGCGCTGTACGACTTCAATCGCGCCCTGGAGATCGACCGCGGCCACCGCGTGGCCGGCGCCCACCGCGATGACCTGGTGCGGTTCCTCGGCGACCAGCTCCGCCTGGCCGGCGCCACGCCGCCGCTCTGCCACGGCTGGTACGACCCGAGGCTCGAGAGCTACGTGGGCGTCGACCCGGAGATCGTCAACAAGGCCGACCGCGTCCAGTTGCGCGAGTATATCAAGGAGGCCCTCGACTCCCCCGATGCGCCCGGCGGCTGCGACCACACCCATCGCTTCACCGAGGAGTGGGCGCTGCACCACGGCCGCGACCCCTTGGGAGTCAGCCGCTTCCTCTACGACCGCGGCTGGCGCTGCGACTGCGAGGTGCTGCGCGAGGGGGCCGGCCAGAAACCGGCATCCAGGACGGGAGAACTTGACAGCCGGTGACAATTCCACTGGCGGCTTTGTAAACGCACCCTTACAATCGATGTTGACCTGATTCGTAAGTCTTTGAGCGGTGGCGGGTTGATGAGGTTATTACCCCGCGGCATTGGCTTTGCATTGATAATTGAGTAGAAGCGGTTTCTCAATTTCAACCCCGTGAGGGTGAGTGGACATGAAACGAAGCAGAAGTCAATCCGGGACGCCAGGAATTCTGGTTGCTGCTGGCCTTGCGGCCCTTTTCGCCGCGCCGGCGGCCCTCGGGCCAGTGGCCCTCGGGCAGGGGAACCTGCTCCCCGCCGCCATCGAGCCGGTTCCGGAGGTGGAGTTCTCCCTCGACACCGTCTCGGCGGAGCGGGGGGGCCTCGCCCGGCTGACCCTCTGGGTGCGCACCTCGGTGCCGCTCAAGGCCCTGGCGGTGGCGCTCGACTTCGAAGAAGAGAAGCTCCAGGCCGGGCCGGTGGGGCGGGCGGCGGAGTTTCCGGGGGCCTTGAATCCCGTCGGGGTGATCTCGACCACCTCCTTCAACAACCTTGACTTGAGCGCCGGCAACCAGGTGAGCGAGGGCTGGCTTTACGCCGAGATCGACACCGGCGAGAAGTCGAAGGACCTGGGAATCCCCGTCGGCGTCCTGACGCCGGTCTTGACGCTGGAGTTCACGGTCTCGAGCCGGGCGGCGCTGGGTTTTTCTCCGGTCAGGTTCGCCAAGGTCGGGCCGGTGGTCTCGCCGGCCCCGCTCGAAAACTACTATAACAAGATCGAGGAGGCGCTCAGCGACCACGCCCCGGCGGCGCTCCCCGA
The DNA here is from genome assembly GCA_016209605.1 of Planctomycetota bacterium. Classification (GTDB taxonomy): domain Bacteria; phylum Planctomycetota; class UBA8108; order UBA8108; family JACQVS01; genus JACQVS01. The sequence goes on from JACQVS010000010.1 coordinate 2,814, forward strand.
GGACAGCCTCGAGGACGGCGGCGTGGACATCATTGGCGAGGTCGGCTTCTTCATGCGCGGCGACGCCAATTTCAACCAGGAGCGCGACATCTCCGATCCCATCACCATCCTGAGCTATCTCTTCAACGGGGGCGCGAACATCCCGTGCGCGGATGCCGCCGACGGCAACGACGATGGCGACGTCGACATCGCCGATGCCATCTTCACCCTGGGGCGCCTCTTTCTCACCCCCGACCCCTTCCCGGAGCCCGACGAGTGGGGCCGCGATCCGACCGAGGACTGGCTGGGCTGCGCGGTGTATCCAGGGCACTGACTGCCGCCTTCGGCGGGACACCGTAAAATGATTCACCAATAAAGAGGATTGAACCGCAAAGGCGCCAAGAGCGCAAAGAAGCAGAAAAGAAGACGAGGCAAAAATTAATAAAGATGTGAAAAAGTAATTTTCTTTAATTCAAACTCTGGATGTCTTTTTTGATCTTGGCGTCCTCCGCGTCTTGGCGGTTTATTTTCTTCTTTTCAGGATGGGGTTTTCGCTCTTTTCGGCAGCGCCCCTGCCTCCTCCGCTCTCCGGAGGAGCTCCTCCACCGCCTTTCTCCCTTCCTCCCCAAGCGAATCGGTGTAGCCGGTGACGTAGAGGTCGATGTGGGCCTGGATGACCCGGTCGTCCATTTCCTGGGCGTGGCGGCGGAGGGCGGGCCAGATTTTTTCGGGATGGCGGCGCGCGTGCTCGATGCTCCGGCGCAGCAGGCGGTCGAAGCGCTGGATGGCCGCCTCGCCGAGGCGGCGGTGGGCGATGATGCCTCCCAGCGGAATGGGGCGGCCGGTCTCCCTTTCCCACCACTCCCCCAGGTCGGCGACGGCCACCAGGCCGCGCCGCTGGTAGGTGAAGCGGCTCTCGTGGATGATGACCCCGGCATCGGCAACGCCCGAGGCCACCGCCTCGATGATCCGGCTGAACTCCATGGCCTCCAGCTTCCGGGCCGCCGGCTCGTAAAGGCGGAGGAGGAGGGCGGCGGTGGTGAGCGCTCCGGGAATGGCGATGGCTCCCTCGCGCAGCTCGCGCCGCTCGAGGGGCCGCCGGGCGATGAGGAGCGGGCCGCAGCCGCGGCCCAGCGCCGCGCCGGAGTCGAGCAGGGCATAGGAGTCGCGCAGGTGGCCGTAGGCGTGGCATGAGATCTTGGTGATGTCGAGCTCCCCCTTCAGGGCGCGCCGGTTCAGGGCTTCGACGTCGGCAATCACCGGCTCGAAGCGGAGGCCGCCGGAGGGGATCAGGCCGGAGATCAGCGCCTCGAAGATGAAAACGTCGTTGGGGCAGGGGGAGTAGCCCACCGAGTAAACGGCCGCGCTCATGGTCTTCCCTGGCTGTCCCTCCCCATGTCCCTCCCCATGGCCTCGATGATCGCGGCGGCCACGGCGGCGGCGCGGGCGCAGGCCGTGTCGATGTCCCAGCCCTGCCGGTCGCGCTGGCCCGCGAAGTTGGAAATGCCGCGGACTTCCAGGAACGGCCGCCGCCGGCGCAGCGCCGCCAGCGCCGCCGCCGCCCCCTCCATGGCCTCGGCGAGGGGCTGCCAGCGGCGGTAGATCTCCTCGGCAGCTTCCTCCGTGCCGGAGCACGTGGAGACCGTGGCCACCGTCCCGATCTTGATCTGGAAAGCGGCGCCGCTCAAGCGCCGGTCAAAGCCCGGCTCCGGCACCGCCGCCGGAAGGACATTGTAAACCGCCTGGCCGTCCGGTCCTCGCGCCAGCGGCAGCCCGAGCCGGCGGAGGTCGAGGAAGCCCTGCGGCGACGCCGCCCCCTCGTCGGCGAAGACCTCCCGATCGGCGATCACCACGTCGCCGATGGACAGGCCCGACGGCCGGAACGCCCCGGCGCAGCCGAGGCAGAGGGCGGCGCGGGCGTCCAGCCGCCCGAGCAGGTCGAAGCAGGCCATGGCGGCGTTACTTTTCCCTGTTCCCGTCTCGGCCGCGGCGATATGATGGCTGCCGATCTGGCCCTCGAAGGACAAAACCTCAAAGGACCGAAACTCAAAGGACTGGGGATCAGTCCCTCCGCCGCCGGGAGCTTCCTGGCGGCGAGGCCGCAGGCCGCGGACGTGGGGCTCGAGGCATTGCAGCTCTTTTTTCGTGGCTGCAAGGATCAAGATGACGGGAGCCGGGTTCATTTCCCGGCATCATAGCAGACGCTCTCGGCGGGAGAAAGCGTCAAGGAATGTAAGGGATGGACGACGCCAAGAACATTCTCGAATCTCGGCCGGTTGAAAGCTCCGGCCTTCGACCGGCGCAAGCCGGCAATCCGTACTTGTTCCTCTTCGGCGGTTTGGCGGTCGGCGCCTTGCTGGCCGCCGCCTGCGGACTGGACCTTTACCCCCCGTCGAGGCAGCTCCAGGCCTCCTCCGCTCAAGCCCTGGCGGCCCAGCGCGACGCGGCGATGCATCAGAAGGCGCAGCTCGAGGAGTCCCTGCGCTTGAAGGATGAGGAGCTGCGCCGCGCCAGGAGCCGGGCGGAGGAGAGCGGCCGCCTGGCCGAGGGGCTCAAGGCCCGCCTGGCGCCGCTCGAGGAGGAGTTCGACGGCTTTCCGCTTCCCGGCGTCCAGGCCCTCCTTGACCTCTGCGGCCGCGGCGAGTGGGGGAGGGCGGCCCGGTCCGCGCACGCGCTCTTGAAAGGCGGCGAGGCGGGGCTCCAGACCCTGGTGCGGGCGCTGCCGGAGTTCATCCGGGAGCACGTTGACGACCTCCTTGCCAGCGAGGCCCTGTTCGCCTTCCTGCGCCTCGCCGTCGCGAGCGAAAAGGAAGTGGCCGATTTCATCTCGGCGGCCCTGGCGGCGCCGGAGGTCTGGGAGGACCCGGCGGTGGCGGAGCGGGCGCTGCGCTGGTCCTGCCAGTTTCTCATCGGCTGCCGCGGCGATTACACCGAAACCCGCTCGGTGCTGATGCAGAGCCTCGACAAGGCCTTCGCGGAGGGGCAAATCGGCCTGTGGGCGGTGCTGCATTGCTACGACAGCTTGCGGGTCAAGGTTCCGGTCGACTCCATCCAGCGCCTCCTCGACAACCCCCAGCGCGAGAAGGACCACGGCGTTCTCCTCAAGCACCTGGGGCAGCGCGCCGATGCCGAGGCCATCTCGGTCCTCCGGCTGGCGGTGCAGTCGGCCAAGGGGCCGGAGAGCTGGAAGGCGAGCCTGGCGCTCGAGCTGCTTGGCGACCTCAAGGGGGAGGCGGCGGAGGAGGCGGTGCTCGAATTCGTCAACGCCAGGGCCCTGGAGATCCGCGAGCCGGCCTACCTGGCCTACTTCTCCCAGAAGCGCGATCCGGGCGCCGGACTGCAAGTGGTCCAGGAGCTGATCAACTCCTCGGTTCCGGAGGCCACCAAGCGCCGCGTCCTCGACCGGGTGCTGCTGAAGAACCGCGAGGTCTTCAAGGCGCTCGATCCGGAGCACATCGCCGATCCCAGGCTGCGGGACGAGCTGCGCGCCGCGATTCAGGCTTTTTCGGCGGCGCCGGGGAAGCCGGGGCGCTGAGCGATTTCGAAAAAATCCGGTATACTGTAAAGTATGAAGAAATACTGGATCCCCCGGGTGAGCGGTTTAAGCCTGGGGCTTCTAGCCATTTTATTTTGCGCCTGCGCATCTTTGCCGGAAGAGGAGGAAGAGCCCGCGGAGACCATCCGGCAGCCGCCCGCCCCCGCCTTCTCCACCGTCCCTCCCGCCCCTCCCGCCGCGCCGCGCTCCCCCGCTGGCACGAGGAGCCCCTCCGCCGCTTCGGGGAGCGCCGCGCCCCGCCCCCAGCGCTCCCAGGAGGTGCGGCAGCTCATCCGGGGCCTGCAGGACCCCGCGGCCGCCGAGCGGACCTTCTGGAAGCTCGTGGAGGTGGAGGAGCGCTTGATCCCGCAGCTCCTCCAGGAGGTGGAGTGCGAGGAGATGTCCGCCCTCAAGTCCCTCAAGATCCTTGTCCTCGACCAGGACTACGTCGCCCACGGCAAGCCCTTCCTGATCTCGCGCATTCCGGGGATGGGGCGCATGGAGGAGGTCGATGAGGAGGGGGGCATTCACTGGAAGGGCTACACCAAGTCCGCCTACGGCATTCCCAGGAACAAGATCGGCTACAAGGTGACCATCGACCGGTTCGACGGCTTCCCCATCGGCGTGGTGATGCGCGCCGCGCTCATCAACCGCTTTAAAAGTGACCGCTACCCCCGCGCCATCGACCACACCCGGGAGCTGTCGCGGTGGTGGAAGGCCTATTACCGCAGCGTCTTCGAAAAACGGTGAATAAAAATCCCCGCGCGGCCGGATCGAACCGGCCGCGCGGGGATTCCCTCAACCGATCAAAGGATCGATCAGTTCCTGCAGTGGCTGTACGACTTGCAGGAGAGGATCAGTTCCGGATTCTGTTTCTCATCCGCCGTCGGGCGAGGCGTGAAATCCAGGCCGCAGCCTTGGAAGCTGATCTGGAAGGGGCTGGCCGGCCGCGCGTCGCCGAGGAAGAGATAGCTCAAGGTGACGATGGCATCGCTCTGGTCGACCTGCTCATCGTCGTTCGAGTCGGCGGCGTCGAGGCACGCCGGCTCCTCCCCACCCACGAACTTGTACGTCAGGGAGTGGATGGCATCGGAGATGTCGACCGTGCCATCGTTGTTCGAGTCGCCGCGCAGGAACGGGACGTCGCTGCGGTTGGGGCTGTCGAGGTAGCCCAGCGACCACAAGGCCGAGCGGCGGAGGATGGCCAGGGCCTGGAGGGTGGAATAGGGGAACTGCCGGTCCGATACCCAGTAGAACACGGTGCGGGCCGGGAAACAGATCAAATTGTCTGGGGAGGGACAATCCGAAGGATCCACGCCCAAACGGGCGGAGTCTTTTTCGGCGGCAACCAGGGCGAGGTGGCCTTTTCCGTCGCCTCCCAAGGTTCCATCCTCATTCAACTGGAAGAAGGGCTCTTCCGTGCAGGGATTGACCATGGCCCCTAGGATCTTCGCTCCCGGAGCCACCGGATATCCGCCGTACTGGGTTTCCGTCGCGCCTGGCCCCGAGTTGCGCTCATCCAGGATCTCCTTCACGGTTTTGAAGCCCTTTCCGCCCACCCCTGCCAGCTCTGTCCCTGGATGAGGGTAGGGGAGGTTGAGGGGGATCTCGTTCACGTCATAGACCGGGATGTTGCTCTTCGCATCGGCCAGACCCTTGATGATGGGATGGCCGGGATCTCCCCCTTGATCCGCGGCGATGACCCGGATGCTGGTGACGCCAAGGTTGGCGGGCGAAAGCTGGCCGCGGATCTCGCCGCCCGGATGATTTGTACTGTGGATGTTCACATAAGCGTTCCCGGCGGCCAGGTCAAGGGCTTCTGCCTCGCTGAGGTTGACGGTGCCGCCCTTGGGATTCCCCGCAGGGAGGGCGTGTATGGGCGGCCCCGCCTCTTCCGGCCCTCCCTTGTGGATGTGGGCGGCCGTTTCCGGCGATGAAAGGCCGGAGAACTGGATGTTGAAAGCCAGGTCCCTCGTGTCCGGGTTGTAGGTGAAGTTGCCGAAGCCGGTGGCCACGGTGTCGACGGACTCGGGCCTTTCCTTGGCGCCGGTCAAGGTGGCGGCGAAGCGCCTGGAAGCATCGCATCCCGTCCGCCCTTCGTTGCCGCTGTTGTTCGAATAAAGTTTCATGCCATCACTTTGCTCCTGCCCGGCGACGTGTTCTGCGAAAACAAAGGAAATGGTGACCCTTTTGGTGAAGGGTCTGGTCTCGCTCCCGCCGCCGCTGGAAGTGACCCACAAGAGATCGTACTTGGCGCTGATGCCCTCAGGGGTCATCTCATCGATGGGGACCGTATCGGCGACCCCAAAAGATCCGGTGAAGTACTCATCGACCTGGAACCCGAGCGACCGGAGGTACGAGGCCAGGGCGACATCGGAAATGAGCGAAAGAGAGCGGTTCCAGGGATGGGAGTCATTGGAGGTGATCTTATCGGTGTTGTGGTCCAGACTTTGATCCATGCGAGAACTGAAGCCGCCAAAAAACGCGATCGAGGGCGCGTCCGGGTTCACATCGGCGTTTGGGTCGATGATTTCATAGCTTTGCACTGAAGGATCGCCGCTGTCAGCCGAGACGAGATCATCGACTTCGGCTCCTCCCAGGTCATTGTCGGAGCGGAGCCCGACGTAGCCTCCCTTGAGGTCCGAGTCGGTGGCGTTCAAGGTGACGGTGTGGTTATTGATCGGGTCATACTTGTTCATGAAAAAACTGAGGCCATCGACTTCCGACACCGTCGCCTTGAGGGCGGATCCAATGGCTGAGAATTCCACCCAGTAACTGGTATACGGGCCTGCTCCAGGCGAGAAATCAGGGATGCTGATGTTGTCGCCCGAGGCCCATTTTTCGGTTCCGGCCAGCTCGGCCTCGTTGCCGTCGCCCAGGTCCTTGGCGATGGAAATCCGGGGTCCGGGGACGACCTTGACGAAGTAGCTCTTGCCGGCGTGGGCCGTGGCATCGGCGGGCTGGATCCGGATGGCGACCGGGCCGCCCTGGTCTCCCGAGCCTCCCGGGAGAATTTGGGCCTTGACGATGACATCCGCGTAGGAGTTCGGATCTGCCGTCCGCAGATAGGAAAGCTTCCTGCCGCCGGGGCCGGTCGAGTTGATGAGGAGCTCCAAAAATCCCAGCGCATCGGCGTCGCGGTTGGTGCTGCCGGTGTAGCGCGCCGGCGCGAATGTTCCGATCGGCTGGACGACATCGAAGGGGAGCTTCAAGTGCAAAGCTTCCGGGCCCAGGCCGGCCTGGCAATCGCTATCGTTGTAATCGATGGTGCCATCGCCATCGTCGTCCACGCCGTTGGTGCAATCTTCGGTGGGATCGAGATCCGCTGGATTGGGGAATGGCTTGTTGTCACCATTCAAGGAAAAGACCGGGACCCGCCCGCTGAACTTCTTGAAGAGCTTCGGGGGGCCTTGCTGGCCAAAGAGGAGGCCGGCGCCTCCGCACAGGACCGCAAAGCCGATGACGAGACAGGGGGAATGACGGAGCTTGGGCATGGAGATGACTCCCTTTCAATAAATTGAGCCTGAAATCAGAGAACAACCTACTTTTAAATCTGATAACTTTCCTCGTATGTCCCCTATATCGTAAATGGGCGGGCCCGGGAGGTCAATCAATAAATTGGGGGAAAAATCCGCCTAGGAAAAATTAATTCCACTTTGGGCATTTCAATCCATCCCATGATCCTCTCCACTGGCGTGGATCCCGCGCAGCCGCGCTCAAAGGATGCTGTGACCGTGAACCTGGCGCTCGACAGCGCATCGAATGACATCCGGCGAGTCACCTTGCGCTGGGAGCGGGTGACGGATCGGATCACGCCGCCAGAGTCAATGGCGATGGATTCCTTCCCCAATGACGTCGGCGGGGTGGATTTCACCGCCACGCTGCCGCCGGGGCCGTCGCAGTCCCTGGTGCGCTGCCAGTTTGAGGTGGAACTGGAGAGCGGGACGAAGGTGACCTTGCCGCATCCGGCCGATCCGGCTCCGTTTGTGAGTTATTTCATTTACGATGGGGAAGTCGCGGCCAAGCTCCCCGTCCTCTGGCTCCTGCGAGCCTCTCGTTCCGGCCTGGTGCAACGAATCGCTCCCCTCGCCGGCGCGGTGATTCTGGAAGATGAAGGGCCATCGGTTTTTGACGGCGCCCAGCTGCGCGGCGCCCGGAACGGCATCAAATTGAAATTCTTGAAAGGAGCTGAATATCACGGCGATCGCACTCTCAACATCCTGCCGGAAGAAGGGCTTCCCATAGCCACGCTGACCATGGCGCCGCATTTGGAGCATTTTGGCTTTGAGACCTTCCATGAAATGGGCGGCCTGGCGCCGTGGGTGAAATGGTTTCGCGTCATCGATTACAATTCGTCAACGCGCCGGCACACGCAGCGATTGATCGTCGAGCAGGTGAACGAGCGCTTTCTGGCTCTCAATGGTCTGGATGCCAATGGCGACCTCTACAAGCTCGATCACACCAGTTTCAGCAAGCAAACCAATCTCGAGACCGGCAGCCAGTCGCTGCTCGATCTGCTGGCGGAACTTGGCTCCGGCAATGATGAGCGCGCCCGCAAGGCCGTCTTCGAGCGTTTCGACCTTGATAATTTCTGTCTTTACTCGGTGGTTGGCGAGCTGATTCAAGATGGGGACGGCTACAGCAACAACTTGTTCCTCTATAACGATTTGACTCCCGCCGGCCGCTGGAAAGTCATACCTTGGGATCTGGACATGATCCTGGTCAGTCCTGGGTTCCCGTTGAATTTTCCAATCAACGGCACCCTCTCCCGCCACTACCACTTCCAGAGCGATCTCGACCGGCGTTACCGCGGCGCGCTCAAAGCCGCCATCGCCCCCGGCGGCCCGTTTGCTCTCGAAAAGATGATCGCCAAGGCGGCGGCGATTGAGGGATTGCTGCTCGTTGACTTGCAGCTCCAGGAAAGTTATCTGGGAACCGTGAGAACCGCCCGCCGCGAGCAGATCGTCAACGCGTACCGGGCCATCCGAGACAACCTCCGAGCCCGCATCGCCTTCCTCGAAAACGCCTTGCGCTAGCGCGGCGATACTGGATTTTCTATCTTTGGCACTTCAAGCCGTCGGCGGTGGGATCCGGGCCGGGCGAGGGGAAAGGAGAGGGCGGCGGTTCGCCCGCCTGGAAGAGGAACCGTAAGCTGCCGATGGCATCGCTCAAATCGATGGCGCCATCGTCTGTAAAATCCGCCGCGTCCAGGCAATTCGGAGGCCGGCCGCGGTAGAGGTACAACAAGATGGCGATGGGGTCCGCGATGCTGAGGCGCAAATCGCCGCTCGCATCGCCGCGAACGAAATCGCCGCTGGCCAGATACGTGAACGCTCCGGGCACAACCAGTAACAAGGCGCCGGAATCAAACAGTTGAATATCGACTCGATGATCCGGCGCCAGGGGAAGTTTTGCCGGGGGAGCCACCGCCCGCAACAGCTCGCTCGAGGCGACGGAAACTTCCACCGCTTCCCGATCGCCAAAAAAAACTTTGATGCCTTGAAAAAAGCCGCCGCCTTGAAAGGTCACTCGAGTTCCTCCGGCAACCGCACCGCTGCCGGGAGATATGGAAAAGAGCGTGACTTCTCCCGTCGGAGAAACGTTTCGGACCGCCACGCTCGCCGTCCCCAGCAAGAGGCCATCGCCGGCAAAGCCGAACAACTCCAGTTGATTCATCGGCGCTGGCACCGCCGCGCGGGCGCGCCATTGAATGGGGGAGAGCCATTCGGGCGTCAACGGTAACAGGGGGCCGCCATTCCTTTTCAAGGACATCGAAGCGATCTGGACGGGGGCTTCGCCCTCCAATTCGATGGTCGAACCGCTCGCAGTGAGTTCATTGCCATTTCCGGTCAGGATGCGAAAGGGCGCGCTGGTGAACTGGACTATGGTATCATTGACGCGAGTGGCCCGCGTGGCGATAAAAAATTTGAGCGTGCCGGCGCGGATGTTGGTGTCTTTTTGAACGGTCTCGAGGTAAGGGCTCGCATTGGCCACCGACCAGTAGCCGTTCAGGAATTCGGCTAGAATTCTGAAATAGGCGCGTCGTGGAGCCGGTCGCGACAACATCCGGGCGACGAAAGGATCCCCTGAAAAGAGGCTCAAGGTGCTATCGCCAAAGGTGCTGTCCAGGTCAAAGGGAAGCTGCTCCCACAGCCCATCGCGGGGATCATAGGCCAGGAAGCCGTTGTGGCCGGCGCCGATGAACAAGGCGTCGGTGCTGCCGACCAGAATGCGCGCTGCCAGAACGCGGAGAAATTCCTCCACATCCAAAATCGCGCCCACCTCCCGATCAAACTGCAAGTCCGGGGTCGCTTGCCCATCCATGATTCTAGTCAATTCCAAAAACGGCTCCCAGCGGTCGCGGCTCTGGTGCAGGCTGTGAATCCAGTAAGCGCGGTAATTTTCGGTTTCTTCCCCGCGGTAGTGGAGATAAGCGCCATCCCAAGCCGCTTGCGAGCAGGAGTCGTTGAAGGCGGGCCGGCCGACCCCTTTCAGCACGATGGCGTCTTGCACGGCATCGTCGCCGTACCATTTTTCAATGTAATCTACATCAACCGTTTGAATCACGCCGTAGGTGCCGCGAATGACGCCGTTAAAGAAGGTTCCCATATAAAAGTAGTCGGCGGTGGGCGCCGGATTCGCCGCCGTGCCGCTCCGGCCTACGAAAAAATACGCCGAGCCTTCGTTGGGACTGGAGCCTTTGTCAGAAAAATTGACGGCTCGGTGGCCGCGAAGGAACGGCTGATCGTCGGCGAAGCGGACGCGAAAATTATTCTTGGATGGCCGGCCCCAGGCACTTCCCTGATACCGCACGCCGACATTATAAAACGCCTCCTCGTTATTGTAGACCAGGGTGCCATCGACGAGATCGTTCGAGTGGAGGGGCCGGCGCTGCAGCTCCGCGGTGCGCTCCGTATCGAGGATGATCCGGCACACGTCGAGGGTCGTGTCCAGCGGCAATTCCACCATGAGCACGCAAGTTTTTTCCGGAGCCTCGATGGGGAAGCGGCGTCCCGCTCCTCTTTGATCGATGGCTTCCAGATAGAAAACCAGGCGGGTCCGGTTAGGATAGCTCGGCAACTCGCCTCGGAAAAGTCCATCCGCCGCAGCGCCATCCTCGTGCGCGCCATCATCGTAGAGGGGAACGCTCGTGAAATCTCCCGCGGCGTTTCCTTCCCGGTAAAAAGCCGTAACGCTGGCAATGCCATCGGAGTCGGAAACGCGAGCGCTCAAGGAAATGGGGCGGAAGGCGAGCGGCAAGGGAGGCTGGTGCCGCACTTCGCTGAGGATGGGGCCCAGGTTGGCAGCGCCGGTCTCCTCACGCAAGCGCCGGCTCGCGCTGTTTTCGGCTCCCGGCGTTCCGAGATTCCAAGGCACGCTCAGGCGCAATCGCGCCGCCAGCGTGTTCCCCGAGAGCTGGCCCCAGGGACCGGGAGTAAATTCGCCATGGGCGATGAGCAAGCTCGAGCCGCGCTGCCAGCGGGCCCAGAGAGAAACCAGGTAGCTGCCGGCAGCCATTTTGGGAACCGTGTCGGTCTCGATGCGATTGCACAAAGCATCCCCTTTTCCCGTGGCGACCAGTTCCAGGCACGCTTCGCCGGAACGCTTGTCAGCGGCAATGCGTCTGGAACGAACGTGCGTGCCTTCAATCCGCCATGGCAGGGTGTCGGTTTCAAATCCGGGATTGGGAATCAAATTCTGGCCATCGCCAGAGCGCTGGATAGAAATATCATCGAGGCGGCAGATGCCCCGCTCGACGAGGTAAAGATGCAGCTCGGTTTGATTGGCGGGAACGAAATGGGGCGCTGAGAAAGACAGCTGCTCCCATGACGATTTGGCGGTTTCATCGCTCCCCTCCCAGGCCGAGGCGGCATCGTTTTCTTGCTGGGGATCGATCAGCTCGAGGCTCGATCCTCCCCCATCCGCCCACATCGACCAGTTGCCGCCATCGCGATAACGAACTTCATCGATGAGATTGCCGAACCGATCCGCCAGGCGGATATTTTCGCCCCTATTGGACAGATTGCCGGACCACGGGCCATGGACGTTCAGGAGACCATAGCGGTTTTTGATGATTTCCGGATCCGCCGCCAGGACGAGATATTCACCGGGTCCCAGGGCGGTTTTTTCCGGAAAGACATACTCGATGCCGTTCGCGAAACGGCATCCGGAGAGATCGATGGCAGTCTTGCCGCGGTTATAAAGCTCGATGAACTCGCCCACTCGATCCTCAGGCGGGTGGTAAAAAATTTCGTTGATGACGATGCCGGTAACTCTGGAGACCTGATTGGCGCTCGCGGGCGTCGGCGTCCGGACAATCCAGCCGGCTCGACCTCCGTCCGGAAAGCGCCCCTCGGAATAACTGCCCGCCGGCCAATCAGTCGCGGGTTCGCGATCAAAGACTGCCGCGGCGGCGGCCTCTCCATCCGGCCGGATGAGAAACAAGCGGACCTCCGGCTCCGAAAGAGCCAAGGAAGTATCGCTTTCACGGATGATCAGAAATCCGCGCGGCTCGATCGCCGTCCCGGCGGGAAAAGTATAAGCATCCGGGCGCGCCGGGTCATCGACGAGTCGAAAACCGGAGAGGTCGGCGCTGGCCGATCCGCCGTTAAAGAGTTCCACCCAGCCGGAGCCTCTGCGTTCGCCGCGATACAGCTCGTTGAAACAAATCGCCGGCCGGTCTACAGGCTGGCGAAACGTCATGGCGGGGCTGAGACTGAAATCGGAATCGTTGATTTTGTTATTGAAGCCGACGATGGCGAGGATGTTTCTGCCGGCGATCAGGGAAACGCGGGGGATCTTGAAGAGTTCCGGAACGCCCGCCTCATGGATGTCGGCGGCAACGGCATTCCAGAGAGCGTCCGGGTCAACGGAAGGACAATTATAATGGGCAATTTCCAGGCCGTTGAGGTAGGCGCAAAAGCCGTCATCGAAATCGATGGCCAGATAAAAATCTCCAGGCAGTTTGAGCTGTTCGGCGGTCAGATCAAAAAATTTTCGACAGGCGACGGAGGAGTAATTTTTTTGCATGTCGGTGAGGACGGTCGTATCGTCATCGTCGGCAAAGCCGAAACCGGCGGCGCCGAGGAGCCACTGGGAATCGTCGAAATCCGGCTGGGACCACGCCGAGGGAGGATCCGAAAAAGGCCCGGTTCCCTTCATGTAGCGCCAGGTGTCTAGCGCCGGGATGATGGCGGTTTCCTGATAGGACGGCCCCCTTCCTTCAAAAATTGGGGCTTCAAAACCTGCGCCTTCAAAAGTGGGCCGGCCAGGAGTTCCTCCCAGCTTGGGGCTGGCGATCCAGCTTTCCGGCTCCTTGGAATCGAGGTGGACGTTGACCAGGCTGAGAGTGTGGCCAGCGCCATCGGGCTCGACAGGCCATTTCCCCTCATCGCGGTAGTTGAGGTCTTGAACGGCGATGCCGGCTTGGTTGACGAGCGTGATGCGCTCGCCGCCGTTGTCGAGCTGACCCTTGTAATTGCCAATGGCGTTTTCGATGCCGTAGCGCGCCTTGACGGCTTCCACGCTGGCGCAAATCACCAAAAAATCCCGCGCGTGGAGGATGGTGCCCGGCGGGAAGACAAATTGGATGCCTTTGACAAAAGCGTAGCCGGAAAGGTCTTCGGGGGTGGAGGTGTCGTTGGCGACCTCGATGAATTCCAGCGCTTCTTCGCCGCGCCGGGGATGGTAATGGATCTCCGAAATCACCACCGCGTGGGCGCGTGAGAAAAAGCCCCCCTGGGCGAGGGACAAAACGCTGATGAGCAGGAGAAAGTATCGCAACACCGACTGACATTATACAGAAGTTGAGGTTCCAAAGCACTAATGGTAAACTCCCGGCCATGAAGGTCTATTCCGTCCTGCTCCCACTCCTGCTCTTCCAGAATGTCCCGGTGGTTGCGGGCCAGCAATTTATCGTGCGCGAGAGCGTGGCGCAAGCGACGATACTGGTCCATCTAGGGCGGTTCTCTTCAGCCCAGACTGCCAGCGAGGCGGCTGACCGCATCGGATCCACCCAGGAATGGTTTGCGGCGGACCCTTCGGACCGCGCCGCTGCCACCGAGGGCTTTGCAGCGCTCGAACTCCGGCATCACCTCTGCCGCATGGCGGGCCTGGATGAAACCGATCCGCAAGTCCTGCCGATCGTTGACTCCAGCCGCGATGTTTCGGGAACCGTTATTCAACTGGGCAGCCCGCTCGAAAATCGGCGAGCGCGGGACGCTTATGGCGCGCTCGATCCCGGCAAGGTGGCGGTCGAAGCCGGAGATTCGCCGGACGGCTTCTACATCTATTCCTACGCGGACCCCGGCGGTGGAATCATCTTGATTCGCGGCAACGGCCCCATCGGCACCCTTTACGGCACTTATGCTTTTCTGGATTCCCTGGGCGTTCGCTGGTTCAGCCCAAGCGAGCGGGATACGATCGTCCCCCGCCAGACGACCATTCGCGTCGGGTCGCTGGATTGGGGAGAGCATCCGGCGATGGGATATCGCCAACTTTATGCCGACATACGAAACAAGGAGCTCTACTTTTGGATGGCCCGAAACCGGCTCAACGGATATGCAGGAGGCGGCGCATCCCAGGGTTTTCGCCGGAAACTCGGCATGATGAGCGCCGTCGGGCAACATGGATTCTTTACCGATCTGGTCTCGCCCGAGCGGCATTACGAGGCTCATCCGGAGTGGTTCGGAATGGCTGGGAACGGAAAGCGCAACTTACCCGATGACCAGCCGGTCTATAACGTCAATTACTGCACTTCCAACTCCGCCCTGATAAGGGAGCTGCAGAAGGATCTGATCATCGCCCTTGACTCCGGCAAGTGGAAAGACGCGGACATTGTCGAAATCTGGGGTTTTGATGCCGGCAAGTGGTGTGCCTGCAGCGAGTGCCGGAAGCTGGGAACTCCGACCGATCGCTTGTTGAACCTGGTTTATCAGATGGGACAGGCCCTGGCCGAAGCCCGGCGGGAACGGCGGCTGACCCGCCCCGTCAAAACGTTTCTGCTCTCTTACCAGGAGACCGTCCAGCCGCCCACCCGACCCCTGCCCGAGGATTTCGATCGCGCCAGCACCGCCGTGACCTTCTTCCCCATCCGGCGCTGCTATTTTCACAGGTTCAACGATCCGGACTGCGCCGAGTTGAATCTCTACTACGACACCAGCCTCCGCTCCTGGACCTCGCCTCATGCGCACTACCGAGGCAAGGTCATCATCGGCGAGTATTACAACCTTTCCGGATTCCGGGAGTTCCCCGTGATCTTCAAAAACAGCATGGGGAATGACATCCCCTATTTCGCCGAACGAGGCGTCGCCGGAATGAACTACATGCTCTGTCCGGCCGGGGCCTGGGGGCACCGCGCCCTGACCAATTACCAGTTCGCCCGGCAAATGTGGAATCCCCGGAGTGACCTGCGCGGCCTGTGGAACGACTATTTTCAGAACTACTACGGCCCGGCGGCAAAGGTCATGCAGGAATACTACACGGCGCTGGAACAGGCCATGTCCAATGCGACGGCCTGGCGGTATGATCTATGGCAGAAGCTGCACGTGGTCAACCGGCACCCGGAGGTACCTTTGTTCCCTATCGGCAACATCCCGCCTATATCCTGGTATGGGAAAAAAAACTTTCCCGGTTCCAAAGAAGCCGGCCAGGACATTTTCTTGGGCTTTCCCGAAAGGTCGGTGATTTCGGATCACTTG
Source organism: Planctomycetota bacterium (assembly GCA_016209605.1). Lineage (GTDB taxonomy): Bacteria > Planctomycetota > UBA8108 > UBA8108 > JACQVS01 > JACQVS01. The sequence continues at coordinate 18,027 of JACQVS010000010.1, forward strand.
AGATTCGAGGAGTTTCATCCCCCTCGGAACGACGCGCCCGACTGGATTGAGATCATGGCCTCGCTTGAAAACGCCAGACGGATTATGAATCAAGCTCTCCAGGCGGAGACCCCTGCCACCGTGAAGACCCGAATCTCCGAGGACGAGCACCTCTTCCGTTACGGCGAACTCGCGCTTCATCTTTATGACCACGTTATCCGGATGATCCTGGCGAAAGACCAGGACCAGCAGAAGGCCGAGCTGCGGGCAGGCCGCTCGTATGCAGAAAAGCTGAGGAACTATACCTTCGGAGGCCCGGCGCCGGATGGCGAAACCAATAATGGTCTTCTCGGCGTGGGATTGGAGCCAATCCTGAAAGAATACGGCCGCAGACTGCAGCTGGAATAGGGGATCCGCTCCATGATGCCTCCGATCTCTTGCAGCGCGGCCGCCCTACCGCAGCGGAGCCACCGGTCGCCGGCGGGATGAGTTTGGCAACTACTTTCTTGAAATTCCTTGAAACTACAAAAAAAGTCCTATTCTCTCAACGGATGGAGCGACTCCTATGAATCGGATCTTTCTGGGTGTAATTTTTTTTGCAGTATGTCCGGCCGGTGAGGATTGGTCGCAGGAAAGCGTTCTGGAGCAGAATCCTGCCACCCAAAAGACATCCCAGGGGGATGTGATCGTGGGCCGCATTGACGGCGTCCCGGTTTACCAGATCGGCCAGGCCTTCATCTACGCCGTCTCGCCTGACTTTGAAAAGGATTTCTCCGTTCAGGAAGGCAATCCCTTGCCGCGAGTGAAAATCAAGCCCAAAAAATCCTGGGAACTGAAGGAAAATCGGTTGGGAACTTCCACGCCTCGTGTGCCGCGAACCCTCCTGATGGATTTCCAACCGTATTTGTGGTTTCATCTCATCGATGGGGACTCAAGCACCTATTGGTGCAGCCACGCCTTGAATTTCCGCGATCAGGAAGAGGCTTGGGTGCGCATCGATTTGCCGGTTCCGGCGCCACTTAAAGAGGTGCGCATCGTTTCCCGAAAAGACGGGATGGGAATACCGGGCGAGTTGACCATCAAACTCACTTCCAATCTCGTGAAGTGGGCCACCGTGTACCACACGGCCGATCAGCTCCCGCCCGAGCCGGGTGGAACTTTGCGCTTTCCTGTCAACCCCGCCGAACCGGTGCGCGCGATCTGGATTCTGGCCAACCGCATGTCCCTCATCACAGGATGGTGGTACGCCAGAGAACAATATTCGTTTTCGATCGCTGAGGTCGAAGCCATCGATGGGAAAGGGAACAATGTCGCTCGGTTGTCGCGCGGCGCTGGCGCCACGGTTTCATCCACTTATTATGGCGATGGACTTACGGCCGAGGAGCATGAGCTCTACTGGCCGATTCATTACGACCTGGGCGACAAGTGGGTCAGGGTCAATTACTGGGAGTCGATTTTTCAATGGGTTTATGTCGAACCGAACGAAAAGGGGAAATATTACATCGATCCTCGGGCGGACCAAGCCATGACCGAGACGGTGAAAAACGGAACAAACATAATCTTGGCTCTCGATTACGGCAACTGGTTGTACGACACCGAAGCGCCGAGGAAAAACTACACGACCAGGGACTGGGTGGAACAGCACAGCCAGCGGCTCGCTTCCCTGCCTACGGCCAGTCCGGAGACGCTCCAGGGATTCGTGAATTACGCTCGGTTCATGGTGGGCCACTTTCGCGATCGCGTGAAATATTTCGAGATCTGGAACGAACAAAATATGAGGAGGAACGAAAACTATGGTTGGGGAGACACTCCTGAAGCCGCGCGAGAGTACATGAAGCTCGTCAAGGCTGCCGCTCCCGCCATCCGCCGGGAATGTCCTGAATGCAAAATCATGCTCGGTTCGACCGGGGGCTTCGGGCCTTCGCAGCAGCAATTCATAAAGACCTGCTTGGATGAAGGCGCCGGTCCTCTGGTAGATGCCATCGGTTTCCATCCATTCTATGACACGGATCTGGGTTCAGAGTACTACAGGTCATATCCGGCGGCGGTTCGGGATGTTAAAGCCTATGCTGCGGCTCGGGGCTTTACGGGCGAGTATATGGCCACCGAGAACAACTGGAGCCTCTTTCCCGTGCCCGGAGTCGCCTACAGGCATGGCGGGGAGATGCGGCATACGAAAAACATTCTCCGCACCTTCGTAACCGGTCTTGGCCTGGGCGTCTATATGTTTTATTGCGAGACCTGGAATACATCCTTCCCTTGGAATCTCGGGCTGTTTCGAGGCACCTTCGCTTCGAACCCATTGAGCACGGTCATGCCGGCAGCCAGCTACTACGCCTTCCGCACGCTGGCCACGGTCATGGAGGATGCGCTGCCGGCCGAAGTCGAGGTGAGTTTTACAGGCAGGCAGGCCGATTTTGAAACCTACGCCTTCCGCAAAGCCGGCGGGGAGTTCATGGTCAGCGCCGCTTTGGTTGGCTCCACTTCTGATGGTCCCGCTCCACGTCGTAAAACCGAGGTGACGATCAGGAATATGAAACAGAAAAGAGTCACGCTCATCGACCTGCTCAATGGCTTTGAGCAGGAATTGAAATGGAATCAAAACGGCGGCGATATCGTCATCCCTGAACTGAACATTCCGGATTATCCGATCCTGATGTGGCTCAGCCCTTAGCTGTACTTTTTTAAGGAGCCCAGATGCATTGGATGCTGGGGAAAATTCCAAGTATTATACGAATTGTAACTCCTAGGTGATGATAGACTGCAAAGTGTAGGCGCGATTATGCTTTGCTACTGTTTTTTTACAGGCAATCATCAAAGACAGGCCGGATAGGATGCGCAGCCGATATCGTGTTCGGGTTCATTTTTATCGGCTGTGGGATCTGGCCCGCAAGTCCCCGGTCCTGGAAGCGGCGGCCTGGGACCACCCAGGAATCCGAAAACCAAAAGGTAAATGGCGTCAGTGATAGCGCTGATCTCGCCATCGTCATCGACATCGGCCGCATCCAGGCAATCAGGTTTCGGCCCCCCCAGGAACTGATACGACAGCAGATAAATGGCATCGGTGACGAATTCATCGGTCTTGAGATTGGCGTTGACATCGCCGCGGAGGAACTTCGGAGGCGGGGGCGGGCCCACGCTGACGGGGATTCCGAAACCATCATTGTATAGTATGCCGATCTAGGCATCGCCAAGGGCCCGATTCCAGATGGCGACCTCGTCGATCAATCCATTGGTGATTGAAGAATCTGGCGTACCTCGGCGCATGCCGATGAGGAGCTGGTTGGTGTTATCGGGGACTGGGCGGTCTGTGTCCAAAGATCCGATGGCGGTATTATTAAAATAAATCTCAATCACGGTTCCGCTCCTTCGGACCAGGAAATGGTTCCAAACCCCCGCCTCGATCGTCACCGGTTTCGGGTTGAGGTAGGCATTATTGTCCAGAAAGAATTGATAGACGTTGTTCGCAGTTTTGGTTACCGTCCAACCAGAGGCGCCGCTGAACTTCTCAATCAGAACCTGACCGCCGCTTGGGTCGTTGTAGTTCACCCACGCCTGGACGGTGAAGTCGTTGGCTCCAAAATTGAACACCGGGTCATCGACGGGACGGAAGGCCGGCGCCAGCTCACCACCAGCCACATCCACATCGCCGGGGTGAACCGAGAGCGCCTTCTTGCCGAAGAGCCCGGTATCGAAACCGACCTTGGCGGCCAGCTCAAGCGGGCGGTTGCCTCCGGAAAGGTCCGCGCCGTCGCCATCAAACGGCCAGTATCCAATAAGGCTTGGATCCGGATTCTGGGCGAGCGCGAAATTGGCAAGCATTCCAATGAAGAACAATAGCGCCAACAACCGTTCCCGGCGAAACTGAATCACGATTTTTGTGCAAAACATTACAACCTCCTTTTTGAATCTGGAATTTTGAAGGATGTCGTTTTTTTAAAAATGATCGTGCTCAATCCTGAGACAGGTTTCGCGCTTCGCCCGCTACCAAAGTGGACCCTAAAATTTTCTGCGCCGCTTACGAAAAATTTTCGGTGTAGGATTTTAAGACCTTTAAAAGCAAAATGCAAACGTACACCAGTGGCATGTAGGGGTCTCATCTCCCGGCCTCTCCCAGGACTTCCGCCCAGGGCAGCTCGAAGAGGAGCGGCGCCATGTCGGCGAATCTCCCCTCCGCCGACTGGTCCTTGAGGAGGCGGTAGTTGCCGGCGATGGAGTCGGGGTCGTTGATGACCCAGAGGCGCTTGGTATGCGGGTCGGCGGCGAGCCCCTCCGGTGACACCCAGAGGATCTTCTCGCCGCCGGGGTCTTGAAAGTCAAGGTCAACGGCGCGGACCACCAGGCCTTGCTCGGGATCGAGCAGCAGCATCCGCTCCTGGTCGCGGGCCAGGGCTAGGAGCAGCTCTTTGCCGCCGACTTTCAGGGCCTGCAGGTCGTTCAGGTTGAGGAGGGCGCGCGGCTTGTCGGCGCGGGGGGGGACGGCGCCGAAGTCCATGGGGACTTCCGCCGGCTTGACCGCGCCGCCGCGGGCCGCCTCCTCGCAGGAGATCTGGAAGATTCGAGGTCGGTTGTCCTTGGCGCGCTCCCAGGCGAGGTAAAGCTTTGGCGACTCGAGCGAGGCGGCGACGCCTTCGATGCGGTAGTTGGGATCGTCCTTGAAGGCGGCCAGGCCGGGGGGGAACTCCAGGCCGGTGATCTGGACGATGGAAGCCTGGACGGAGGATCCTTCGAAGGCCAGCTTGATTTCGATGATTAGCTGCTGCTTGTCCTCGGTGACGGCGATGAGAGTGTCGGGCTTTCGAGGATGGACCGTCAGGCCCTCGTAGTCGGGATTGCGGATGCCCCTGTAAGCGTCGACGAGCGGGCCCGGGGTGACCGACTCGCCGCACGGGAGGCGGATGGGCGGTCCGGCGAGTCGGGCGGTCTTGGGATCGATCTCGAGCAGCCGGCCGGGGTACTCGCTCCGCTGGTCGCCCGCCGACCAGAGCCGGTCGCGGTAAAAGACCAGCGCCGAGGTCTGGAGGCCGCGCTCGAAAGGACGGGGCTTCACCGGATTCCCCTCGCCATCCAGGACCCAGCGGCCGCGGGCCGGGCCCGGATGCGCCGGAGCCAGCGCCGGTTTTTCGCTGGCCTTATCGCCCGGATTTTGCGAGGATTCTGGGCCATTGACGGAAATCACTACCAAGACCAGTTGGAACAGCATTCTCGAAACTCCTTTGTCGAGTATCAGGGTTCGTTCAATTTGATTAAGCTTACTTAAAATCGTCGGAGGAAAAAAGCCATATGACCGAAAAAATTTCCCGCCGGGATCTCCTGGCGAAAAGCGGCGCCCGCCTGGGGGCGGCGGGGCTCGCCGCGCTTGGAATCGCCGCCGCGCCGTCCGGCGCCGCCCTGGCGGAGGAGGAAAAGCCGCGCCGCCGGCCCTTCGGCATCGCGCTCAACTCGAGCACCCTTTTCGGCCACAACCTGACCATCGTCCAGCAGATCGACCTCGCCGCCAAGGCCGGGTACGACGGCATGGAGCCGTGGGCTCAAGAGCTTGAAAAGCACGCCGCCGGCGGCGGCTCGCTGGAGGACCTGGGGAAGCGCTTCCGGGACGGCGGCCTCGAAGTGGTGGGGCTCATCGCCTTCCCCCAGTGGGCCGTTGCCGATCCCGGCGCCCGCAAGAAGGCGCTGGAAGAGGTCAAGCGGACGATGGAAATGGCCGCCAAGATCGGAGCGAAGCGCCTCGCCGCGCCGCCGGCGGGTAACGTGGCGGGCGTGACGCTCGCCGAGGCCGCCGAGCGCTACCGCGACCTCCTCCTGGTGGGGAAGCAGATGGGCGTCATCCCCTCGGTGGAGCTGTGGGGCTTCGCCAAGCTGCTCTCGCATCTGAGCGAGGTCGCCTTCGTGGCCATCGAGAGCGGCGATCCCGAGGCGTGCATGGTGCTCGACGTCTACCATCTCTACAAGGGAGGCGGCGGCTCGGCCGGCCTGCCGCTGATTTACGGCGGCAGCATCTCGGTCCTCCACATAAATGACTACCCCAACGCTCCGCCGCGGGAGCGGATCACCGACGCGCACCGCGTCTTCCCCGGCGACGGGGTGGCGCCGCTCGGCCAGATCCTCAAGGACCTGAACCGGATCGGTTACCGCGGCATGCTGTCGCTCGAGCTGTTCAACAAGGAGTACTACAAGCGCGACGCCCTCCAGGTCGCCAGGGAGGGCCTGGAGAAGACCCGCCTGGCGGTGGAGAAGGCCCTGAGCCGCTGAAGGATCCGCCGCCATGAATCGACCCGCCTACAAGGAACTCAACCGCTACCACTGGTTCGTCCTGATCGTCGCCGCGTTGGGCTGGCTCTTCGACTGCCTCGACCAGCAGCTCTTCACGCTGGCGCGGGTGCCGGCGATGAAGGAGCTTCTCGCCCCCTCCCCGGGCACGCCGGCAGCCACCAAGCTGGTGGATGAGTACAGCGGCTACGTCACCTCGATCTTCCTGATCGGCTGGGCGACCGGCGGCCTGGTCTTCGGCGTCCTCGGCGACCGCTTCGGCCGCGCCCGGATCATGATGATCACCATCTTGATCTACTCGGCCTGCACCGGCCTGAGCGCGCTCTCGGTGGGATTCTGGGACTTCGCCTTTTACCGCTTCATCACCGGCCTGGGGGTGGGCGGGGAGTTCGCCGTCGGGGTGGCCCTGGTGGCGGAGGTGATGCCGGACCGCGCCCGCCCGTTCGCGCTGGGCCTCTTGCAAGCCCTCTCCGCCGTCGGCAACATCTCCGCCGCGCTCATCGGCATGGGCATCGGGCACCTGGAGAGCTCGGGAACCGTCCCGCTCGGCTGGGGCTGGCGGATCATGTTCCTGATCGGCGCCCTGCCGGCGCTGCTCGCGCTGGTGATCCGCGCCCGCCTCAAGGAGCCGGAGCGCTGGGTGGCGGCCAAGGCGGCCGGGCTTGTGAAGGAGAACAACCTCGCCTACTACCGCGAGCTTTTCGGCACCCCGCGGTGGCGCCGGAACGCCGTGATCGGCCTCCTGCTCGCCTGCACCGGCGTCATCGGCTTGTGGGGCATCGGCTTTTTCAGCCCCGATCTGGTCGACAAGGTCTTCACCAGGATCTTCTCGGAGCAGGGGCTCAGCGCCGATGAAGTGCGCGGCCGGGTCACCTACTGGAAGGGGGTGAGCCTGTTGGTTCAGCAGATAGCCGCCTTCTTCGGCATCTTGACCTTCAGCAAGATCGCTCAGAGGATGGGGCGCCGCCCGGCCTTCGCGCTGGCCTTCACCTGCGCCATGCTGAGCACGGCGCTGGTCTTCTGGTACCTCGACAGCCTCGACGACCTCTTCTGGATGATCCCCATCATGGGATTTTTCCTCTTGTCGCTTTTCGGCCTCTACGCCATATACTTTCCGGAGCTTTTCCCGACCCACCTGCGCAGCACCGGCACCTCGTTCTGCTACAACGTCGGCCGGTTCGTCGCCGCCTCGGGCCCGTGGCTGCTGGGCTACTTGACGGGGAAAGTTTACCACAATTTCGAGCAGCCGCTGCCGCTCCGCTACGCCGGCTTGACCCTGTGCGGCATCTTTTTCCTAGGCCTCCTGGTCCTGCCCTTCGCCCCGGAGACCAGGGGCCAGCCGCTGCCGGAAAAAAACTAGTGGCTGTCCCTAATTTTTTAGTTTAGGCAGCAGCGGGACGTCCTTGTTCGGATTCCTCTTCTGCTCCGCCGCCCTCTTCAAAACCTCGATGATCTCCTTGGCCTCGAGGAACTTGAGGAGGCTCACGGGATGGCGGTTGCGAACCTCTTCCAGGCGGTGCAGGGCCTTGTCGTATTCGCCCCGCTCGATCAGCCCTTCCGCGAGCACCTGCCGCGTGGTGATGGCGAACTCCCGGCGAGCGAAGAGGTCGTAACCGATGAAAAAGCCGAGGAAGGCGAGGATCAAGGCCGCACTGCTGGCGCGGAGGAGGATCTTCCTGCGGGCGCGCTGGCGCTCCAGCTTGCCGCTGCGGATCTTTTCGTAAATCTCCTTGGCGCGCTTGTGGTCACGGTCGTACTCGATGACCTTGGCCAGGGCGCGCTCGGCGATGTCGAGGAGCCCTTTGCGGAGGCCGTCGCGCGCCATCTCCAGGAGCCGGTCGATGGCGCCGGCCTTGTCGCCGAGGGCGAAGAGCGTCTCGGCGTGCTCGAAACGCAGGTTTTTCTGGGTTGGAAAGCGGGCGATCATCCGGGAGAGATGGTCCCGCGCCAGCTCTTCCAGCCCGAGGCCGCGAAGGTGCTTGGCCATCTCCGTCCCGAAGGTGAGCAGGGGGCTGTCGGCGTCCCGCTGTTCGATGATGTCGTAGAGCTTCTGCCAGGCGCCGATGTCCTTGGGATTCAGCTCGATCGACTGGCGCAGCCCCTCTTCGGCCCCTTCGAGGTCGCCGCCGTCGAGGTGGGCCAGGGCCAGCAGCTTGAAATAGGTGGCGGCGTCATCCTTTTTCTCCTCGGCCAGGGAAAGCTCGGCGACTTTCTGGAGGAGGACGCGGTTGCCCGGCTCGCGCTCGAGGGCGGCCTTGAGGCGAACCAGGGTGCGGGCCCGCTCCTCCGGGGTGCCGTCCCCCGGGAACTGCTCGAGCAGCTCCATGCCATCGACCGGCCTGGCCCTCTTCTTCCCCACCAGCTCGGCAATGGCCTGGCAGGCCTCGAAGCGGCTGGCGGGGATCTTGGCAATGACCTCGCGAATCGCCCGCGTGCCGTCCAGCAGCTCGACGGCGGCCTGGGTGACTTCATCCTCCTCGTACTCCTTGAGGAGGCTCTCCTTTTCCGCCGCCGGAATCTGATAGATGTCGTTTTCCGAGGGCAGGCACTTGCGAATGGCCTCCCAGTCGTCGATGCGCCGGGCCGCTTCCATGATCACCGGGCCGACCGGCAGCTCGATGCCGGCCCCGATGATCTCGCGGTCAAAGGCGTTGGGATCCTTGATATATTCGGAAAACTCGAAGGTGCCGTCGCGGAAGGTGAAGGTCTCGAAGAGCAATTCCTTCACCAGATCGTGCACGTACTCGAGGTACTCCTCCTTCTTGATGACTTCGGATTCGTCGAGGATCTCGCCCAGCGTCTTCTTGCGGGTCTTCTTGTAGCGGACCAGCGCTTTTTCAAGGACCTTGGAGTCGACGATCCCCTTCTCCTCGATCCAGCGCGGGATGGAAAAACCGGTGTTGTCGGAATAGGAAAGGATCTTGCCATCCCGGAAGAGGATGCGGCGGACCTCCTGCCCGCGGCGCATGGTCAAAACGCCGGACTTGCGGTTGGCGGCGAGGTTTTGCGCCACGTCCGCAATCGGGATGGAGTGGATGTCTCCTTGAAATTTCATGTCGAAACGGCCCGCAATTGAGGTGAAAATAATCGAGAATAAATGTTTTAATCGAGTATATGATGATTTCTCGCCGGATGCCCAGCTTTCGGGCAAGAACCGGAAAAATGGACGACCTGTACGGATTCTGGGAAGTTCTGAGAATTATTGAGGGGATAACATCATGGGGAAGACGAGAGTCGACTGGGACACTTACTTCATGCGCATCGCCCGCGAGGTCTCCGGCCGCTCGACCTGCGACCGCAAGCACGTCGGCGCGGTGATCGTCCGCGACCGCAACATCCTCTCGACCGGCTACAACGGCTCGATCGCCGGCATGCCGCACTGCGACGAGGTGGGGCACATGCTGGAAAACGGCCACTGCATCGCCACCATCCACGCCGAGGCCAACGCCATCCTGCAGGCGGCCAAGAACGGCGTCAACATCGCCAACGCCTTCATTTACGTGAGCGCCAGCCCCTGTTGGAACTGCTTCAAGATGATCGCCAACGCCGGCATCAAGAAGGTCTGCTTCGGCGAGTTCTACCGCGACGAGCGCATCTTCGACGTCGCCCGCCGCCTCGGCATCGAGCTGGTCGACCTCTCCAAGGCCCCCTGGCGCGAGGGGGAGACGGCTCCCTGCGAAAATTAGCCGCCGGAATTACGTTCACCAATCCCGCCCGGCGTGACCTGGTCCCCTTGGGGAGGGCCTGGAAGGTCAAGGGCCGCCGGCGGCGAAGCCGTTTCGCTTGCCGCCCGCGGTTCACCCATCCCCCTGGCGATGAAAGGAGCGGTCCTCATGAGCGGCAAAAACCTCGGCCTGGCCGCGGCGGGTCTCCTGGCCCTTCTGGCGGCGGTGACGGTGGCATTCTGGCCCAGGGTGGAAGAAAAAGCCTCTCCGCCCGTGGTTCGGCGCGAAAATCTGCCACTCCCGGCGGCCGCGATGGAGCCGGAGAGCGCCGCAGCGCCACTCTCGGCCCTGGCGCCGGCCGCGCCTCCGCCGGCACCGGCGCGACCGGCGCTGCGCGTCCGGGTGGTAGATGGGGAGGGGAGGGCTATCGAAAACGCCTCCGTTCGGTTGGTGTGGTGCGACCGGGCCGGTGGGGAAAGAGGTGGTCACGACTTCCGTCATCGGCTCGTGCTCGAAGACAAGAACGAGAGCGGCGAGTTCGTCGCGCCAGAGCGACTGGGTGACACCGCCGTACTGGTTGCGGCCGCGCCGCTCTTTGCCCCTCAGAATAAAAAAATTGACGACTTCCCGAAATCGGGGCTTGCAGGGGCGGTCGTGATGATCCTCGAACCGGCTCCAGTGATCACCGGGCGGTTGGTGGACGCCGCTCGCGGGAACGTTCCGATCTCCGGGGCTCTGGTCAGCTCCTTGGCAAACAAAACAGATCCCATACTTTCGGTTCCGAAGCCCGGCGCCTGCTCTACCATCTCTGCCACTTGACCGAAGCTCGGGCGCGCCTCCAGGAGAGCATCGCCATTCGCATCCGTTCGGGCGAATCGGAGGCGATGCGGACCGTCCAGCTCGCCTGCGGCGAGGAAAACACCGTGGAGTTCCTCCTCAAGGCCGAGCGGACGGCGGTCTTCGGAAGGGTCCTCAACCCGGCCAGAGCGCCGGTGCCCAAGGCGACCATCGTTGCCGTGGATAAATACACCCGTGTCCACATCGGTCTCTCGGTCTTTCCGTTCACCAGCAAGGTGGCGTTCACCGATCCGGATGGCCGCTACGAGATCTCTTTGCCCGACGATTCGCTTCCGGTGCATGTCGTGGCGCACCATCCAGATCACTCCCTTTACGTGAGCGAGCTGCAGCCGGTCTCTCCCGGGAAAGAAGTCCGCTGCTACGCGATTTTTCCTCAGGGAGCGCGGGCGCGTATTGCCATCCCCGAACGAAAGCCATTCGAGATCCCCCTGACTCCCGAGCCCGGCCGGGTTGTCCGCATCGTCAAGATGCTGCCAACAAAGTAAGAAAAATTATGGAAGCGATTCCTTTTGATTTTCCAGGTAATCCGTCAATTTCTTTTTGAATTGGCGGAAGACTTTTTGGATGGTTCTGATCCCATCGATCATCCGGCTCCACTCCAGTTGAAAACCGTAACTGTGGAAGACGACATGCCGGAAATTGCGGTAGGGTGCTAAATTTGAAGCAAGCGATTTACCAAGTAAAATTGGCAATGGCTTGAAACCCGGGGAACAAAATCGCTTGAAAAGCTCGGAGTGCCAGGTATCGCCGGTGGGCAAATCAACACCATGGTAACGGCAGATTCTTTTCATGATGTGTTCGACGCCATTATAAAATTGAGCCAGGAATGCCGCTGCGGCTGTCTTTTCTCTGATGGTGGGTTCTCGTTCTCCAACGTCCTTCAACAAGGAGACCAGCTCCTTCACTGTCGATTCCATGAGTTCAAATTCGATGGTGACCTCTTTTTCGAGATCAGCGAAGGTCATAACAACACTTTGCCCCTCTTCTTGATGAGTCTGGTGAAAGGCGTAAGTGGGCTTAAAGGAACGACGTCCAAAGGAATTTCCAGTTCTTCCTCAAGATGGGCTCCAAACTCGTACAGCTTCCAGCCGTCTATTCCGTCGCAAGCCAAATCCAAATCTTTTGCTTGATCTGGAGTTTCTAGCGCGCTGCCGAAAAGGATGAGCCGCGTCGCACCATAAGCTCTTGCCAGCCTAATTGCCTTATCGATCTGCTCTTTTCTTACTGCCATGGTATGTCATTATACTTGATTGCAATTCTGTCTACCAATCGTTCGGGAAGGCTCAGGACTTCGCGATCACCTCTCTCCGGCTGGGCTTGATCTTGCCGGGGGGCCCGGTGGCGGCTTTTTTCTCCATGCGGTACTGCCAGTCGCGCAGGGCGGGCAGGTTCTCCTCGACCTTGGCGAAGATGGCGGCGATGCGCCCCATCTTCTCCGGCGACGGCCGGATGTAGTTCCAGTCCATGTCGAGGGAGCGGTCGATCTTGATCCGGCAGTTGGGGTAGGTTTCCTGTCGATAATCCACGCCGGCGGCGGCGAGCTGGGCGGTCCAGGGGGTCTTCGGCCCCTTGTAGCCGCGCGTCCGCAGGCGCTCCCAGTGAGGGATGGGGGCGGGGACGTAGTGGCCGATGGGCAGCCCCTCGGCGTTGAGCGCCTTCTCCACCGTGTCGCGGCTCACGCCGGCGGCGTGGATGGGATTGAAGTTCAGGGAAAGGGTGTAATAAGAGGGGATGGTCCCCGCCGGGTAATACGGGAACTCGGCGATGCCCACGCCTTGCATGCCCTCTCTGAGCAGGGCGACGTTCCTCCTCCGCCCCTCGATCTCGCGGTCCACTTTCTTGAGCTGTTCGATGAGCAGGACGGCGGTGATGGGAGAGAGCCGGTAGCTGTAGACGAGGGAATCGACGTAGGGGAGCAGCTCCTTGGGGAAGCCGGGATCGGGCGATCTTCCCATGTGCTGGGAAAAGAGCGCGGCGCGCCAGTAGACCTCCTCGTGCCGGGTCACCAGGTAGCCCGCCTCGGTGGTGCCGAGGAGCTTGAAGCCCATGCAGGAGAAGCCCGAGGCGTCGCCCCAGCAGCCGGCCATTCTTCCTCCCACCCTGGCGCCGTGGGCCTGGCTGCCGTCCTCGATCACCGGCAGGCCGTGGCGGCGGGCGACTTTCATGATGGCGGGCATGTCGGCCGGCTGGCCGTGAATGTGCACCGTCAGGATGGCCCGGGTGCGGCGAGTGATGCGGCTCTCGATGGCGCCCGGGTCCATGAGGCCGGTGTCGGCGAGGCAGTCGGTGAAGATGGGGACCGCGCCGCAGTGGAGGATGCAGGAGGTGGAGGCCCCCCAGGAGTAGGGGGTGGTGATGACCTCGTCTCCGTGTCCGATCTCCATGCCGAGGAGCGCGATCTGGAGCGAGGCGTGGCCGGAGGAGACCACCATGCAGTGCTTCGCCTTCTGCCATCGAGCGATGGCCTCCTCCGCCTCGCGGATGATGGGATGGTGCTTCCCCAGGCCGACGGTGGCCCCTTTTTCCAGGAGCTTGACGGCGCGCTGGATGGCGCGTTTGGTGAATGTGGGATGCTGATCGGGCGGCACCGGCCCCAATTTTTTGCCGCCCAGCAGGGCTAGCCGAGTCGCTTTCATGGCACTCCTTGCAAGCAGAAGCTCTTCGAAGCATTATGACTTCGCTTTGAAAATAAACCCCCTCAGGATACCGGCAAATCCGAAAATTTGAAGGGCTCAGGATCAGGGCCGATGTGCCGGTGCGGGGCACTTATTCCGTCTCTCTGAAATTTGCTTCTGGTGGAAAACGACTCCTGGACCTGTTGGTTAACGGAAAATTAGGGCTGGAAGGTATAGGCGGGCTGCACGCTTCGCGCTCCACCCGCAACCCAATAAAAACCGCAAAGACGCAAAGGGAATTAGAGATTGGTCCTCAGCCACCAAGACTTCTCCGCAGCCTGCGAAGATGATTTGATGGAAGGGTCTAACCACTAGAGATGGAAAACGCCGGGATCATCCGGAGCCCGGGCGATGTCGGAAAGCAGCGCCTCGTCGGAAAGGACCGGCTCGATCACAGCTTCAGCTCCTGCCGCACCTTTTGCACCCCCCGCCCCAGGCTCTTCAGCTTTTCCCGCGCCGCCCAGCGCGCCGTCTGGCTGAGGCCGCAGTCCGGCGCGAAGGAAAGGCGGTCGGCCGGCGCGTGCTGGAGGCACCGCTTGACGCGGGCGGCGACGTCCTCCGGCGTTTCGATGTAATAGCTCTTGACGTCGATGATGCCGACGGCGACGTCCTTCCGGGCGGCGATCTCGCCGATGATCTCGAGCTCGGCAAACTCGCGGCTCGCCATCTCGAGATGGATCTCATCCACCTTCAGGTCGAGGAAGGCGGGGAACATGGGCGCGTAGCGCCGCGGCCCCACGGCGCGCGCCTTGTAGTTGCCGAAGCAGAGATGGGTGGAGAGCCGGCACTTGCCGATGACCGGCTCGACGGCGCGGTTGAAGATGTCCACGAGGCGCCTCGTGTCCTCGCGGTGGGCGTAGCAGCTCATGGAGGGCTCATCGACGGTGATCTCGCGGCAGCCGGCCTGGACGAGGGCCAGAAGCTCCCCGCGCACGATCGGAAGCAGCGCCTCGGTGACGGCGTGGCGGTCGGGGTAGCGCTGGTTGGGGATCAAGCGGCCGCTCAAGGTGTACGGCCCGGGGACGCTGGCCTTGAGCGCCGGCCCCGGCGGCGCCAGGCGCTTCAAGCGCTCGAAATCCGCCACCGCCCCCAGGCCGCGCGGCGCCCGCAGCTCGCCGGTGATCTGGTGCTGGCCGCGCTGGTCGTGGGCCGGCGGGCCGAAGCGCCGCGGCGGCGCGCTTTCGAGGGCGATGCCCTCGATGAAGCCGTAAAACGACAGGTTGAAGTCGAGCCGCGCCTGCTCGCCGTCGGTGATGACGTCGAGGCCGGCCGCCATCTGGTCGTGGATGGCGATCGCGACGGCGTCCTCGATCAGCTCCTTCACGTCCGCCTCGCCGAACTTGTCGAGATGGGCCGAAGCGAACTCGAGCCAGCCGGGGAAGGGATAGCTGCCGATCACGGTGGTGCGAAGGGGTCGGTCTTTCATGAGCGTCCTAGGTTTTCGTAAAGTTTCGCCAATCGCCGGGCGTGCTCATCGTACGCCGCCTCGAAAAGGGCCGCCGACTTCTTCACGCCGACGGCGGCGGCGCCGCTCAAAACCTTGGGCGGCTTGCCGGCCTTCACCAGGCGCGCCGCCACCTCCGCCTTGATGGAGTTGATGAGGAGGCAGCCGCCGACCGTCGATCCCGGAGCCACCGGCGTCTCCAGCCCTGGAATCGACACCATGGCGTCCCCCGGCGGAGCGCCGGTGTCGAGGACGAGGTCGGCGAAGTCCTGCAGCTTCTTGCCGCGCGGATCGTGGCTGCGGCTCGCCTCCGAGTGCCGCTTGCTGATCACGGCCACCACCTTGAGGCCGCGCTTCTTGAAGCCCTCGGCCATCTCGATGGGAACCCGGTTCGTGCCGCTCGAGGAGGCGACCAGCGCCGAATCCTTCCTTGAAATTGAGAAGTTGCGCAGGATACGCTCGGCCAGGCCGCTCGCGTTTTCCAAGAACATCGCCTGGCGCTGGCCGTTCGCGCCGACCACCAGGTTGTGGAAGCTGAGCGACAGCTCGACGATGGGATTGAAGCCGGGGAACGAGCCGTAGCGCGGCCACATCTCCTCGATGAGGATGCGGCTGTGCCCGGCTCCGAAGAGGTGCACCATGCGGCCGGCTAGGATGGTCCGGGCGAACCAGCCGGCCGCCTTTTGAACCGCCGCTTGCTGCGCGGCGACGAGGCCGATCAGCTCCCGGCACTTCTCGAGGTAAACTTCCATGGGATTCATGATTCCTGCTCGAAAAAATGGATGGCGTAATAAGCCGCCCCGAGCGCGCCGGCGAACTCGCCCAGGACGGCCGGGATGATGCGGACCTTCTCGCCGAGGGGGCGCCACTCGAACCGGTCCAGCCAGCGATGAAGCGGATCGAGGAGCGCCGGGCCGGCCTGAGCGATGCCGCCGCCGAGGATGACGACCTCGGGGTCGAGGACGTTGATAATCGAGGCGATGGCGCAGGCGAGGGCCTTCACCGACTTGAGCCAGACCGCCGTCGCCTCAGCATCGCCCGCGAGATGGGCCTCGACGAGCGCCTGCGTCGAGGGGAAGCGCCCGCGGGAGCGCTCCGGCAGGCTGTAGTTGCCGATGGCCCACTCGATGCTCCCCGGCATGCCGGTCACGTCGGGGACTCCCTCGGGATCCAGGCAGAGGTGCCCCAGATGGCCGGCGCGGCCCGAGCGGCCTTTCAGGAGGCGGCCGTCGGCGAGGATGGCGCCGCCGACGCCGGTCCCCAGGGTCAGCAGCGCCGCGTGATGGCACCCCCGCGCCGCGCCTCTCCAGACCTCGCCCAGGAGGGCGGCGTGGGCGTCGTTCAGGACCGGCACCATCTCCCAGTCCTTGAGGTAGGCGGTCCAGTCGAAGCGCTCGAGGCCGCGCAGCCTTCCGGGCAGGCAGACGATGGAGCGGCTGTCGCGCCCGGCGTGGCCCGGCGCTGAAATCCCCACCCAGGCCGCTTTGCGCTTCTGGCGCTTCTCGATGGCGCCGATCTCCCGGCGGATGGCTTCGGCCCAGCCGGCCCTGGCGTCGTCCGCGGTGCTGAAGTCGAAGCGCTCGAGCTCGCCGCCGCTCTCCAGCGCCGCCACCACCTTGACGTTGGTGCCGCCGAGATCGATGCCGATGGCGTAGTCGTTCATGGGCTCACTCCGCGTGCTGTCCTTCCGATACGGACCAGCCGCCGTCCACCGCCAGCACCTGTCCGGTGGCGTAGCGGGAGTCATCCGAGAGGAAATATATGGCGGCGGCGTCCAGATCGCTCGCCTGCCCGAGGCGCCCGCCCTCGAGGGGCTGCTTGGTCCGGAGGTACTGGAGGATCGCCGCGTCGCCGGCGGCGCGGGAGGCCATCTTGGTCTCGACCAGGGCAGGGGCGATGGCGTTGAAGCGGATGTTTTGAGGAGCGTAATGAGCGGCGGCCGACCGGGTGAGGCCGATGACCGCCGCCTTGGCCGCGGCATAGGCGTGGGTGGCGAAGTGGCGCGGCGCCGGGGAAAAGCCCAGCACCGAGGCCATGTTCAGGATGCTGCCGCCCGTTCCCCGCCGGAGAAACTCCCGGATGGCGGCGCGGTTCGAGTAGAAGAGCGAGGTGAGGTTGAGGCGCAGGGTCTCCTCCCAGCCGCCGTCGGTGATCTCGTGCAGAGGCCCGTCTCCCAGCTTGCGGCCGCTGCCGCCGGCGACGTGGTAGAGGCCGTGGAAGCCGCCGAACTCCCGCGCCGCGAGCTCGATGGCGCTCCCCGCCGTGCCGGAAAGGCACGCATCGCCTGCGAGGACGCGCGCCCGCTCTCCGAGCTCCGAGCGCGCCGCCTCGGCTCGCTCCTCGTCTCGTCCGGCAGCGACCACCCGCGCGCCCGCCTCGATGCAGGCCTTGGCGGCCGAAAGGCCGATGCCGGCCGTGCCGCCGATGATGACGATGACCTTGCCTTCAAGCTTCCTGTCCATGACCGTAATCCCAAGGATATTAAAAATTCGCCGCCGCGACAAATTTTTTCCACTAAGTAATCGTTGCCTGACAGTTCTGGCGATGTTAAATTATTTGAAGTGTTTGGAATGATTGGGATTATTCGCAGCGCCTCAAAAGGACTTATCTCGAGGGTCCGGCGGACCTGGTGATTGAGATCGTCAGCCCGGAAAGCCGCGAGCGCGATCGGGTGGAGAAATTTTACGAGTACGAGCGGGGCGGTGTGCGAGAGTACTGGATCCTTGACCCCGAGGAGAAGCGGGCCGAGTTTTACCGCCTCGGCGAAGATGGCAAGTACCTGGCTATTGCCGCCGGAGAGGATGGCATTTTCCGGAGCACGGTTCTGGAGGGCTTCTGGATCCAGGTGGACTGGCTCTTCCAGGAGCCGAAGCCGCCATTCCTGAGCATCCTGAAGGAGTGGAAAATCCTTTAAATTCTTCGCCGACGCCGAGGCGCCAACCGTGATGCTCCAAAGGCGCACCATGATATCGTCCCCCGGCAAATGATCAGGTTTTTCGCGGCACCGGTTTGAGTCCTTCTGGCGTCACCCGGATGATTTGGACCAACAAGGATTGGTCCCGATTCCAGTTCATGTAAGCGCACAGCACCAGGTTCGGTTCCACCTCCACCAGGCAGCCCATTCCCCAGAAGGCGTAATCGATCACCGTGCCCTCATCCCAGTTCAGCCCATGGTCGTGACTGAGGTTGATCGAATAATGAGGGTAGCGGTGCGCGCACAGAATCGCCCCGGATCGGGTGCGAATCATGGACTGCGCGTAGCCGGGGAAGGTGGCGCGCGCCGCCGCGTCGTAGGAAGCCCCGCCGTCGGAAGACCAGCACTGCCACATCATCGGGCTGTAGATGGGGCGGATCAGGACGGTGATGATGTTGCCGATCGCCACTCCGGCCGGCTCGGTAAAATCCAGAGAGCCCGGAACGTCACCTCGCGGAGTGCCCGACCATTTGGTGCGGTCCAGTTCGATGGGCGCCGACCAGGTCTTGCCGTCATCGGCGCTGCGGATGGCGAAGGCTTTACAATGCGTCGCGCCCCACGTTCGGACGCTGGTGTATCTTCTCCCCTCCTTTTCAACGCCCCCGAGGAGAAAGCGGCTCAGCGAGCCATCTCCGGCTTCGACGAGGGGGCCATAAGGGACGAGGCCGGCAGGTTCAGCAGGCCAGTCGGGCGCGATCTTCGCTGGCTCCGGATCGGACCAGTTGTGGCCGTTGTCCGCGGAATCGGAGATCAAAATTTCGGGAACGGGTTTCTTGATCTGCTCCTGGGTGCGATAAACCATGACCATCAGCCGGCCTTTGGAAGTGCGGTACAGGGTGCTGCCGTAGTCCGTGAGGGGGCCGAGTTTCTCCGGCAGCGCCGCGGGCTGACTCCAGGTCTGCCCGCCGTCCCGCGAGCGAACGAGATGGCTGCCGGCGGCCAGAAGCACATCTCCATTCGGAGCCACGCATCCGGTGGGCATGTTCTCGCTGTTGAAACCGACGGTGAATGAGTGGCTCGGAATCGGCGCGCTGTCTTTCCAGGCCGGCGCCTCGGCGCTGGCGCCGGAGATGCGGATGTTTCGGAAGAAATACCAGCCGTAGCCCGCCAGACCAACGCAACCGCTCTCGTGGGTGTTATCGGTCACGTCAATCGCCAGGCGCCCATCCACCCAGACGGTGATCTGGGGTCCCTTGGCCACGACGCGGACCTTATACCAGCGGTCGGTCTCGCTGGGCACGCCGGGCACCCATCGAGCGGCGAGGTTGCGCAGGTAGCCGTCCCCTTCCACCTTCGCGAGGATCGCCCAGAAGTGCATCGCTCTCAACTGTTGCCCGCCCCAGGGGAAGTAAACGAGGTAGAAGTGGTTGGCGTCAGCCGCGCGGAGGATAAGCCCGGCGCTGCCCGAACCGGTCTCGCGGTAGTTGGCGTTGAACTCGAACTCCGCCGTCAGGTCCTTGAATCCCTGCGCCCGGTAGAACGCGCGGCTGTGCAGGTTGCGCCGGTCCGGCGGGCGAATGACGCCTTCCACGTCCTCGGTCCAGGGCCCGCCCAGAAAACTCCACCCGCCGCCGTCGCCGATCTTCAGAGGGAGGGAGTCCTGGTTTGCTCGGGCCGTTCCCGATAGCGCCCAGACTGTCAGCGCCGCCATGCCGATGGCCAGCGCTGCCGGTGCTCTGTTCATTTCTTTCAAACTCCTTGCGGTGCTATTCATCGGCCCGGGGCTGGATGGACCGGGCGCCGAGTTCTTGACCGCCAATCCGCTCGATCCAGCCGGCGGTCCAGGAGACCGCCTCGGGATCATCGGAGATGGTCAGAAAGACCATGCCCTGAATGCGCCCGGCATGCGCCAGTTTCAGCGCCGCCTCGCACTGTCGCTGGAGCAGGTCGAGCGGCATGCGCCGTCCGCCGCCGTAGTCGTAAAGATACAGCCCCAGAACGATGGCTTTCCCGGGGAAGGAGCGTTCGCAGCGGGCGACGTTCTTCTCCAGTTCCATGATATCCTTGGCGTGCCACGTCCAGAGGTTGATGACGTCCAGTTCTTCGATGAGATCCCCGATGCCCGGACGGTTCAGGCTCATCGTATAAACCACGCCCCAGATCTTCACCGAGCGATACTTTTCGGGAAGCAATTCGCGGATATGGCGGATATGTTCCGGCTTGAATCCTTTATCCATGCCGAGGGTGCTCATATCGTCCAGGAGAACGCCCTCTATCTGAGGATAGCGGTCCGCCAATCGGCGGATCCGCGCCAGCCTGTCCCGATAGACAAACGGCGGTCCGCCTCCTTCACCGTCGGGGGCAATCTCCCAGACCAGCCGTTTGAACTCGGCAACCGGCCTGGCGAAAGCATCGGCCCGGTGGTCGTCGCCGGGCACTCCTTGTCCAGCCATCACGATGTTCGGCACGCCGAGCAAGAGCGCCCGTTGAGCGGGGCCGGCTCTGGCAAACGCAGCCAAGGTCTGCGCGCCATCCTCCGCCATTTCCGGATTCCCCCACACCCACATCAGGTCGCGAACCGCCATCGGCTTGCCCCTTGCTTTGGGGGGAACCACCTGGAAGGCATAGAGCCGCGCATTCTGGAGATGAAACCCGAACCGGACCACCTTCCCCTTGAGGGGTTCGAGGTCCCCATGAGCCTCCCAGCGGGGCTGCAGGCGCAATCCGTCCGCCGCCTTGAAAGCTACCGCTTCCCGCCGCGTGAAACCGGGCATCGGCTGGCCCGTTTCGTCGAGGACCTCCACGAGCAACTCCCCGTTTCGGGCGTCGGCGTTGATCTCCACCTGGCTCCCTTCCAGCGTGAACGGTTTGGTGACGACCGTGCCCGGTTCGGTCCTGGCCATCAAGCAGACGAAACCGTCCAGCCGCAGCGTCGCCAGCCCGATGGAGCATCCCCAGCGGGATTGACCTTCGCGGATGCGGTAGATGTCGTGCCGCTCCTTGCTACCGCTGTAATAGAGCCAGTGCTGATCCTGCCAGGTGACGATGCTGGGAGCCGGCTGCACCCAGTCCTTGTCGAAACTGCCATCCGGCCCGCGCGGGATGAGCGGTTTCTCGGCATAGACCCAGCTCAAGTCCCACATCGCGTCGCCTCGCATGGTGGCGATGTAGAAGTTCATGACGTCGCGCTCGTGCTTTTTTTGCAGGTCATACGGTCCCTCGCCCAGAGCGCCGGCCCATTCATAACACCACAACAGCCCGAAGTGGACGCCTTCGTGAATCCAGCCGTTGAGGCTGTAAACCTGGCGCCGCTTGTATTCCCAGCGCCCCTCGCGGTCGAACTTCCACTCCCGCACGGTCTTCCAGGCGGCGGGATTCGTCTTGACATCGGGATTGATCATGTCGCGCGTGCCCCGGTTCTCCTCCAGCGTTCCAGCATACATACCCTGCCCGAAGTCCGTGCGCGTGTAAAGGCGATACACCCTGGCTTCCTCGTCCCACAACAGCTGGTTGATGGTATCGGCGGCGCGATGAGTGACCGGCTCGCCACGGTTGTAAGGCGTCCAGTGGAATCCGTCGGGCGAACCCGCCAGAGCCGCTTTCACACTCTCGTGGGCGTAAGCCGCCTTGTACCGGTGCGCTGGATCGGTCTCGTGAGGATCCAAAAAACACGTCAAGCCTCTCGAGTCCACGATGTTGTTGTCCTTGCTCCCCGCATGTTCGTAAAAGCCCAAGTTTGGCTTGGTCCAGCGCAGCCCGTCTTCCGATTCGGCATAGCCGAAGAGCGTGTCGTTCATCTGATACCACATCCGGAATCGCCCGCCGTCCCGGAACACGGCTCCCAACCGGATGAGATCGGCGTTCTCCCACGGTCTATCAGCCACGATCAGCGGTTTGCCGCCGTTGGCTTTGGTCACTCCTCCCAGTTCCCGACTGACGTTCGCGCGCTGAGCGACGATGTGGTCGTCCACCAGCAGCTGCTTTTGGAAACCGATGGCCAAAGGTCGCTCCGGACTCGGTTCCTGGTCCGGCATGGCTGTGGCGAAGTGGCCAGCAAGCGGCCCCGCCGCCATGCTGAAGCCCACGATTCCGAGGGCCAGGAAACGATTCAGTTCACCGAAAGAGTTCATGCGAGCCAGGTATTTTCGGATGGGGGTATTTGGGTTGTCAAGAGCGGTCACTCAGCCCTTCAGCGCGCCGGCGGTGAGGCCTTCGATCATGAAGCGCTGGGCCAGGACATAGACGGCGATCAGCGGGGCGGAGACGATGGTCAAGCCGGCGAAGAGGAGCTGGTAGTCGGTGCTGTGGATCCCTTGAAAAGCGAGCAGGCCGCTGGGAACGGTGCGCAGGGACTCATCGTGGATGAAGAGAAAGGCCAGCAGGAACTCGTTCCACACCGAGAGCGCCGCGAGCACCGCCACCGAGGCGGCCGCCGGCAGGGCGAGGGGCAGGTAAATGTGAAAGAAGACCGCCAGCGGCGAGGCGCCGTCGAGGGCGGCGCTTTCCCCCAGTTCCCGGGGGAGCGAGAGGAAGAAGGCCCGCAGGATGTAGACGGCGATGGGCAGCTCCATGGCCATGTAAGGGAAGATGAGCGCCCAGCGCGTGTCGAGGAGGCCGAGCGCCTCGATGAGCAGGCGCAGGGGGATCAAGTACGCCTGCACGGGGAGGATGAGCCCGATGAGGAACAGCGCCAGCGTCGCGTTCTGGCCGCGGAACCGCCAGCGCGCCAAGGCGTAGCCGGCGAAGCCGCCGAAAAGCACCGTTCCCGCGACGCTGGCGGCGGTCACGACGAGCGAGTTCCAGAAGTAGGCGCCGAACCGGGCTTCCTGGAAGGCGGCGATGAAGGGCTCCAGGACAAGCCGCTCCGGCGGCGCCCAGGGCTCGGAAAAGATCTTTTCCGCCGGCTTCATGGCGGAGAGCGCCATCCACAGGAAGGGGGCGAAGAAAGCGAGGGCCAGCCCCGCCATGAGGATCCAGCCGACGGCCTTGGCAATAAGAGCCCAGGGGCTGAGGGCGGGGCTAGGGCTCGGGGTCATCAAAACTCCAGATGGGGCGCTTCTTTCTTCCGGCCCATGGCGATCTTCACGTACACGCCGGCGATGGCGCCGACGATGATCGTGAGCGCCAGCGCCATGGCGCAGCCGTAGCCGTAGTGTTTGAGCTCGAAGGCCTGCTGGACCAGCCAGGTGGGGACGATCTCGGTGATGTGGCCGGGGCCGCCGGACCGCCCGCCCAGGACGTAAAAGAGATCGAAGGCCTTGAAGGCGCCGGTGGCGCAGAGGAGTACGCACACCACCAGCACCTCGCGGAGGAGCGGCAGGGTGACGTGGACGAATCGCTTCCAGGCCGAGTCGGTCTCCAGGCGCGCCGCCTCGAGAAGCTCGCGGGGGATCCGTCCGAGGCCGGCTTGAATGAGGACGAGGAAGAAGCCGCAGTAGATCCAGCCGGAGACCATGGAGATGGCGGCGAGGGCAAAGCGGCGGTCGACAAGCCAGTCGACCTCCCCCGGCAGGCCCAAGGACGCCAGGGCGGCGTTGAAGAGGCCTCCATCGGCGCGCAGGATGAAGCGGAAGAGGAACCCCACCAGGACCAGCGGCAGAACCATGGGCGTGAAAAAAAGGATCCGGAAGGCGCCGCGCCCGGGAAAACGCCGGGCGAGGAGAAGAGCCAACGCCAGCGCCGTGCTGATCTCGAAAATCATGGACAGGAAGAGATAGATGAAGTTGTTGGCCAGGGCGCGGTGGAAGATGAAGTCATCGCGGAGCAAGGCCGTAAAGTTGGCCAGGCCGCACCAGCGCATCGGCTGCGGCCAGCTCCAGTCGGTGAAGGCGAGGAGGAAGGTCCCCAGGACCGGAACCGCCACGAATAGCCCGAAGATGAGGACCGCGGGGGCCAGGAAGAGGTAGGGGGCCGGATTGATTTTTTTGCCGCTCATGCTTTTCCGTTCCCGGCTCATCCCCCGGTCATCGCCTCGGCTCGAAGACCGCCACGTAGCGCTCCGCCTCCCGGAGCGCCTCCTCCGGCGAGCGGTTGCCGGCGAGCACCTGCTGCACCGCATCGAAAAAGGCCATCCAGCCGGCCGGCGCGTAACCGGTGTCGGGAGGCGAAACCACTTTCGGCGCTTCTTTCAAAAGCTGGATCATGTCGCGGAGCGCCGGAATTTCGACGGCCTGGCGCGTTCCGGCGACCGGGCTCATGGCCCCTTCTGCCACCCAGGTTTTCTGGCGCTCGGGCTGGAAGAACTCCTTGAGGAACTGCCAGCTCAGCTCGGGGTCGCGGCTCTTCCTGCCGATCGAGAAGCCGGTGCAGACTCCCATGACGCTCCCCTGGCTCCCCCGGCCTCCGGGGATGGGCGGGGTGTTGAAAAAGCCGTAGCGGAACGTGCGCCCCTCGCTCGCCAGCTTGGCGAGGTCGAGGTTGAGCCAGTCGCCGTCTGGGATCATGGCGGCGCGGCCGGCGAGGAAATCGGCCTTGGCCTCATCCTCGGTCATGGATACGGCGCCGGGATTGAAGGCGCGGCGCCGCGCCAGGCCGGCGATCAGCTCCAGGGCCTCCCTCCAGCCGGGGGCGTCGAAGCGATGCTCCCGGCGGAGGGAAAAGGCGGCGTGGTACTCCTCCTCGCCGGCGATCCGGGAGGCCAGGTGGCCGGCCCAGTTCCCCACCATCCACAGATCCTTGTTGCCGGCGACGATCGGCGCGATGCCGGCGGCTCGCAGGCGGTCGCAGAGCGCCTCGAACGCGGGCCAGTCGGCCGGCGGCCGCAGGGAGAGCCGGTCGAAGAGGTCGCGGTTGTAGAAGATCGCCACCGAGATGTTCAGGCGATGGGGGAGGAGGTGGGTTTTCCCTTCCCAGTCGGTGCCGATCCAGACTTCCGGATAGAAATTCTCGCGGAAGCGGTCGCGCTCGAGGAAAGTCGAGAGCTCCATGGAAAAGCCGACCCGAGCATCGCGCTCCACCAGGTAGCCGCTCCACTGGAAGAAGAGGTCGGGGGAAACATCGCTGGAGAACAAGTTGAGGAGGCCGAACTTCTCGTAGTCATCATCGGCCATGACGATCTGGCGGACGTCGACGCCGGCATGCCGCGCTTCGAAATCGCGCTCCATGGCATCCATCAGCTCGCGGGAGCGCCCTTCGGTCTGGGCGTGGGCGATGACGATCACCTTCCCGGCGCTGGAGGCGCCCGCCGCCGCGCTCAGCGCTCCGGCGGGATCCGCCCCCCGGCGGCAGGAGGCGAGGGGGCCGAGGAAAAGAGCCAGGAGAACGACCCGGAAGCTCTTTCGAAGGAGAGGCATCAAACCCCCAGGCGGTTTTCTCGCAAGATGGCCTCGGTGGAGCGGTCAGCGGCAGGCCGGTGGCCCGGCAGGGGCATGATTTGCGTGTGGATGGCATCGAGGATCCACCCCGGCTGCGGGAAGAACTCTTCCTCCATTTCCGCCGAGGGGGTGATCCAGTTGCGGGCGCCGAGGACCGCCACCGGGGCGTCGAGGTCGTCGAAGGCGAGCTGGCTGATGGTCGAAGCCAGGGTGTGCATGAAGCTGGAGCGCTCGCAGGCGTCGCCGGCCACCAGGATCTTGCCGGTCTTCCGGACCGATTCGAGGACCGGCTGGTAGTCGAAGGGGACCAGGCTGCGGGCGTCGATCAGCTCGGGCGAAACGCCGTACTGCTTCTCGAGCCGCTCCGCCGCCTCCAGGGCGCGGTAGAGGGTGGCGCCAATGGTCAGGATGGTGACGTCGCTGCCGGGCCGCTTTACTTCCGGAAGGCCAATGGGGATGGTATAGTGCGCCGCCGGCACCCCTTCCGGGTGAAACCACTCGGTGACCCCGTAGAGGCGCTGGCTTTCGAAGAAGATCACCGGGTCGTTGCCGCCCAAGGCGGCGGCCATGAGCCCCTTGGCGTCCCGCGGCGTGGCGGGGAACACCACCTTCAAGCCCGGGATGTGGGCCACCAGGGCGCTCCAGTCCTGCGAGTGCTGCGCGCCGTACTTGCTGCCGACGGAGATGCGCGCCACCACCGGCATGCGCAGGAGGCCTCCGGACATGCCTTGCCATTTGGCGAGCTGGTTGAACAGCTCATCGCCGGCGCGGCCCATGAAGTCGGCGTACATCAGCTCGACGAGCGCCCGGCCGCCCTCGAGGGCGTAGCCGACGGCGGTTCCGATGATGGCCGCCTCGGAGATGGGCGCGTTGAAAAGGCGATGGTAAGGGAGGCTCTCGGTCATGCCGCGATAGACGGCGAAGGCGCCGTCCCAGTCGCGGTTCTCCTCGCCGTAAGCGACCAGGCGGCGGTCGTGGTAGAAGTGGTGAATGACCGCCTCGAAGATGCCATCTCGGAGGGAGACCGCCTGGTTCTCGCCGAGGCGCTTGCCGGTGGCGGGGTCGATCCCCGCGCGGCTCTTCCTGGCGATGGCCTTGGCGCGGCTGTTCTCCTCGAGCGGCTTGAGCACGCCGTCCGGCGGGATCCCCGGCAGCTCGGGCTCCTGCTCGTGGGAGAACATGAAGCGGGCGATGCCATCCGGATCTCCGGCGAGGTCGATCCGCGGCGAAAGCTGCAGGTCGACCCCCAGCCGGCAGATCCGCGACACGCGCCGGGCGGCCTCGCCGCGCACCGCCTCCAGGTCCGATTCGGCGGCGCAGCGGGCCTCGACCAGCTCGCGGCCGAAGAGGTTGATGGGATCGACGTCGCGCCACATCTGCACCTCGTCGCGCTCGCGGTAGGAGCCGGCGTCGCTGGGGGAGTGGCCGCTCTGGCGGTAGGTGATGATCTCGAGGAGGACGGGCCCCTCGCCCGCCTCCAGCACGGCGATCTTGCGGCGAAAGGCGTCGATCACCGCCAGCGGGTTGTTGCCGTCGATGGTCTCGGCGTGGAGGTTGAAGGGATTGAGGCCGGCGGCGATGGTCGCGAGGCGCTCGAAGCCCATGGTCTCGCCCCGGGTCTGGCCGCCCATGCCGTAGAAATTGTTCATGAAAGTGAAGATGACCTTCAGGCCGCCGCGGTAGGGCTCCTCCCAGAGGTTCCAGAGCTGGCCCATGGTGGCGAAGTTCATCGCCTCCCATACCGGGCCGCAGCCGGAGGAGGCGTCGCCGATATTGGCAATGGCGAAGCCGGGTTGCCGCAGGATCTTCTTGTACAGGGCGGAGCCCACGGCGATGTCGGCGCTGCCGCCGACGATGGCGTTGTTGGGGTAAATGCCGAAGGGAGTGAAGAAGGCGTGCATCGAGCCGCCCATGCCGCGGTTGAAGCCGGTGGCGCGGCCGAATATTTCCGCCAGGAGGCCGTAGAGGAGATAATCCACCGCCAGCTCCTTCGTGCCCGCCGGCGCGCCGCTCGAGTTGATCGCGCGGAGGAGGTCTCCCTGGAAATACTCGCCCATGATCCGCTCGAGGGCGCTTTCGGGGAGCTTGCGGATGGCGGCCAGCCCCTTGGCGATGATCTCGCCGTGGCTGCGGTGACTGCCGAAGATGTGGACCTCGGGGCCGAGGAGGAAGGCCTCGCCGGCGGCGGCGGCCTCCTGGCCGATCGAGAGATGCGCCGGACCCTTGTGGTCGTAGGCGATGCCCTGGTAGCTCCCCTGGCGCTTGATCTGGTCGAGCATGGTCTCGAACTCGCGGACGATGACCATGTCGCGGTAGATGCTTTGAGCCTCCGCGCGGCTCAGGTTTCCGGCCGCCAGCTCATCGGCCAGGCACTTCCGGTAGGCGTTGACCGGAATGCTGCCCAAGTCAATGACTTCCTGCCGGCGCACCTCGCCGGGAACGATCATCAATTTTTTAACCATGATTTTTCGATTTATCTCGAGGTTACCTATGAATCGAGACAATGTATCTCATTATCGGACGGGAGTCAAACCTCTGGCTCGGGATCAACTATTTTCTCCTCCTCCTCCAGCCTGCGGCGCAGCTTGCGTCGGCGGAGGGCTGATGAGGCCATGGCCACGATCGCCAGCAGCGTGATCGCGGTCCAGGGATTCAGGGCGAGCGCCAGCACTTCCAGGAGCGAGCGCCGGGCCATCATCCAAAGGCGAAAATCTGCCTCAAAAGCGTTCCACTCCCGGCCGGTCAAAATTTTATACTGGTCAGGAAACGGCTTCCCAGCCTCCAGGCCATCGAGAAGCTGAGGGATGACCGTTTCGCCGAACTTTTCTTTGAGGTAGAGAATCATGAACAGGCTTTGGTGGTAGGCTGTGGTTCCAGGTTGGTGGAGGGCGGGGAAACGATTTTCCAGGTCCTTCACTTGAAAAAGTCCGCCCAGGCGGGCCAGACCGCAAATCCACGCCTCATCTTCAGAAGATATCTTCTGGCCGGATACCCACAGGCACAGCCCCTCATCGAACCAGTGCGGGATGGTTATTTCTTTTTTCCGGTGGATGACCAGATGGGTCAACTCATGGGCCAGGGAAACCTCCGGCTGGTCCCACGGGTGCAATCCCACCGGCGGGCTGTCCCCCCGCACCAGCAACCAGGCGCGGTCGGGAAACGCCATCCCCACAACCCAGCGGGGGGGCTCTTTGCCGGTGATTGCAACCACCAGGCGGGAAAACTCCGGGTAATTGGGGACGAGGACGACCGTCATCTCCCCGCAATGGCGGCGCTGGAGGCGCCCCTCGACCCCGCGCAGGCTGTTTTCGACCTGGAGCGCAGGACCACGAGCCGAGGACGGGCCCCAACCGCGATGGTAAAGAACCCCAAATGAACTTTCCTCGCGGCGATAGTCCTCGAGGAGGCCTTTTTCCGAGGTGAGAAGAACCAAGGTTAAAAAGATCGAGATCGAGGACAAAATGGTCATTTTTAACCATCCTATCCTCGATATTTCCATTCTGCCAGAAGCGCTTCTGCCGGCGGTGCGAATTATGCACCTTTCTTTTCCCGTCTCAATGATATTCATATGAGGCGCTTGCCTCAACTGCCCCCAAGATCAGCTTCCCCGGCTTCTTCTTGGGGCTTCTCAGAGCGTTTGCCGCTCCGGCAAAACCGACAGCTCCAGCTCGGCCAGTCCAGATCGCCATGGCTTCACTCCTCCGGGAGACTTTTTTTAACCGTCTGATTCGCATTCAGCCCCGAATCGCCGCGACGAGGAGCTCCTGCTCCGCCGGCTCCTTGGCGCCCCCAGCGGCGGCAAGCTTCTCCCGGGCGAGCTGGAGCCGCTGCCGGGCCTCCGTCTTGGATTAACCGATCTTCATCAGGGCCTTCTGGAGGCCATCATCCGCAGAGCCTGTCGCACTCGCAATTGCGGACTCCGCAACTGCGGAGTCCGCAATTGCGGAATGGCGGCGGCTGGCCCCGTCCCTTCCCAG
>JACQVS010000131.1 GCA_016209605.1 Planctomycetota bacterium
GCTTCGCGCTCCGCCCGCAACCCAATAATAACCGCAAAGACGCAAAGGACGCAAAGTTAAGACGCAAAGCGAATTGGAGAGCGGTCCTGGGACGCCAAGACATCTCCGCAGCCTGCGAAGAAGTTTTGATGATAGAGTCTAACGATTCTGGATTCACGTTCATCGAGCTGGTGGCCACCTTCAGCGTGCTCAGCATCGTGGTGGGAAGCATCTTGATGGCATTGCTGTCGACTCAAAATGTCTTCCTTGACAACCAGGCGCTCTCCCAGCTTAACCTGCGGGCTCAGCTGGCCATGGACCGGGTCGCCGCCCTGTCTAGCCAGGCGCTGACCACCGACGCGGAGTTCGGCCCCTTGAAGCCGGCCACCGGGATAGATTCCCACGCCCTGCAGTTCCGCCTGATCGATTCCATCGATCCCGACACCGGCGAGGTGATTTACAACGACGCGGTCCAGGTTTTCATCTGCGGCCCCGACAGCGGCTCCAACCCGTGCGCCGGACTCATCATCGGCCGTGGCCCCGGCCTTGATGACATCTACAACACCGGGAAAGGAGCCGATGGGCTGCTGGGGACGGAAGATGACAACACCAGCGCGTTGTTCTCAGGGGTCCCAGCAGTGGAGCTTCTGGTCTCCAGCCGGTACGCCCCCCGGACCGGCGAGATGTTCACAGTCAATCTCGAGCCCGCTCCGGCCGGCCGGCTCATCACCTTCACCCTCCGCATCAATGTCCGGGACTCCAGCGGCAGTCTCCTTCTACCCAACGATCTTGAGCTGCGGGAAAGGGTGGCGCTGCGACAATGAATTCTCCAGGAGGAAGCCCGATGGCCATGATCCTTTCACCATTTCAAAAAGCGCCCCGGCAAGCCGGGATCACGCTCGTGGAAGTGACCGTGGCTCTCGGCATCTTCTCGGTGCTCATCCTTTCGGTGGGCATTACCCTCTTGCGGGGGATGGAGCACCGGCGGCAGGCCTTTCTCGAGTACCGCGGCATGGAAAGCATGCGCAACCTGATCGCCGAAATCCAGGAAACTGCCAACTTGCCGCAGGATCTGCCGGCTCTGCGAGGCATCGGCGCCGTCTACATGAAGTACCATGACAAGACTTTCGCTGTTCCGGAGCTGCCCTCAGGGCAGATCCAGGTTGCCTGCGCCCCCAACGAGGCCGCCGTGCCAGCCGTTCTGGGCGGACCGCAGGACCTCAACTTCGATGGCGATGCGGGGGACAATCTCGGCAACCTTTCAAACGGAACCGACCTCCGCCTGGTGCCCATGGTCCTCACCTTGACCTTCGTGGAGGACGGCAAGACTCGCACTCAAACCGTCCATCGGCTGATCACCCAGACGACGGATTGAAATCGATAATATGGAGGTTGCACGGCCATGCTCACAAACAAGCTCGGCAATCGGGAAAGCGGTTTGGCCTTGATCCTGGTGGTGGTGGTCGGCGTCGCCTTGCTTTTTTTCTCCGCCATCAGCGTGCAGATGAGCCTGGTCCACAGCGTGACCCATACGGTGCAGAGGGAGGCGCATCTGGCCAGACAGATCGCCGACTCCGCCGCCGCTCAGGCGCTGGCGAAAATCAAGGAGGCCGGCCTGCTGGCGCCGATGTCCGGCGGAGGCGCCAGCGCCCAGTGGGTGAACTTTTCGGAAGGGCAATTTTACTATCACACCGATTACGACAGCGCCACCAACGTGAGCACCATACGCGCCTGGGGGAGAATCCCCGCCGGCGCCAGCCCGAGCGCCTGCGCCGAGGCGCCGGACTCGGTGAGCTGGGACGGCACCGGCTGGCTGGTGCGTGGAGTCGAGATCACCGTCAAAGGGAAGCGCTACATCCCGGAGCAGCCGCTTTACTTCGGGAACGGCGGCATTGAAAAGCCGCTGGGCGGATTCCAGTGGGCGGACGGCGTCGATCCCGCCGATCCGAGCACCTGGCAGACCGTCACCAGCAGCCCTTCTTCCTACCAGAGCAGCTCGGTCCCCTTTCACTCCAGCGCTCTGGACCATCCCTTCGATTATCTCTACAACGGCGGGGCGCCGGCTCCGGCGAGCTCCCCTCATCCCTACAAGATCTGGGCCTCGCAGAATCCCATAGGCCAATTCAACATTTCGGCATGGTTCACCAACTCGGCGGGATCCGGAAACGATCCGACGATCGGCCTCGATCCGCCCCCCACCAGCGACTACTACGACACCAGCGACCTGAACTCGCCGGACCACCCTTACCCGGTCATCCCAAACCTACCCGATGTCCAGAGCTTCGCCTTCGAGCTGTGGAACAGGTACAAGGACCAATCGAGCACCACCAAGCTCAATTCGGGATCCCACCAGGGCACTTACGGAGACCTGAGCAATCCCGGCATCACCTTCGTCACCGGCGCCCTCCAGGTCGACACCGGAACGACTTTCCGCGGCTGCGGCCTTCTGGTCATCCGCGACGCCTACGATCCCAACACCGACACCGACAACCAGCCGCCGACGAGGGCTCGGTTCGACATCCGCGGCACCTTCCAGTGGACCGGGCTGGTCATCGTCGCCGGCTGGGCTCCGGACATCTCCGTTTCAAGCGATGCCGGCGCCAACGCCACCATCGCCGGCGCGCTCTTTGGGGAAGACAGCGTGCAGTCCGGCGGCGAGATCAGCCTCGACAGCGCGACCATCACCATGACCATAAGGAACTCCTTCCGCATCCTCTACTCGAACGGCCTCTTCCGCCAGGGCGGCATCCTCCACAACTACCTGCCGTTCGTGCAAAAAGAGGTGATCGGCATCCGGGAGATTTAGCACCCGGGCCTCGGCCCTGCTTCATGACCCCTTCTGAGCTAGCATCTCCAGCGGCATTTTTCCATTGCCCATGTGTCAATTTGGATGTTAAAATGACTTATATGATTAAAACGCAAGTCTATTTGAGCTTTGAAGACCTTGCCAGGCTTAAAAAAATCGCCAAGCGGATGAAGCGCAGCCTTGCCGATTTGGTCCGAGAGGCCGTCCAAAAAACCTGGCTCCGCGAAATCCCCAAAGGGCCGGTAGGGCTGTGGAAAAAGCCCGCCTCAAAAAACTCTAATGAACACGATTCGATATACGATGAACCCTGATTCATGAGAGGACCACTTCCCGCTTTTATTGATTCCGGCGCTTGGATTGCTCTTGCTGTCGAACCTGACCCCAATCATGAGCAAGCCAAAGAAAGGTGGCTGGTTCTGAACGAATCGGGAGCCCGGTATTTCACTTCGATCCCCATTATCCTTGAGACCTTTACGTTTTTAGAAAGAAATACGGATAGACTGACGGCTCTCATCTGGAAAAATGAACTGGATAAATTGCCCAGACTGGTCGTGTGGGAATGTCCTCTCATCGTTTTGAAAGAATCCTGGAAATGGTTTGACCGGAAAGATCTTCATAAATTGAGCGCTGTGGACGCGACTAGTTTTACTTTAATGATCCGAAACAAGGTGAAGCGGGCTTTTACTTTTGATGCTCATTTTTCCACTGCTGGCTTTCAAATTGTTTAGTTTTTGTTGAAATGTCATTACTGTTCTCGATTCGCACAGTTTTGTGGGAACTCTGCTAGACAATCTGTTTCCGGCCGCCGCAAGGCGAGAATCGGGGATGCGAGTTTGCCGTGGCGGCGCGGGTGAAACTCCGGGGCTCTCCATGCCGGTCAAGCCAGCAGCTTCTCGACGATCTCGCCGTGGACGTCGGTGAGGCGGAAGTCGCGCCCCTGGAAGCGGAAGGTGAGCCGCGTGTGGTCGAAGCCCAGGAGGTGGAGGAGCGTGGCGTGCAGGTCGTGGACGTGCACGCGGTCCTTGACGGCGTTGAAGCCGAACTCGTCGGTCTCGCCGAGGGTGAGGCCCGCCTTGATGCCGCCGCCGGCGAGCCACAGGGTGAAGGCGTTGGGATGATGGTCGCGCCCGTCGTTGCCTCCCTGCACCATGGGGGTGCGGCCGAACTCGCCGCCCCAGATGACGATGGTCTCCTCGAGCAGGCCGCGCTGCTTGAGGTCCTTCACCAGGGCGGCGCAGGCGCGGTCGGTGTCCCGGCAGTTCTTCTTCAAGTCGGCGACGAGGTTGCCGTGCTGGTCCCAGGCCTCGTGGAAGAGCTGGACGAAGCGCACGCCGCGTTCGACCAGCCGGCGCGCCAGCAGGCAGTTGTTGGCGAAGGAGGCCTTGCCGGGCTCGGCGCCGTAAAGCTCGAGGATATGCTTCGGCTCGCGGGCGATGTCCATCAGCTCCGGGGCGCTGCTCTGCATGCGGTAAGCCATTTCGAAGGAGTTGATGCGGGTCGCGATCTCGGGATCGCCGATCGCCTCAAAGCGCAGCCGGTTCAGGCGCTCGAGGGCGTCGAGCGACCGGCGCTGCAGGGAGTCGTCGAGGCCGCGCGGGTTTGAAAGGTAAAGCACCGGCTCGCCGCCGGAGCGGAACTGCACCCCCTGATAAACCGTCGGCAGGAAGCCGCTCCCCCAGTTGGAGTTGCCGCCGCTCGGGCCCTTGGCGCCGGAGCTGAAGACCACGAAGCCCGGCAGGTCGCTCGACTCGCTGCCGAGGCCGTAAGTGATCCACGCGCCCATGCTCGGCCGGCCGAACTGGGTCGAGCCGGTGTTCATGAAGATCTGGGCGGGGGCGTGGTTGAAGGCGTCGGTCACCATCGACTTGACGATGGCGATTTCATCGACCACCTCCGCGAGGTTCGGCAAGAGCTCCGACAGCTCGGCGCCGCAGCGCCCGTGCCGGGCGAACTTGAACTTCGGCCCCAGGAAGGTGGAGCTGGGATTGATGAAGGCGGCGCGGTAGCCCTTGACCAGTTCGGGCGGCGGCAGCGTGCCGTCGAACCGGGCAAGCTGCGGCTTGTAGTCGAAAAGCTCGAGATGGCTCGGCGCGCCGGCCATGAAGAGGAAGATGACGTTCTTGGCCTTGCCGGCGTGGTGCGGCTGCTTCGGCGCGAGCGGATCGGCCAGAACTGGCGGACGGGTCGGGCTTTCCGGGGCGGCGAAGCCCGCCTCCCGGAAGAGCTGGTGGAGCGCCAGGGCGCCGAGGCCGATGGCGCAGTCCTTGAAGAACCAGCGCCGGGTGAGCAGCTTGGGGTCTTGACCGCGGTAGAGATGGGCTTGGCAGTTCATGGCTGATACCTTCTATTCCTTGGTGATGGTTTCATCGAGATTGAGGAGCACGCGCGCCACCAGCGTCCAGGCCGCCAGGTCTGCGGGACTCTCCCCCTCGGGGAGCCGGGGAGGATGCGACGGGTCGGCGGCCGCCAGCTCCCAGGCCTTTGAATCATCGGCGAAACCGCGCTTCTCTTCCTCGAGCAGATTCAGCAGCTCTTTCTCCTCTTCCGCGCTCGGCCTCCGGCTGACGCAGCGGCGGAAGGCGTACGCCAGGCGCTCCGGATCGCTCCGGCCCCCCTCCTCGAGCGCCCTCCGGGCGAGCGCCCGGGCGCACTCGAGGAATACCGGCTCGTTCAGGGTCATGAGCGCCTGGAGCGGCGTGTTCGAGCGCACCCGGCGGACGCAGGAGAAGTCTCCGTTGGGGACGTCGAAAGTCTGCAGCGCCGGGTAAGGCACCGAGCGGTAGCGGAAGGTGTAGAGGGAACGGCGGAAGCGCTCGGGGCCGGTCTCCTCGGGCCAGACCTTGGGACCGTAGCTCGCCGGCGGCACGAGCAGGAAGGCCGGCAGCGGCGGAAAGACGCTGCGGCCGCCGATGTTCGGATTGAGGAGGCCGCTCGCCGCGAGCGCGATGTCGCGGACGATCTCGCCCTCGACGCGGAAGCGCGGGCCTCGCGCCAGCAGACGGTTGTAAGGATCGAGCGCCAGCAGCTCCAGAGATACCCGCGACGACTGGCGGTAAGCCGCCGAGCCGACAATAAGCCGATGCAGGCGCTTCAAGCTCCAGCCGCCCTCCATGAACTCGACCGCCAGCCAGTCGAGCAGCTCCGGATGCGACGGCGGTCCGCTTTGCGTCCCCAGGTCCTCCGGGGTGCTCACCAGGCCGATCCCGAAGTAAGCCTGCCAGACGCGGTTGACCATGGCGCGGGCGGCGGTCGGCGAGCGGCGGTCGGCCAGCCAGCGCGCCAGGGTGAGGCGGGTCGGCGGCGCCCCCTCCGGCAGGGGATGGAGGAAGGCCGGCACGCCGGCCGAGACCGGACGGCCGGGCTTGAGGAAGTCGCCGCGCTTGAGGATGCGGGTGTCGCGGGCCTCCTCGCGGGCCGAGAGCACCAGCTGGGACGAACCCTCCGGATGCCGCTTCCACAGCGCCTCGATGCGCTCGTTGGCTTCCTTCCATTCCGGGACGGCGGCCCGCCAGGCGCTGAAGAGGACGGCGGTTTGCGCCGGGGCGCGCTCTTCGCGCGGCACGGCGAGGATCTCCCGCACCCGCCGAGGGAGCAGGTCGGCGGCGGCCTGCGGAGCGCTGGTGATCGACAGCCGGAACCGCCCGAGGTTGTGGTTCTGGTTGTCATCGCTGTTCCAGCCGCCGTGGTTCTGCTTCAGGTAGAACACCAGGACGGTGCCGCCGGGGTTGGAGATCGGCGCCGCGGCGGCGAACACCGCCTTGCGCTCCTGGTTGCGCCGCCCCGGACCGACCTCGATGCCCCAGGCGGTGAGCTCGTTCTCATCAATGGCGAACAGCGCCGGCCCGGTCACCCGGCGCTTGCCGCTCCTGTCGTCGAAGATCGGCGCCAGGGGCGCCTCGGCCGGCTCGACGTCGGCCGTGGCCGCGGCGATCTTCACCTTCTCCTTCCTGGCCTGATCGCCCGCTGGCGCCGCCTCCACCTCGAACTCGGTCAGGGCGCAAGTCCCCCAGATGGAGCGGCCGGGGCCGCCCAAGGGCAGGTTGGCATCGTTCAGCAGCTCGAGCCGGAAGGCGGTGATTTTTGGCATGTCGGTCTTCACCGTCAGCTTGACGGCGTGCTTGGTGGGCGCGTAGCCCTGAGCCAGGAGCGAGCCGTCCGGGAGCGGCAGGTACTTCTGCCCGCCGGTAGAGATGTCGTCGACCTCCGGACGCACCACCGTCCACTCGGGCTGGCCGCCGCGCGCCTCCTCCTCCCAGCGGGCCAGGCGCTCCGGCCAGTCCGGATGGCGATGCCGCAGCTCGGCTTCGATCTCGCGGATCCCACGATGGATCTCGGCCCGCCGCATCTCTTCCTCCGGCGTGTAGGCGGCGATGTTCGCCTCGTGGTCGTTGTTGAGGAAGGCGAACAGGCGGTAGTACTCCTCCTGCGCCAGCGGGTCGTACTTGTGGTCGTGGCACTGCCCGCACTGGATGGTGAGGCCGAGGATGCTCTTGCCGATGGCATCCATGCGGTCGAACATCGCCTCCATGCGGAACTGCTCCGGATCCACGCCCCCTTCCTCGTTGACCATGGAGTTGCGGAGGAAGCCGGTGGCGACGCTCTGGCCGGCGGCGGCGCCGGGGAGCTGGTCGCCGGCGATCTGCTCGATGATGAACTGGTCATAGGGCAGGTCGCGGTTGAAAGCGCCCACTACCCAGTCGCGGTAGAACCAGACGCTGCGCTGCTTGTCCTTTTCGTAGCCGTCCGAATCGGCGTAGCGGGCGGCATCGAGCCAGTGCCGGCCCCAGCGCTCGCCGTGGTGCGGCGAGCCGAGCAGCTTCTCCGCCTGCTTCTCGAAGCGGTCGGGGCTCGGATCGGCGAGAAAGGCGTCGGCCTCGGCGATCGAGGGGGGCAGGCCGATGAGGTCAAGGAAGAGGCGGCGCAGGAGGGTGATCGGGTCGGCCTCCGGCGACGGCTTGAGCCCCTCTTTCTCGAGGCGGGCGAGGATGAACCGGTCGATGGGATTGCGGACCCAGCGCCGGTCCTTCACCTCGGGCAGCGCCGGCCGAACCGGTGCCTTGAAGGCCCAGTGGTCGAGCCTTCCCGGCGTTTTTTCGGGCGCCGCCATGAGGGGGCCGGCCAGCAGCCAGAGAAAAGCAAGAGCCCAATGGCGATGCGGCTTCAAGATCATAGAAATTCCGAATGGTTTACCGGTGCTAACGACGTCAACGATGTGCCGGCAATTTTACCCCATCGGCGCCGCCCCATTCCAGTCGGAGGTCGGCAAAAATTATTTATCGCCGAAGTACTTGCGCATCTCGGCAGCCATTTTCTTGATGTCGAACTTGCCGGTGATGGTGAGGGAAGGGACGATCGCCGCCATCGAGCCGCCCCACAGGATGCCGATCCTGCCGGCCTCGAAGCCTTTGCGGGTGAACTTCAGCTCGGCCTTCTTCTTCCCCTGGCGGTGAGCTTCCAGCAGCTCGTTTTGAATCGCCAGCTTGATCTTGGCGATCTGATTGAAAACGACCGGAATGGTCTGGCCGGCGGTTTTTTGCGCCTGGCCGTTCAAGTAGATGGCGCACTGGCCGCCGTAGTTGCTCCCCAAGGCTTTCCCCTTTTCGGTGGCGTAGATCAGGGCGGCGGTGTGGCGGGCGGCGTGGTTGACGCACTGCAGGAATTCCATCTCGGCCTCGACATCGTCGGTGAACCAGGCGTTGATCATGGCCATGCCCCGGTCGGAAAGGCGCAGGCCGATGTCGCCGCCGATGACCCATTCCTCATCGCGGAAGGTCCAGCGGAACGCGTCCTTGATGCCGTGGCCGAACTTGCAGGAGAAGATCTTCTCTTGCTCCTCGCTCTTCTTGCGGAAATCAAAGGTGAGGATCACCCGCCCGTCCTTCTCGAACTTGACGGTGGAGGGATGGAGGTAGTCCTGCAGCTTCTCACGGATGTACCTCTCGTCGGGGCTCAAGTTGGCGGGCACCTCGGTCTTGCCGCCTTTTCCATCCTCCCCATCGCCGCCGGTCCCCTCCGGCTTTTTCTTGGTGTCATCCTTCGGCTTCCCCTCGTCCTCCTTCCCCTTGTCGCCGTCATCATCGTCTTCATCTTCATCGTCCTCTTTATTACTGTCGTCCTCCTCCTCGTCCTCCTCCAGGAGGGCCGTGGCGAAAGCGTGTCCGTTCTCTGGAGTGGCCAGAAGGTGGATCGTGGCCACAAAGAAGAATGCGAAAGAAAGCATGGAAAGGAACGCCAGGGTGGAACAAAAAAGCTTCTCGAGCCCCCCCCTCTGTGCCAATAATAGTGAGAAACGCGAAGCGGTCAGCATGGCCCCTCCTTTGGATATCCGTTTCTTAGTTCCGTCTTTCTTAAATCCTTGTAGGGTGATGCCGGCGCTTTCGTCTCCTGGCGCGGGCACCGCCCCGAAGGGGTGGTCGTCGCCCGCTCGGCGGTACTCCGTCCGGGTACCGCCAAGCGAAGCTTGGGGGTCGTGCCACGCGGGCGCGCCTTGCCAGTAGCCAAAATCGCTCGACCTGACCCTACAATTATTTGCGAAAGACTGCA
>JACQVS010000121.1 GCA_016209605.1 Planctomycetota bacterium
GCCGCAATCTCTGCGGCAACGGCCATCTGTCGAGGCG
This sequence comes from Planctomycetota bacterium, assembly GCA_016209605.1. Taxonomy (GTDB): domain Bacteria; phylum Planctomycetota; class UBA8108; order UBA8108; family JACQVS01; genus JACQVS01. Next base: position 38 of record JACQVS010000121.1, read on the forward strand.
CTCCTCGACTCGAGCCTCGCGTGCGGTAAGGCTGGGATTCACCGCATCGACAAGCTCGTTGTGATCGCGGACTACCTCCAGGAGGTTTGCAGGTCAGATCTGGGTGTGACGAAGTTAAGGGATCTCGAGATCGAGTGGAATGGCAGGAAACCAAAGTTGATTGTCATACCATTTTGATAGTTCAAAATGACGTCGGCAATCAGTACAGCTCCACCACTATTGTCGCCGCCATTACAGGTACTCTTAAAAAATTTCCAGTTACGGTGATTCTGAACCGGCAGGAGGGCGGATTGAATGAGCCCTCCATGGTAAACATGGCTCGGATATTGACGATCGACAAAAACCGGCTCCTCAAGAAGCTTGGGAATCTGAGCGTTGAAAGACTTTGCGAATGCGATCAAGCCCTGAAAGTGAGCCTGGGCGTTTGAGGTCGAGCCGGCGCTTTTTGGCGGCGTAAAATTATTTCCTGAATTTCGGGGCAGGCCGTTCCCGCTCCGGCGCTTATAATGGGTGAGGGTCAACCAGCAAAACCCTCGGGCCTGTCGATTCCGCATCCTGACTTGATTCCATGAGGTGAACCATGTTGGCGTTTTCAAGACGCAATTGCTTTAGCGGTTCGATTTTTTCATGCCGCCGTTTCCTGGGAGCCACTGTATTCGTGTTGACCGCGTTTCTGGCGCTGGAGGAGAGCCCCGGCCAAGCGGTCCACTTCAAGCGCGGCGACGCCAACGCCGACACGCAGACCGACCTGACCGATGCCGTCGTCACCCTGCAGTTCCTTTTCCTCGGCCTCGGCGAGCTGCCGTGCCGGGATGCCGCCGACTCGAACGACGATGGCGAGGTCGATGTCACCGATCCCATCCACACCCTGACCGTGCTCTTCCTCACCAACGAGCCCCTGCCCAAGCCCGGAAAGGACTGCGGTGAGGATCCCACTCTCGACAAGCTCGACTGCAAATCGTACCGGCCTTGCGCCCAGCCGCCGCAGAACCTGCCGCCCCAGGCCTCCTTCACCGCAAGCCCGTCCGAGGGGAATCCGCCCCTGGCGGTGAACTTCGACGCCTCGGCCTCGAGCGATCCGGACGGTGCGATCGCCTCGTACTCCTGGGACTTCGGCGACGGCCAGAGCGGCACCGGCTTGAAAATCTCCCACACCTACATCAGCTCCGGCGCCTTTCCGGTGACGCTGACCGTCACCGATGACCAGGGAGCGGCCGCCGCGGCGTCGAGCGCGGTGGTGGTTCTGGAGACGGGGCCGGCGAATCCTTCCAGCGGGCTCCTCGAGATCTTCCTCGCCGGCGGGCCGATCGAGCGGCTCGAGGCGGTCCTCCTGCGCCTTGACCGGATCGAGGTCCAGCGCGGCGGCGCCGCCTGGGAGACGGTCAGCGACACCGGCGTGGAAGTCGATCTCCTCGATCCGGCAGGAGGCCTCATCGGCAGTTTGGGGACATCGGAGGTCGCGAGCGGCCACTTCACCGGCATCCGCCTCGCCCTGAGCTGGGGGGAGGTCATCGACGACGGCCAGAGCTTGCCCCTCACTTTTGCCTCGGAGGCCGTCTTTCCGGCGAGCTTCGACGTTGCCCCCGGCCAGGTCACGACCGTGATCTTGAGCGTTGACCCCGCCGCTTCCCTGCGCTTCGATGCGACCAGGGGGTGGATCCTGCGGCCCGTGGCCTCGGTCGCCTCCTCCCTCGAGAGGCCGGTCTCCAAGATCAGCCCGGCGCAGCGGGCCAGCCTCGAGAGCCTGAGAAAAGCCTCCTTGACCCCGGTGACGGCCCGCTTCGGCGGAGCCTTCGGCGCGCCCGAGTTCCTCTCGGGCCAGTGGCCGACGAACGCCCGGCTCCTCAAGCCCGATGAGAAAGCTCTGGACTTCTTGAAAACCAACGGCGGCCTTTTCCGACTCGATCTCATGCAGGACGCTTTCCAGGCCGCCGCGCTGGGTTCGAAGCGCCTCGGCCTGGTAAACGTCCGGCTGCAGCAGACCTACCAGGGGGTGCCGGTCTTCGGCGCCGAGCTGGTCCTCCATCTCCGGAACAATGCCGTCACCTTCGTGAACGGAATCTTCATCCCGGAAATCAACCTCGGCACGACCGTTCCGAAAATCCTCGCCTCCAAGGCCGAAGCCGCGGCCCGAGCTCACATCCAGAGCACCGTGGACGGCGCGGGGATCGAAAGCGTCGAGCCGGCGGCGCTCCATGTCTACAACGGCGCGGTCTTCGACCGGGATCAGGCGGGCGACAGTCTCCTCGCCTGGCTCATCGTGGTGCGGACCTCCAATCCCGGCGGCGCCTGGCATTGCTTCGTCGACGCCCAGACCGGCGCCGTCATCGACGCCTGGGACGAGGCCCAGAGGGACCACCCTTCCAAGGTCATCGACGCTGTAGTGACCAATCCCACGAGCGATGACGTCTTGTGGTATCAGGACGGCATTCTCATGCAGCCGGCCCCTCCTCCCGGCTTCCTGGTGGATCTTCCCAACCTGGACACCTTCGGGAACAGCTATTACGACTACCTCCTCAACACCTTCGGGATCGACAGCATTGACGGCAACGGCATGCGCCTCGTCGGCCGCTGCCGCGACGCCGGCCAGACCACCAACGGCTGCTTCGACTGCCGGTACGGCGAGGCGTCGTTCGCCTTCGGCTGGGTGACGCAGGACGTCGTCGGACACGAGTTCACCCACGGCCTGGTGAGGAAGCTGGGCGGCGGGCTTCACTACAAGCGGCAGTCCGGCGCCCTCAACGAGTCTTACGCCGACAGCTTCGGCGAGTTCCTCGACTGCCAGATCGCCTGCAACTGGCTGGTGGGCCAGGCCTCCACCGGCCCCTCCGTGGGAACCCTCCGCGACATGACGAATCCGCCCAACCGGAGCCAGCCGGACCACATGGACAACTACGTCGACTTCTCCGGCCTTTGCAACCTTGCCAGCGACAACTGCCTCGTCCACACCAACAGCGGCATCCCTAACAAGGTCACTTACCTCCTGGCGCAAGGCGGCACCCATTACGGCATCAGCGTCGGCGGCCTCGGCGTGTCGAAGACCGAGCAGCTGCTCTTCTCGACCCTCGTCGACAGCGGCCTGTCCTCGTCGGCGAGCTTTGCCGAGTACCGCGACGTCATGATCCAGACTTGCCGCGAGATGGTCGGCGGCCCTGCCGGCATCACCAGCGCGGACTGCAACAACGTCTACAAGGCCTGGTGCTCCGTCGGCTTCTGCCGCCTCACCCAGAACCTTGCCGGCGGCGCCAACAACGACCACGATCACTTCGGCAGCGCCATGGCTTCCGGGGACTTTAACGGCGACTCCTTAGCCGACCTCGCCATCGGCGTCCCCGATGAGAACGAGGATGGCGCCGCCAACGCCGGCGCGGTGTTCGTCTTTTACGGGACGGCGGGCGGCCTCGCCGCAGCCGGCGCCGAGATCATCACCCAGAGCACCGTGAGCGCCGCCAACGAGGGGGGGGACCGCTTCGGCTTCGCGCTCGCCGCTGGCGATTTCAACGGCGACTCGGTCGCCGACCTCGCCATCGGCGCTCCTGACGAAGGGTACGGCGCCGCGGAGGCCGGGGTGGTGCACGTGGTCTATGGGTCCGGCAATGGCCTGGTTTCCGGAGGCCAGGCGGCCTCCGAGCTCATCACCCAGGCGCACGCCAATGCCTCGAGCGAGCCCCACGACAAGTTCGGCTTCTCGCTCGCCGCCGGAAACTTCAACGGCGACGATCACGCCGACCTCGCCGTCGGCGCTCCTTACGAGGACATCGAGGCCTCCGGCATATTCGGGAACGACAAGAACGCCGCCGGCATGGTGAGCATCTTCTACGGCTCCGGAAACGGCCTCCTCACCGGGGGCGCGGCGGTCTGGGAGCGCCTGGTCCAGGAGGACGGCGGCGAGGAGAGCGAGGACAACGACCGCTTCGGGTACACGCTCGCTGCCGGCAACTTCAACGGCGACGGCTTCGATGACCTGGCGGC
>JACQVS010000122.1 GCA_016209605.1 Planctomycetota bacterium
CCCTTGTCTGGCGCCTTCTCGCTCGGCCTCGGGCCTCGGAGCGACTTTCGGGACAGGCTCTTACTCCCCCCTGGCGAGGCGATGGCGGTAGTGGTCGGCGATCACCGCGGCGACGATCACCGCCCCGGTGACCAGGCGCTTGGTCTCGTCCCTGGCGCCGACCGCCGCCAGGCCGGAGTTGAGGACGGCGATGATGAGGACGCCGAAGAAGGTGCTCACCACCGAGCCGCGCCCGCCCATGAGGCTCGTCCCGCCGATCACCGCCGCCGCGACGGCCTGCAGCTCGAAACCGGTGCCGGCGTTGGGATTGGCCGACTGGAATCGCGAGGTGTCGATGATGGCCGCCGCGGCCACCAGGAAGCCGGTGAGCGTGAAGACGGCCAGCTTGACCGGCCGCGGATCGATGCCGCTCAGCCGCACCGCCTCCTCGTTGGTGCCGATGGCCACCATGTAGCGCCCGAAGACGGTGCGCGAGAGGACGAGCTGCGCCGCGATGACGACGGCCATCGCCAGGAGGAACGGCAGCGACAGGCCGAAGATCGACGCGCCGGCGATGTCCTCGACGGCGGAGCCGAGGTACTGGGTCTGCGAGCTGGTCAGGGCGTGGGCGGCGCCGCGGGCCATCTCCAGCATGCCGAGGGTGACGATGAAGGAGGGGAGCCGCCAGCGGATGGTCACCAGGCCGTTGAAGAGGCCGCACAGGAAGCCTGCTCCGGCGGCGGCGAGGAGGGCAAGCGGCACCGGCCATTGCCACCGCGCCACCGCCACCCCCAGCACGGCGCTGCACCACCCCAGTACCGAGCCGACCGAGAGGTCGATCTCGCGGATGATGAGGACGTAGGTCATGGCGGTGGCGATGAGGATGGCCGAGGGGATCTGGTTGGCGATGGTACGGAAGGTGGTGGCGCTGAAGAAGTGCTCGGTGCCGAGGCTGAAGACGGCGATCAAGGCCGCGAGGGCCGCGGCCATGCCGAGGTAGTCGGCGGCGAAGCCCAGCCAGGGAAGGCGGAGGCCGTGGTCGATTTTCGGCTGCGGTTCGCTCATGATCCCCCGCCCGCTCCCTGGCGCTTTTCGAGATGGCCGCTCAGCGCTGCAGCGAGGATCTTCTCCTCGCTCCACTCGCCGCGGTTGAAGGTCGCGGCGACGCGCCCGGCCGACATCACGGCGATGCGGTCCGAGAGGGCGAGCAGCTCCTTCAAGTCCGAGGAGACCAGGATGACCGCCTTCCCCTTCTCGGCGAGGCCGGCGAGCAGCCGGTAGATCTCGAACTTGCCGCCGATGTCGATGCCGCGCGTCGGCTCGTCGAAGATCAAGATGTCGCAGTCGCGGAAGAGCCACTTGGCGACGACCGCCTTCTGCTGGTTGCCGCCGCTCAGCTCGGCGGCCGGCTGCTCGAGGGATCGGGCGCGGAGGTCGAGCGCCCTCGCCAGGCGCTCCGCCTCGGCGCGCTCCCGCCGGCGACGGATCCAGCCGCCGAGCCGGCTCAGCGGCTGGAGGTTCGCGAGCGTGATGTTGGCGCGGATGGGGAGCGTCAGGAGCAGCCCCTCCTCCTTGCGGTTTTCCGTGAGGAAAGCGAGGCCGCGCCGGACGGCCTGGCGCGGCGAGCGCAGGCGAACGGGCGCCGCCGAGCCGTGAAGGTAGATCTCCCCCGCCTCGGCCCGGTCGGCGCCGAAGATGGCCCGCATGGCCTCGGTCCGGCCGGAGCCCATGAGCCCCGCGAAGCCGAGGATCTCCCCCTCCCGGACCTCGAAGCTGACGTCGCAAACGGCGGGAGGGCGCCGCAGGCCGCTCACCCGCAGCGCCGCCGGCCCCGCCGGCCGGGGCGAGCGCCGGACGGCCTCTCCCAGCTCGCGGCCGACCATGAGCCGCACCATGTCGCCGAGCGGCATCTCCCCCGCCGGCCGGGTGGCGACCCCGCGCCCGTCGCGGAGGATGCTGACGCGGTCGCTGATCCGCCGCACCTCCTCGAGGCGGTGGGAGATGTAGACGATGCCTGTCCCCTCGGCCTTGAGCCGGGCGATCTGCTGGAACAGCCGCTCGATCTCCGGATCGGTCAAGGCCGCCGTCGGCTCGTCGAGGATAAGAATATCGCAGCGGCGCGAGAGGCCGGCGGCGATCTCGACGAGCTGCTTTTGGCCGATACCGAGCGTGCCGACCGGCCGTGCGGGATCGACGCCGCCGAGGCCGACCCTCTCCAGGATGCCGCGGGCCGAATCGTCCAGCCGGCGGTAGTCGATCCAGCCGCCGCGGTGGGGGAGGCGGCCGAAGAAGATGCTCTCCGCGATGGTGAGGGGGCCGATCAGGTTCAGCTCCTGCATCACCAGGCGCACGCCGCGCCCCTCCGCCTCGCGCTTCGACCGCGGGGCGTAGGGCTCGCCGCCCAGGCGCATGGCCCCCGAATCCGGCCGCGTCACCCCGGCGATGATGCGCGCCAGGGTGCTCTTCCCGGCGCCGTTTTCGCCGACCAGGGCGTGGACCTCGCCGCGGCGGAGATCGAAGGAGACGTCGGCGAGCGCGACCGCCGCGTAGGATTTCCACAGGCCGGCGATGGTGAGAAGGGGGCCGGAGTCCGGCATGGCGGGGGGAGCGGTCATGGGCTCGATGGGGCCCGAGCGCCCGCGCCGGTGATGAGGTCCACCGGCGTCTCGCGGTCGGCTGGGAGGCTCTTCGTCTTCAGCATGTCGAGGGCGTACTCGATGCCGAAGACCGCCAGCTTGTCGGCGTGCTGGTCGGCGGTGGCCGCGATCTTTCCTTCCTTCATGAGCTGCTGGACCGCGGCGATGTTGTCGTAGCCGGCGACCAGCACCTGGTCGAGCCTGCCCGCGGCCCGCAGCGCCGCGACCGCGCCCAGGGCCATGCTGTCGTTGGCGCAGAGCATCGCCTTGAGGCCGGGATGCTCGGTGATCACCGCCGCGGCGACCTGGTTGGCCTTGTCGGTCTCCCAGTAGCCCGACTGCGAGCTGGCGATCTTGAGGCCCGCCGCCTTGACCGCGTCCTCGAAGCCGAGCCGGCGCTGGATGGCGTTATAGGCGTTCGGCGCCCCCTCGATGATGGCCACGGGATCGCCGGCCTTGAGGCGCCTGGCGAGATGGTCGCCCACCGCCTTCGCCCCCTTGCGGTTGTCGGGGCCGACGAAGGGGATCTTCGCCTGGCTCGCGGCCAGGACGGTCTCATCGAGCTGGTTGTCGATGTTGATGACGACGATGCCGGCTTCTTGGACCTTCTTCAAGGGGGGAACCAGCGCCTTCGAGTCGGCGGGGGCGATGACCATGGCGTCCACCTTCTGCGCCGCCATCTGCTCGACCAGCTCGATCTGCTTGCTCACGTCCAGCTCATCCTTGATGCCGTTGGCGATGAGGTCGTACCGATTCGGGTGGGCCTGGTGGTGGGCGCGGGCGCCGTTTTCCATGGTGAGGAAGAACTCGTTGGCGAGCGACTTCATGATGAGGGCGATGCGGGGCTTCTTCGCCCCCTGGGGCTGGGCCTCCTCGCGCCGGCAGCCGCCGAAAAGTAGGACTGCGGCCGCGGCCAGGAGGGCCGGTTGGATCAAGGCTGGCACTTTGATGGAATCGTTCATGGTCTTCTCCTTCGGGGCCTCACTGGCGGACGGGGGCCAGCGCTTGGATGTACCACTCGAGGAACGGCCCCTTCCGGGGCTTGACCAGCACCGTCGCGTTCGGGGCTCCCTCGGCGAGGCAAGTCATGCCATCGCCGCTCACCTCGACCCGCTTCTCCTCGCTTTCCGAGAAGGCGTGGCCCAGGGCATATGCGGCCGCCACCGGATCGTAGAGGGTGGGGACCTCCTGGCCCCAGAGGAGGGTCAGCGCCGCGAGCGCATCGGTGAGCGGCTCGCCGTGGGCGCAGAGCCGCCGCTGCATTTCCTTCTCGAGCTTCATCATCGCCGTGACCTCGAGGCCGGCCATGGCCAGGGGGACGCCGCTTGAAAAGACCGCTTGCGCCGCCTTGGGGTCGCACTCGATATTGTACTCTTTCACGGGCGGCGGCCGGTCGTTATAGCCGGCGTACACCGAGCCGCCCATGATGACGATGCGTTGGATCTGGCCCTTCACTTCCGGATGGCGCGAGAAGAGATCGCCGATGTTGGTCAAGGGGCCGACGGGGACGAGCGTCACCTCGCCGGGATGCCGGCCGATGGCCTTCGCCAGGAACTCGACGGCGTCATCTTTCTGAATGGCCTTCGACTGGAAGCCTTTTGCCCACTGCCACTGACGGCCGATGGGGTCCTTGCCGTTCCGCCCGGCGGCGACCGGCACCTCGCCCCGCCCCATCACCTGGAGGAGCTTCGCGGCCATTTGCGCGCGCTTCCCGCCGTCCTCAAACGCCGTGGTGACGCCCAAGAGCTCTGCCTCGGGGAGCGAGGCGACGAGAGCGAGGGCGTAGGCGTCATCGACGTCCGAGCCGATGTCGGTGTCGAGGATGACCTTGATCTTCTTCGCCGGCTCGGCGGAAAGGGAGTCGCCAGGCGATATCAGCAGGAGCGCGGCCACGAATAAAACACTCATAGAATGAACCTCGATTCGGGGTATTCTCTGGCCCTCCCCCCGGCGCTGTCAAGACCGCCAGCCGCTTTCCAGTAGCGGCCACTGGTCCACGGTGAGCCGCCGGAAGGCGCGGTAGTGCCGCCAGGCGAGGAGGAGAATGGCGAGGAGCAGAGCGGCGAGCAGGCCGGGGTGGAGCTCGAGGAGGGGGTAGAGGGTTTTGAGAAGATTCCCTCGGCTTTCCAACAAGAAGAAGAATATCACGACCGGACCAGTCATTATACTCAGGATAAAGCTGGCTCCTGAAACAAGCCTTGACGGGATTCGGGAACGAGAGGGTAAGGGGTAGAAGCCTAAAATGCATGTGAAAAAGAGCAGAAAAAGCACATCGTAAAACCGGTGGGGGAAAATGATTTTCAGGACCTCATCCCGGTAGCGGCTTTCCACTTCCTCGAGCCAGCGCGCCTCGACCTCGGCGGCATTCCCAGTTATTTCTCCGCCCGGATGTAGGGAGAGGATCTCCATATCATCGGTGCGCAGGCCGTAGGCTTCCTCGAAAAACCGCCGGATGGTCTTCGCCATGGCGGTCGGTTCCATCCCGGGCTTCAAAACGTAGGGAAACTGTTTCCGGTCATTCCGGCTCCACCACTCCGGCGGAACCAGTTGGCTCCAGCCTTTGGGGCCGAGATCAGCTTCCTTGGACATCAGCCGGAGGTCTTTCACCAGCCTGAAGAAGATCAGGTGATGACTGATCATGATCGCCAGGACAGCGAGCACGGGAGCGGCCAGGATCAAGAAGGCGCGAAGGCGGGGATAAGGGGTCGGCAAAAATAAAGGCAAGGACTTGCTGAGCATATTCCGCAAAGTCTCCCCAAAGCCCAGGCCTGCAACCAGAAGCAGGAAAGACAGTGAACCATAACCGCTACCCATGAAAAATAATAAAATCAAGAAACTCAGGATAATGAAAAATGGAACATTGCCGGGCAATCCCGGGCGGAGGAGGGAGATGGCCGGAGGAAGGCCGGAAGTGGAGAGTTTTTGAGCTTCGACCTGGAACTGGGCCAACTCCAAAGGCGCTGGAGCCTCGGGGACCTCTTCAAATGGCGGCGCGCTCTCTTCCAGCAGCCGGCCTCCGGTCCATTTGGAGTCGGAAATCGCCTGGACCCGCCGCTGCGATTCGAGCTGGCTGGCGGGCAGGAACTCCGCTTCCCTGGCGACCTCCCAGTAAATGCCCGCGAGCAGCCCGACCGCCGGGAGCAATGGCACCCAGAGGAGGGGGCAGAGGAACGACATCCCCGGATCCCAGTAAAACTCCGCCAGGTAAAGGAGGCCGATGACCAGCAGGAACGGGAACCTCAAGACCACGCAGGGGAAGGGGGCGGCGATGTGATAGGAGATCGCCCTCAGCAAGACTCCACCGAGGCAGAGGAGGAGCAGGTTCGCGAGGTGGAGCAGGAAAAACGGCTCGGGCTCCCTCTGCCAGGGAAAGGAGACCGCCGCCACTCCCAGGGCCGTCCAGAGCGAGGCCGCTCCCAGGAGCAGCAGGTAGGTGCGGAGGCGCCTCGCCGGGTTGAAGGGGGCGACGCGGGAGAGGTATTCCAGCCTCGAAAGGAGGGCCCGCGCATAGTAAGGCAAGCCCATGAGGCTATACCCGCAGACCGGCACCGCGCCCATTTCCAGGGGGCCAATGGCGTAACCGACGGCAAAGATCGCTCCAAATAGGAGCGTCAGGCCCAGGAATTCCCGCTCCAGCAGCTCCAGTCCCAGTCTGAAGAGCGGGTTCATGGCTCGTCCCCCGCCAGGGCCACGAAGAGGTCCTCGAGGGAGAGCGGGCGGGCCTCGCGGACCCGGGCTCCCGGGAGGGCGCGGAGGCGCTCGCGGGCCTCCTCCTCGCCGGCCAGGACCGTCACCGCCCAGGCGCCGTCCCGCCGCCGCGCCTGGAGGCAGCCCGGCAGCCGGGCCTTCAGGTCCTCCGCCTCGAGGCCGTCCAGCCCGGCCCCCTCGACCAGGAGCTGGCAGGAGCCCTCGCGCAGGCGGTCGAGGTCGCCCTCGAGGAGGAGCCGGCCGCCATGGAGGATGCCGATCCGGCTGGCGAGCCGCTCCACCTCCTGCAGGTTGTGGGAGGAGAAGAGGACGGCGGTCTTCTCGCTCGCCAGAAGCTCGATGACCTCCTCGAGGAAGCGCCGGCGCACCACCGGGTCGAGGCCGCCCCCCGGCTCGTCGAGGACGAGGAGCCGGGGGCGGTGTGAGAGGGCGCAGAGGAGGCCCACCTGCCGCGCCTGGCCCTTCGAGAGCTTCCCCAGGGTCCGCCCCACCGGGATCCTGAAACGGCGAACGAGCGCCTCGAGGAAGGCGGGATCCCAGGTTGGATAGCAGCTCGCGAAGAAGCGGAAGAGGTCCACCGGCCGCAGGCTGGCCGGGTAGCTCTGGTCCTCGGCCAGGTAGCCGATGTGGGCCTTGACCTTCTCGGCCTCCTCGATGGGGTCGCCGCCGAAGACCCGCACCTCGCCTTCCGTCGGCCGCAGCATGCCGAGGACGAGGCGGAGGAGGGTGGTCTTCCCGGCGCCGTTCCGGCCGATGAGTCCGTAGCTCGCGCCGGCCTCGAGCCGGAAATCGAGGTCCTTCAGGGCCTCAATCCGGCCGAAACGCTTCGACACCCCTTTGAGCTCGACGATCGTTTCACCCATGCCTGCCTCCCACCAGCGCTTTCCTCCAGCGGCCCCGGATGAGCCGGAGCAGCTCAGCGCCGCTCAGCCCCATGACCTGCGCCTGGCGCACCAGGCCCTCGACCCGGACGATCAGCTCCAGGCGCGCCCCGGCGCTCCCCGCCCGGGCGCGACCGGTGACGAAGGTGCCGCGCCCCTGCTCCATGGTGATGAGCCCTTCAGCCTGCAGGAGGTCGTAGGCCTTCTTCACCGTGAGCGGAGCCACCACCAGCTCGCCCGCCAGCTCGCGGTGGGTGGGCAGCTGGTCGCCGGGTTTCAACCGCCCGGCGGAGACCGCCCCCTTCACCTGCTCGACGATCTGGCGGTAGATCGGCAGCCCGTCGCCGGGATTGACCGAGAACAAGATCGATGCCATATGATATAATTATATATAACACCTGTTCTTTTGCATATCAAGAAAGTTCAAAAACCCATTTTGAATTGGTATTGAGGAGATGAAAACTGACGATATTACTGAATACTACGCCGAATTACTCGACGGCACGTATGATTGCGTCGACCGCATTGTACTGAACGGTTTCAGGATCTTAGTTCCGTCTTTCTTAAATCCTTGTAGGGTGATGCCGGCGCTTTCGTCTCCTGGCGGCGTTGCGCCCGCTCGGCGGTACTCCGTCCGGGCACCGCCGCGAAGCGGTGGTCGTGCCACGCGGGCGCGCCTTGCCAGTA
>JACQVS010000133.1 GCA_016209605.1 Planctomycetota bacterium
CTTCTCCGCAGAATGCGGAGAAGTTGCGGATAGCTCGTTGCGGGCGAAGCCCGCATTATGAGAAGGGAGGGACTATGTTGAAGTCTAAATTCAGGGTTGGACTCTCGGCAGCGCTAATACTTTGGGTCCCGACCGCCGGTATGGAGGCGGCCATGGTTGCCCATGAAGGTTTCAGCAGTCCGGTCACGGTCAACAACATCCTTCTGGCCAGCGGCCACAGCCCGGTGGCCTTGACGCGGACGCAAGTGGAGGGTGGGGCCTTGCTGGCCGGAAACTATGACGTGTTCGTGATCGGCAGAAACACCACCTACTGGGGGGCGTCGGCGGCGTATGTGCAGGGGGTGGCTGATTACATTTCCGCCGGCGGCAACATCGTGACGGAGTACGCCAGTGCGGGCATGTTTTTTTCTTCCTACGTCCGGCCGGTGGTGATCTCCACGACCTTGACGCAGCAGCTGCGCCTCTTTGGCGGCGGCTTCCACGCCGGCTACTTCCATCAGGGGAGCACGCCCATTGACCTTCTCGATCCCGCCCATCCCGTGACGGCGGGCCTGCCCGATCCTTTCGCCGAGTTCAACGGCACGGATTACTTCTTCTGGTTTGACACCGCCGATCCCAACCTGACCATCCTGGGAACTTTCATCGGCAACGGCGCCAACGGCTTCCCCCGCGGCGCCTCCCTGCCGTGCCTGGCGGCGGGCTGCTTCGGAGTCTCCCGATTCGTCTTCGGGACCTGGAACTGGAACGATACCCTCGGACTCAGCAATGGGCGAAACCGCGCCTTCTTCCTCAAGGCCGTCAACTTCGCGGCCGAGGGCTGCAACCTGCTGCCGCTGTGCAACGCCGGCGGCCCGTACGTGGCCGAGTGCCAGGGGAACTTCGCCGCTGTGGCGCTCGACGCCACCGGATCGAGCGATCCCGAGGGCGGCGCCTTGACCTTCTCCTGGACGAGCGACTGCCCGGGAGCCGCTTTTGATGATCCCGCCAGCCCGGCACCGGTGTTGACCGTCGACGCCTCCCTCGGCTGCTCAACGAGCTGCAGCGTGACGCTGGCGGTGAGCGATGGCCGGGACACGGTCACCGGCTCGGCTTCCGTGACCATCCAGGACACCATGCCGCCGGCGGTCTCCTGCGCGGCGAGCCCGACCGGCGCGAAGAACCAGGTGGCGGTCAGCTTCTCGGCCAGCGACCTCTGCAGCGCGGCGCAGGTCTCGGCGGTGATTGATCTCGGCTGCGAGCAAGTGCCGGTCGCAGACGGCCAGGCGCTCGACCTCTGCGCCGACTTCATCTGCCGGCTCATCGCAGTGGACACGGGCGCGTTGATCGAGGAGCGGCGCGACGGGACGCTCGTGGTCACCGCCACCGACGCCTGCGGCAACACCTCCACCTGCAGCGTCCTCATTCCGAAGCCGGCGCCCGAGGACTGCATCGTCATGGTGGAGGAGCCGGGGATGCCCTTCATCCGCGGCGACGCCAACGGCAACCAGCGCGTCGGCGTTGGAGATGTATTCCACATCCTCCGCTTCGTTCACCACCACGGCCCGGGGCCCGCCTGCCGGGATGCCGCCGACGTCAATGACGACGGCGCGCTGGATGGCCTGGACGCGATGGCCTTGATCCATTGCCTCTTCCTCGGCGACCGCCAGATACCCTTGCCCTTCCCGCAGGCCGGCCGCGATCCGACCCCGGACGATCTGACCTGCGACCAGTATCCGAGCCATCCCAATAAGGAGCGCAAGGAGAAGCCGAAGAAGGAGAAGGTAAGGAAGGAAAAGGTGAAGAAGGAGAAGAAGAAGTGTAAGAAGAGGTGAAATAATCAGAGACAAGAAATCAGGGACAGTCGCTGATTTTCTCTTCAAAAAATAGTGACTGTCCCTGATTTTTCGGTTAGCTTGGACCTCCAAGGAGGTCAAGCCATGTTTAAGCAAAGCACTCGGAGGGATTTTCTCGCGTCCGTGGGCACGGGCGCGCTCGTCGCAACCTTGGGTCCCGGAGTGATGTCGGAGCTGGGACTCCTGCCGCCGGGCTTTGCGGAGGAAGGTCCCGAGGCGCTCGCCTTCGGCTCCCTGGAGCCGCTCGTCGGCCTCATGCAGGAGATTCCCGCCAACCAGCTACTGCCCGCGGTGGTGGAGCGGCTTCACGCCGGCACCGCCCTTCGCGAGCTGGTGGCGGCGGCGGCGCTGGCCAACGCACGGACCTTCGGCGGCGAGGATTACGTCGGTTTTCACACCTTGATGGCGCTCGCTCCCGCCTACCACATGGCTCTCGAGCTTCCCGAAACCCATCGCCCGCTTCCCGTCCTCAAGGTGCTTTACCGCAACACCAACCGCATCCAGGAAAGCGGCGGGCGCAAGGCGGAGGTCTTGCATGCCGTCAAGCCGGCGAGCCTGCCCGAGGGGCGCCCCGGCGGCGAGGTCCTGCGGGAGGCCATCCGTCGCAAGGACGTGGAAGAGGCCGAGCGCGCCTTCGCGGCCTTGTCGAAAGGATCGGCCGAGGAGGCCTTCAACCATCTCCTCATCGCGGTCGAGGACAGCGCCGAGGTCCATCGCGTGGTCTTGCCTTATCGCGCCTGGGATCTGCTGGAGATGATCGGCAAGGAGCACGCCCATACCTTACTGCGCCAGTCGGTGCGATACTGCGTGAAAACCGAGAGCCAACAAAACTCCGATCGCTTCGGCCTGCCGAGGGCACTTCTCCCCAAGCTCTTCGAGGAGAAGGGCCTCTTGGGCCGCTCTCTGGGAAGCCGCCCGGTGGAAAGCGCCTGGGTTGAAGAGCTGAGCCGGACCATCTTCAAGGCCACCCCGGAGGAGGCCGCTGAAGCGGCCGCCGCAGCCCTCGCCGATGGAATAGCGCCCGAGGCGGTCGGCGAGGCCATCTCGCTCGCCGCCAACCAGCTCGTTCTCCGCGACCACGGCCGCCGGGAGCGGGAGGTCCAGCCCGGAAAACCCCTCGGCAGCGTCCACGGAGACTCGATCGGCGTCCACGCCTGCGACTCGGCCAACGCCTGGCGCAACATGGCGCGCGTGGGCAACCCGCGAAACGCCTTCGCCTGCCTGATCCTGGGAGCCTTTCAGGTGGCGTTCGACCGCATCGGCCGCGGCGGCGATTTCTTGGACTGGGAGCCCCATCCCCTCGGCGCCGAGCTGGAAAAGATCGCCGCCAGGGATCCCGAGACCCTGCTCCGCGAGGCGGAAGGGGCCATCCGCGAGAACCATCAGGCCCGCGCCGCCGCGCTCGTCCATCGCTACGGCGAGCTGGGCCAACCGCCCCGGCCGATTTTTGACCTGCTGCTGCGCTACGCCGTGAGCGAAGACGGAGCCCTGCACTCGGAGAAGTACTACCGCACCGTGACCGAGGAGTTCGCCGCCACCCGAGCGTCCTTCCGCTGGCGTCAGCTCGTCGCCCTGGCCCGGGTCACCGCGAGCGAGTTCGGCCGCCCCGCCGCCGGAGTCAGCGAGGCCCGCGAGCTGCTGAAGGTCTGAAGGGCGGCGATCCAATTGGCCCATGCCGCCTGGTATGGTTGAGCTTCCTTTCCTCAGGGAGGGGCGACTCTCTCGACGTCCAGCACCCTGCGGAACGCCTTTCCCTTGCTCATCCGGTAGGTCGAGAATCCACGCCGATCCAGCGTGAGAATATTGAAGACGCTGGTCTTCTCCCCAAGCAATACGAGGGAGGCATCCGCGAAGTCTATGGGAGTGTCCGTGTACTTCCGCATGAGCGCTGCGGCCTTTCGAAGCTGGGCGAGCTGCGCGCCGTCGTAGACGCGCGTGGCGGTGAGATCAACGGGGCAGAGGAAGAAACACGAGCATGAATCGCTCTTGTACTGTAGAGAATGCTATCTCAACACTTCGTCGGTTCATAAGAGCAACTCGGTAGACTGTCGTACGTCGGGTCAATTCCGCAGGTGTCCGGACCCGGCGCTGGAATTTCCACGCCCCCAAGGAATTTGAATGTCAGAGTCCAAATTGCATCCGAGACGTCCACGTCACCATCGTCGTTAGCATCAGCTGCAAATAGTCCTGGAGGTTCTTCAATCAAAATACTACCGCCTTCTGCAACCTCAAATCGGCATTCTATAAAATCCTTAAAGCCTTGTCAAGCTCTTTTCAAGGCTCCCCCATAGCTTGTACCGCTCGATAGTCTCCGCCGTGATACCGCCCATTTGCTAAGTCTTCTCGCCGACGAACTCGCGGAACGACCGGTACGTGACCTCCTTGGTCCGGATCGTGTCCTGGGACTGGTTGTTCCTCATCGCGCGCCTCATTTCGGGATGAAGTATCCCGTGGCGGTCCACTCGAGGTCCTTCGGCAGGGTGGTGCGGACGGCCAGCTCGAAGGGCTGCGGCTCGGCCGCGGGCTCGACCGGCAGCCGCCAGGCTTGCCAGGAGGCGGGGTAGGTGGCCTGGCCCAGGACGGGCTGGCAAGGGATGGCCTTGCCGCCGAGTCGGCCCTCGCAGGTGAAGCGGCTGCCGACGTCTCCGAACACGGCGGCGGCCGGGCCGCGGCGCATCTCCAGGGCGAAGATCAGGGTTCCGCCGCGCGCCGAAGCCGGCGCCCGCCCCCGCGCCACCAGGGGATTGGCGCCGAATCCCTGGGGCAGCGGCACCGGCGGTCTGGCTGTGGTGATCGCAAGCCGCAGCCGCCCGATGGTGTGGTCCGGAGGCTGGCGCAGGTACCCTTGCCCTAACTGAAAGGTGAGCGCCGTGCCTCCCGGGAACCCCACCGGCTCTTGGGCCTCGAAGACGGCGGCGTGCGGGCTGCCCTCCTGGGGATCGATGGACCAGGCCGTCCCCGGATCGCCGTCGAGGGCGGCCTCGATCGGCCAGCCGCCGTAGGAAGCCTGCGAGAAGCTCGCCCTGGGGCGCCGGAGGAAGATCGGAGCGGCGGCGCTTTCTTTCCCCAGCGGCGCCACGCTGACCCGGAATTCGTTCAAAGCGAAGTTGCCGTTGAAAGCCCGCCCCGGCCCGCCGGAGGGCAGGCTGGGATCGGGCAGGACTTCCAGCCGGATCGCCGTGATGCCCGTGAGCGCCGTGTGGGCGACGATCTTGTAGGTGTCGGGAGATGGAGTCTTGCCGCTCGCAAGGATCGAGTTGTCCTCGAGCTTCTTCAGCGCGGCCCCGCCGGCGGAGCTGAAGGCCGCCGGTTCGAGGACCGTCCACAAGCCGGCCGCGGCGGGATCGCCCTCGGGGCTGGCGCGGCTCAGGCTGACGTCCACGGCTCTCGTGGGATCGGCGAAGGCGGCGGGAATCGGCCGGCTCTCGAAAGCGCGGTTCAAGGTGGGGGCCTCTCCCGCCGGCACCGCCTCCAGGAGCGCGATCTCGAAGGGGCGGAGCGCGATCGACGCCTCCTCGCCGAAAGCCTCGGCCTGGCCGCGAAGCCGCGCCGGCTCCGGATACCAGCGGTAGAGATTCCAGGAGCGCCCATCCGGAAGGCCCCACGCCGAGTTCAATTCCAGCCGCAGGGCGCTGTCCTTCCAGGAGCAGTTGTTGAGGGCGATGAAAGCCCGCTTTCCATCGGCGCAGCAATAGCCGTAGGGCTCATCCTTCCAGGGATTCCCCAGGATGAACCGCGGATTGCCGAAGCAGTCGGGCCGCGCGCGCAAGAGGGCGATGAAGTCGGCCATTTGCCTCCACTCGGGGGGCGAGAGCCACGCCTCATCGCTCCACGGCTGGGCCAGCAGGCTGCCGCGGCAGAGGTCCATGACGAAGCCCTCCTGCCAGCGCTCCTTGCCGATGGAGCTGTTCCACCCCCAGTCCGAGAGCCACACCCCGAGCGAGTCCTTCCCCAGCCGCGGCACCTCGTCGCAGTACCAGTGGGCCTGGTCGAGCCCCTGGGTGACGCTGTCGCGGGCGTAAAGGGTCGGGAACGGCCCCGGATGGGCCGCTTCCACGAAGAGGCCCGGCTCGAACAAGGTGTCCCCATCCAGGAGCCACCAGGGGGAGCGATGCCCCCAGTAGAGGATGATGAAGACCGCGGGGTTCTCCGCATCCAGGCCGCGGAGGGTCTCGAGCACGGCGTCGTGGATGGCCTCGGTCGAGTAGACGCCCGGCAGGTGATCGTGGGCCGCGCTGTAGCACATGGCGGCGTTGTTGTCGAACTTCACCTCGCGCACGCCGTTTTCTCGGATGTGATGGCGGAACGCCGCAGTGTAGGCGGACCGCAGCGGCTCCTGGGCGCGGCAGCAGCCGGCGTACTTCGGATGCACCGTCGACCAGTCTCCGAAAGTGCTGGAAATCCACAGCCCCGGCGCGATGCCCAGCTCGTCCAGCTTGCGCTTGACCGGCGCGAAGCCGCCGGGGAAGCGCGCCGGATCGAAACGCGTCATGTCGGAATGGATGTCGAACCAGAAGTGGAGGTTGCACAGGTCGAAAAGGCGCCCGGTGGCCTTTTGACTCTCGGCGAGCCGCTCCAGGCTGTGGAGCATGGCGCGCTCGCTGTTTTTCGTGAACAGGCCGGGATCGCCGGCCATGGACCAGGAGGCGAAGTTGTCGAAGATGGCGTAAGGCTTATCATGCCCGCGCGCCACGCGGCGCATGCGGCTCCGGACGTGCTCCAGGAACCGGCCGCGGGCCGATCCGGCCGCTGCGACGCCCAGGACCGCTTCCATGCACGAGAACTTCTCGCCGGGCGCCAGCCTCCTCCCCGGAAACTGCCGCAGCTTGACCTCGCCGCTCTGGCCGATGGCCCAGCCGGAGGGATGGGCCAGGCTCAGGAAGAAGGCATCGTCCAGGTAGACGGGAAATCCCTGCTCCCCATCGGAAACCCTGGCCTCGGTCCGGTAGCTGCCGAGGCGGACGTTGAGCAGCCGCAGCTCGCGATCCCCCGTATTGGCGATGACCACGGTCTTCCGCAGCACCGGCTCCCGCGCGTTCCAGCGGTAAGCGACGATGGCCGAAAGCGACGGCTCTTCCGCCCTCAGCTCGAAGATGGCCTGCGCGGCCTCATCGCCGCTTTCGAGGCGCGGCGCCGAGGTCCGGAGCCGGAGGGTTAGCGACGGCTTGCCGACCGTCCAGCACTGCTCGAACTGCGCCGGCCACAGGAACCGCATCGCCTGCTCCCGCGTTCCCCGCGGATCCAGCTCCTCGAGCCGCGGCAGCCGGGCGGCGAATCCGGAGAGCTGCAGCGCCAGGACGTTCTCCTGGCCGAAGCGCACGTGGCGTCGGCCATCGGAGGAGGGCCCGAGATCGATCGAGAGCGGCTCGCGCCAGCGCTGGGGGGCCGCCCGCGAGCCGATGAGCTGTCCGTTGAGGAAGGCGCGAAGGAAGCGGTAGTCGAAGAGGCCGAAGCCGCCGATGGTGAGCGAGAGCTCCCGGCCTTCCGCCTCCTCGGGAATGGCGGCGCGTGCCCGCGCCCAGGTGTAGCCGGTCGCGCCGGCGGGCCCATCGCTCGCCGGGCTGGCCGCGGGCTGCCAGCCGGCATCGTCGAACTCGGGGCGGGCGAAGCCTTCCCGGTACCCGCGCTCCTCATCGGGGGGCGCGTCGCCGCTTTGAGATCGCGCGCACCGCCACCCGGCGATGCCGATCCGCCGCTCCGCCGTGTCCACGTCGATTTCCAGTTCCGGGCCTCCGCCGAGGGATATCCTTTCTCCGGCGAGCCGGTTTTCCCACCACAGGGCGCGCAGCCCCTCCGATGCATCCAGTCGGAGCGCGAAGAACGGCGACCGCAGCTCGACCTGCTCCCCCTCCTGCACCGCCCGGCATTCTTCGCCTGGCGCGGCGGGCGAGGCGAAAAGCTTGGCCGCGGTCAGCGCGGCGGCGAAAAGACTCAGAAATGGAAGGGCGCGGGCTGAAATTGGCATGGGCCTATTATAATGTTTTTCGCCTTGAAGGGTCCGGTTGCGATTTGCCATATCATATGGTATATTGATGGCATGCAAACAACCATTGATAAAGCCGGCCGGGTGGTCATCCCGGCTTCCATCCGTTCTAAAGTTGGCTTGAAACCGGGCACCAGATTGGAAGTGATCGCGGAGGATTATTCCGTGCGTTTGCTTCCAGCCGTGCCCGGGCCCAGGCTCATCAAGAAAGGGAAGAGATGGGTTGCCCAACCGACGGCTTCGCCGGAAGAGCTTTCTCAGCTCGATATCTCAAAAATCATCGAAGCGGAGCGGGACCGCTGGCCATGGTGAGCCCGGATCTCCCCGTCTTCCTCGATGCCAGCGTCATTCTCTCCGGCTTGTTCGACTTTGGAGAAAGCTCCAAGCCCTCGCAGAAAATTTTCGATGCCATCGCAGAAAAAAAAATACGCCGACTCCATACGGCCTGGCACTGCTGCCTGGAGATATTATCGGTGGCGACTCGCCTTCCTGGGGGATTCCGTCTCAGCATGGAAGATACCCTGCGGCTCCTGAGAGAAGAAATCCTGCCCGAATTCAAGATCCATCAGCTGCCTCCAAAGTCTTACCAGGATTTCTTGCTAGTGCTGGAAAGAGAAAATATCGGGGGTGGACGTGTTTACGATGCCCACATTGCCGAAATCGCCCGGCGCGCCGGGGTCAAAATCGTCGTTACCAACAATCCAAGGCATTTCAAATCCCTTCTGGGGCATGGGGTTCAAGTCTTGAGCGACGTCGAATTTGCAAGGCTTCTGAGTTGATTGGCAATAAAGTCTACCTGTGCCAGTTATATTCGATGAAGAACAGGAATTCTTCAGGCCGGTCGGTTCATGACGGCGGTTAATCCCTGGGCGATGAGCTGAGATCGGCTGATTCCCTTTTTCTTGGCAAACCGATCGACCCGCAGCAGCAGTCTCCTCTCCAAGGAAATGAGGACGTTGACCGCGCCAGCTCCAATTTTGAGCCTGCCGCGCTTTTGCCGAGCCTGGCGAAGCTGTTTTTCATGCTTCGGCGACAGAGGGACTCCAGGTATTCCCCCGCCGGTATAATGCCCTGGAGCCGGGAAGGTTTGTACTCTTGATGTAAAGCGCGCCGTTCGCCACGGCCACGGAGGAAGCGATCGAGGAGCCCACGTTATCCTGGTCCAGGAGGGTGAAGGCATCCGAATCCGCGAGGATGTAAAAAACGCCGCTCCGGGTGCCGAAGTAGACCTTGCCATCAGCCACCAGGGGGGAGGCCCAGATGCCGCCCAGCGGCCGGCTCCAGAGCTTGGCGCCGGTCTGAAGGTTCACGCAGTGCAGACTTCCACAGTCGGCAACATACAGCCGGCTGCCCGAGATGGCCACGGAGCTGACGACGTTACGAAGGTCGGCGATGTATTCCCAGAGAGCGTCTCCGGTCTGAGCGTTGAGCTTCCACAGCCTTCCCGGTCCCGGTCCGTTTTCGGCATCGGGGTCCGTGCCTGCAGCCACGTACACGGCGCCGGAGGGGACCTCGAAAGGCCCCGGCGGATTA
Organism: Planctomycetota bacterium; assembly: GCA_016209605.1. Lineage (GTDB taxonomy): Bacteria > Planctomycetota > UBA8108 > UBA8108 > JACQVS01 > JACQVS01. The sequence goes on from JACQVS010000133.1 coordinate 9,349, forward strand.
TACACCGGCGACGCGTAACCAGAATTGCTTCCGACCACGCCGCGGTAGGTCATGCCCGAGTTGTCGAAGTGAGTCCACAGGGGCTGGCCGTTCAAGGCGTTCACGCAACGCAGGCTGCCATCGGCCGCGTGAAAAAAGACCCGGCGCACGCTGTCAGGGGTGGTGGCCAGGAGCGGGGAGGAAAAGGTTCCTTGATGGACGATCGGGTAGTCGAAGCTCTGGGTCCAGACCGTGACCCCCGTGGAAGCGCTCAGCGCCATCAACTTGGGGACGCTGAGGGGCGTTTCCCGACCGGCACCAGTCTGGAAAATCACCATCCCACCGTCCAACTGGGGCGAGCCGCTGTGGCTGTACCCGTTGATCGCGCCGAAGGCATTCGGGTCCTCCCCGCTGGTGTTCAGCCCGGCCAGACGCACCCAGCACCGCGTCCCGCTCCAATCGAGGCACTGCAGCCGGCCCTCCCCGGTGGCCGTGTACAGGAGCTGATTGGCCGTGTCCACACAGGGCGTGGCCGAGCCCTCGGAGCCGGGCCAAGGGGAGTTGTTCGAAAGGGTCAGGTAGTCCCACAAGAAGGCCCCGTCGGACTCCCGCAGGCAGACGGTCCGCCCGGAGACGCGCTGTTTCACCGAATGCATGAAAAACACCCGGCCGCTCGCTCCGGAACCCACGACTACAGGGGATCCGCAGTCAAATCCAGGCGACGCCGAGGTCTGGTTCACCAGGGTGCTCTGCCGCCAGACCACGTTGCCGGACCCGCCGGGCCCCGGCGTCCAAGAAGAGGGGAGACCTGCTTGCGTGCAAACGCCGTTGCGGTTCGGTCCCCGCCACTGGTTCCAGTCCTGAGCCTGGACTGGCCTGACCGCGATGAGCACGACGCCGACGATCCAGCCGATTTTGGGTGAACTCATGATCATCCCTTCAGATCGCGAAAATCACCATCATTATATCTTGGGGTAGCAACTAAAAATAGTTTGCTAAGGGGAAAGAAACGGAGTTTCATCGGTTGGCTATCCGCAAAGGCTTTCCCATGGAAATCCCCTACTACCCCATCAACGACTTCGGTCCGATCATGAAGGGGATGGTGATCGGCGGCATGGGAATTTTCCACGTCTTCGTCGCCCAGTTCGCCATCGGCGGCGGCATGCTGCTCTGCTACTTTCAGTGGCTGGCCCAGACCGGCCGGTCGCCGCACGCTCAGCAGTTCCTCGACAGCTACTTCAAGCTCCTCGTCCTGGTCAGCTTCGTGATCGGCGCCTTGACCGGCGTGGGCATGTGGTTCAGCGCCATTCAGATCAGCCCGCGCACCATCGGCCTCATGGTCGGCTCCTTCCACTGGATTTGGGCAGCGGAGTGGACCTTCTTCTGCCTGGAAGTGGTGGCGGGCTACGCCTTTTACCGCTACGGCGCCGGGTTGAAGGATGGCCGCCGCATGGCGCTGCTCGCCCTTTACACGCTGGCGGCGTGGTTCAGCCTGTTCTGGATCAACGGTATCATCTCGTGGCAGCTCACGCCCGGCGGGTGGGTGAAGTCGAAGAGCGTCTGGGCCGGCTTCTTCAACCCCAGCTTCTTCCCCTCGCTGATCTTCCGCACCATCGTCTCCATGACCATCGCCGCGTTGATCGCCTGCGTCGTGATCAACACCATGGCGCTCGACCGCCGGGCGCGGTCCGAGCTGATCCACCGCTCGGCGCACTTCCTCGCCCCCATGGCCTTGATGCCGGCCCTGGGGCTCTGGTACTTCCTTTCCATCCCGGCGGACAGCCGCTCCTGGATTCTCGGCGGCAGCGTCGCCATGACGCTGTTCCTGGGCCTGGCCGTCGGCGCGTCGCTCCTGATCGGCCTCTATGCCCTGGTGGGCCTCTTGATCCAGCGGCTCACCATCAACGGGGCGACCGCCACCTTGCTCTGCGCCCTCGCCTTCGGGGCCACGGCCGGCGGAGAGTTCGTGCGCGAGGGGGTCCGCAAGCCCTACACCATCCGGGAGATCCTGTACGCCAACTCCATCGCTCCCGCGGAACTGGCCGCCCTGCGCCGCTCCGGCTCGGTGGCCGGCGATCCCTATCCGCTCCGCGATGAGGAGGGCTATCCCAATGACCAGGTGCGCTTGGGCGCCAAGGTTTTCCGCTTCCAGTGCAGCGTCTGCCATACGCTGAGCGGCGCCAACGGCCTTGTCCATCTCGCCGGCTCCTGGACGCCGGACCAGAGGCGCATGAACATTGCCAAGCTGCAGCGCACCAAGCCCTTCATGCCGCCCTTCGCTGGGAACGCCGTCGAGGTGGAGGCGCTGGCACAGTTGATCGGCTGGATGGACGCCGGCCAGCCGCCGTCCTGGCCGGCGGCGGAGGATCGGGAGATCCTCCTGACGATCGCCCGGTGGCTGGAGGAGGCCGGCACCGCGCCGGGCAGCGCGGTGCGCTCCGAACCGGAGAAACGCTGATGGACGCGCCGTTTCCGTTCGGCTTCCCCTTCTCCACCGGCTTGTACCTGACCTTGTACCTGCTCACCTGGGTCTTTCACGTCCTCTTCATGAACTACCTCCTGGCGGGATCTTTTTATGTTTTCGGGGTGTACCTCTCCAGAGCCTTGCGCCCCGCGGCCCTCGCGGCCTCGCGGCAGGGGCAGGCCGCCGAGCGAATTCTCGTGGACTGGCTCCCCTTCGCGCTGAGCGCCGCCATCACCGCCGGCGTGGCGCCGCTCCTTTTCCTGCAGATCCTCTACCCGCGCCGCTTTTACACCGCCAACCTGCTCCTCTTCCATCGCTGGATGGCCATCCTGCCGGCGTTGATTGCCGGCTTTTATTTGCTCTACCTTCTCAAGAGCCGGTGGATGGAGCGCCGCTCAAGGTTCATCCGGACCGCCGCCAGCCTGGGAGCGCTCCTCTGCTTCGCCTTCACCGGCTGGTCCTGGACGGAGAACCACCTCCTCAGCCTGGATGAGCCGGCCTGGCCCGCGTTTTACGCTTCGCGGTCCCTGATCTACCGGAGCACCGAAGTGTTGCCGCGCTTCGCCCTCTGGACAGCGGGCTCCTTTCCGACCCTGGCCGCCCTGCTCCTCTGGCAGTTCCGCTTCGGCGGGAATTCAGTAGAGGTGACTGCCAGGGACTGGCGCCGCCTGGCGGAGATGGCCCTTGCCGGCCTCGCGCTCAGCCTCCTGGCCGGGGGAGCATATGTTGCGGTGATGGAACGGCCGGCGCGCGAGCGGTTGATTGGATCCATGGCGCTTCCCTACGCGGTCGCGGCGCTGGCCGGGCTGGCGATGCAGGCGGCGGGATGGATTTTCCAGCGGCGCCGCGATACCTCGAGCCAGTGCTGCCTCGTGCTCATATCTTCCGGCTTGCTGCTTTCTCTCCTCGGAATTGCCGTCCTGCGCGAGGCGGTCCGCCTTTCAGCCATAGATATCCAGGCCTTCTATCCCGCCCACGAGCAGGCGGCCGGCGAAGGCGGCCTGCTCGTCTTCCTGTTTTTTTTCACGATCAACGCCATCCTGATCGCCGGCTGCTTCATCCTGGCCCGCCGATGCAGTACAGATGGCGCTCGGTCCGGATGAAGAGCTGATGTCCGGAGATGGCGATCGAGGCCTGGACCTTTTCATGGAGCGGATTCCTGGCCAGGACCTTGAACTCCGGCCTGGCCTCGATGATCGTGGTCTCGCCCTCGTCCGAGGTGAAGTAGATGCGGCCCTCGGCGCAGACCGGGGAAGCCGTGTAGTTTCCCTCGAGGCGCTGCTGCCAGACCAGCTGGCCGGTCTCGCCCTTCAGGCACGAGGCGACGCCGCCGTCGGTGATGGCGAAGAGGTAAGGGCTCCGGTAAAGGTACGAGGGGATCTTCGGCATGCCCTTCCTCTGCTCCCAGGCGAGGTTGGTCTCCTTGAGGTCGCCTTTCCCGCCCGGGCGGAATGCCTTGATCGACTCGCGCCCGGCCCAGCCGCAGGCCGTGAACACCAGGCCATCGCCGAGGACGACCGATGGCACGACGCCTTCGCCCTTGTTCTCGGAGGTCCAGAGCAGTTCCCCCGTGAGGGCATCATGGGCCTGCACCACGTCGCCCGCGCCGCTCACCACCTGCGCACGCCCGCTGGGATCGATCCAGATGTTCGGGCAAACGTGGGCGATCCGGGAAAGGCCGCGGCCGGCCTTCCAGCGCATCTTGCCGGTGCGCTTGTCGAGCGCCAAGACGAAGGACCGGTCCCAGGGGATATGCCAGCCCAGATCCTTATCCGGCCCATCGCTCGAGCCGTCGCGGGCCATGATCAGGAGGTCCTCCCAGAGGATCGGCGAGGTGCCGAGGCCGTGCCGGCTGTAGAACTTGAAGTCGCGGTTGGTCCAGGCGGTTTCGCCGGCGAAGTCGAGCGCCGCGAAGCTGCCGTCGCCGAATACCGCGTAGACGAGCCGGCCGTCGGTCACCGGCGTGGGCGTGGCGTAGGTGTTGCGCTGCTCCTTGAGCAAGGTCTCCTGCTTGAAGACCTCCTTGTTCCAGAGAACCTTGCCCGACCTGCGGTCGATGGCCAGCACGTGGCAGGAGGCGCCCCCCTCGGTGGCAGTGGTGACGAAGACGCGGTCTCCCCAGACGATGGGCGAAGACCAGCTCTCGCCGGCGATGCCGGTCTTCCAGGCCACATTCTCGGAAGCGCTCCACTTCAGCGGCAGGCCGGTTTCGCCGGAGAGCCCCTGGCGGGTCGGCCCGCGGAAGCCGGGCCAGTTCTCGGCGGCGGCGCTGGACGAGGCGGCAGAAAAAAAGAGCAAGCCCGAGAGCAAAAGTTTCATCGGGAAGCTCCGGTCATCAAAAATGCTTTTCGGCGCCGCACTGGGCGCAGGCTGGGAGCAAGGCATGGCGCATGGCGTGGCAAGAGGGGCACTCTTCGAAAAGCCGGGTCCCGCACACCGGGCAGGAGTAGGGCTCATCCGATTCGGGCGGCGACTGGAGCGGCAAGTTGAGCTTTTTCAGGGAGCGCCGGCTCCAGAAGGTGTACTTGAGGGGCCCGCGGCGGATGGGATAGTCGCAGATCGGGCAGAGGAACCGCTCGTAGGCGTCGCGGTACTGCTTGAGCAGCCAGTCCTTCTTCGGGAAGGCCGCCATGCGCAGGAGAATCACCAGGATCCTGGCGACGATGCCCAGCCCCGCCAGGATCAGCACGTACTTGAAATAGCGGGTGGGAAAGTGCTCGTGCATGACCAGGCCGACCTTGACGAGGAGAGCGATTCCCGAGGCGTAGAACAGCGGGGCGTAAAGGCTCGAGCGCTTCTTCAAGAGCAGGACCACGGCGGCGGCCAGCAGCGGGACCAGAACAGCGAGCTTGAGCGCCGCGAGGATGAGCTGATGCCGGGTCGCGAGCGAGCGGTACTCTTCATTGACGACCTGCCGCTTCTCTTCCAGTTGTTTTTCGATGCCCCGATGCTTCGATTCCAGCTCCCGCAACCGGTCGTTGAGCTGGGCGATCTGCTCGTTGATTTGCTGGTACCGTTTCTGGTTGGCGAGGAAGAGCTGCTTGCTCTCGGCCAGGGCCGCCTGGTCCGCTTCCGTCAAGGCGACGCCCTTTTGCAGGCTCAAGCGCTGGACCTCGAGCAGCTGGTTCATGGTCCTTTCGGAGTTGTCGGTGCTGTCGCGCAGAACCTTCTGCCGGTCCTTTTGCTCGGAGATGGATCGATTGGCCTCGGCGATCTGGGCCTGCAGCTCTTTCGACTGCTGGACCAGATCCTGATCGAGGAGGCGCTTCTCGACCTCCTCGTAAACCGGCCCCGGCCAGGAGCCCAGGTCATCGACGATGAATCCCAGCAGCCAGTAAACCAGGACGCCCAGAAGCAGGCTGAAGACCAGAACCAGCACTCGGTGCGTCCACGGACCTTTGCTTTTCGGTTGAACGTTCACGGCCATATCATACCAAGAACTTCAGATAATCTCGAAGGTGCGGATCTTCCAGGGCTGGATCTTGAAGGCGAGCCGCCCGCCGCTTGGCGCCGCGCCGGCCACCTTGCTCCCCAGGAGGTTGGTTTCGGAGGCTCCGGCCATTGGAAATCCAAACTCCACCGCGGCCTCGGCTTCCTGCCCCTGGACCTCGACCACGCGAAGCTCGAAGCCCGGGCCGCTCTTCTTGCGGAAGGCGGAAAGGAAGACGTTGTCGGGAGCCAACGTGAGAAAGCCCTTGGTGGCCGGCAGGTCTCCCGGCCGGGGCCGATCGACGGCGCAGAGAAAGGGCTGGCTGAAGGCCGCCGCGGCCCGCATGCGGTCGGCGTGGGTGAAGTCGGCCCCGTGGGGAAGCAAAGCGTGGCGGTACTCCGCGTAGCGGGGCCAGCCGAATTCCCGGGTGAAGTGCGACTCCCACTCGCGCATCGCCAGGTTGGAGAAGACGCCCTTCCCTTCCCGCCGGAAATACTGCGTCCCGGCGTGGAGGAAGAGGAGCCCCCGGTCCTTCTCCACCAGGTCGACGAAGGTGAGGGCATGGAAAGAGGGATTCGCGGTGGGCTCGATGGCCAGGGGGAAATCGCGGATGACCGAGGCCGGCTGGAAGGCCGGAGCGAAGGAGAACCAGTACCCCTCCACGATGTCCGCGGGCGCGGCATCCGGGGCGGGCGGCACGCTGGCCAACAAGCGGCTGACCACCTCGACGCGGGGCGATCGGGCGCTCAGGGTCACGTGGGTCTCGAAGCCCAGATGCGGCCAGTTGTGTCGAGCGCGGACGGTGGCCCGGAGAGGCCCCTTCTCCAGCCAGCCGATCTCCGCCTTCGACCTGGAGCTGTCATAGTGCGGCGGGATTCCGGCCTGGAGCGGGTAGCCGGCGTTCGGCTTCCCCCGGAAGGTGGGGAAGGCCGCCTGCGCCGCATCGAGCATCTCCCGGCCCGTCTTCTTGTCCACCAAGCTCATCAGCGCGCCGGTCGCCGCATCCAGAGAGGCCTTGAGATCCTCGTTTTCCAGACTCAAACCCGGTTCGTCGATCCGCAGGTCCGTCGCGGCCGCGGGAGCGGGGCCTTGAGAGAGCTCGAGGTAATAGGTGTCGTAGCCGATGCCGGGAACCTTCTCCGCCAGGAAGGCCACTTCGGCCATCGCCAGGTTCCCCCGAGCGTCCCGATCGCTCCGGATGATCTGCGAGGGGACGGGGCGGCCTTCGCGGTCCCTCACCACCAGGTCCCTGGCGGCCCCGGGGATCGGCTGGATCCGCCCCGTGACCGCCACATCGGTCCGCTCCCAGCCGCTGGGGTTGAACACCGTGACCGCCAGCTCTCCCCGCTTCTTCTCCTGGGAGCCGATCCGCCAGGCGATGGATCCCAGGGACGCCTCGAGCGCCACCGCGCCCTGTTTTCGCGCCGCGTCGAGATGGTTGTAGCCGATGGCTCCCCAGGTGAAGTTGTGGTAGTCCTCGAGGCGATCCAGGGGGGCCATCCGGTTTCCCTGCCAGCGCGAGTACTCGCAGAGCCCCACGTCGTGGCTCTGCGAGGCCAGGAGGTCCTTCCAGGCCTTTTCCAGGAGCTCCGCCTGCGCCGGCGCGCCCAGCGCGGAGGCGACCGCGTCGAACCGCTCCGCCGCGAGCAAGATCGCTTCCACCTTGCGGTCGAGGATCCGCAGCTGGTCGCCTCCCAACCCCCAGGTCAGGGATTTGCTCCAGGAGTCCATGGGGAGGTAGATGGTCTCCCGGGGATGGGCCCCGTACTTGTCCAGGTATTCCTTCAAGGTGACGAACTCGACCGGGCCCCGCTCGGCGAACCGCCTGTACTTCTCGGGGGCCGACAGGTAGGAGGGGGCCTCCGGCGACTCCCAGCCGAACTCCTCCCAGGTGAAGATGAGGGGCTTGCCAAGGGCCTTCAGCTTCTTGAATCCCTCGGATGCGGCGAGCCGGTTCAGGTCGGGGGAGTAGCCGAAGAGAGAGTTCTTCGGGACGCACGGGATCGCCGTGCCGTCGATGCCTTTCCAGAGGATGGCGTTGAACTCGAGGGGCGGAATGCCGGCGCGGCCCCAGGTGTCCACCTGGGCCAGGCTGGCGTAGCGGTACCCCGCGCCGGCGAGGATCTGGGGGATCTGGGGGTGGGTGAACTCCTCCTCCTCGAGGAAGGTGGCCATCTCGTAGTCGAGGGCCTTCCGGATCGTTTCCCGGCCGACGGCGATCTGGCGGATGTTCGATTCCCCGCTGAACATCGTCCCCATGGGCTGGCCGTAGCTCCCGCCGATCAGCTCTACCTTTCCCTCGGCCAGGTATCTCTTCAAGCGCTCGGCGACCTCGGGAAACTTCTCCGCCATGAACTCGTAGGCGCGGGCGTCCAGGTTGATGCAGGTCTTGACGTGAGGAGGTCGGTCGGCCATCTCCATGGCGTCGGTGACGGAGAGCACGTTCGACTCGATCCCGAGCTGCCATCCGATGCCGATGTAGCTCCAGTGGTTGCAGAGGGTCACGCAGACGCCGTCCGCCCCCTCGGCGGCGCGCCCTTTCTGGAACAACGGCGACGGCACCTTCACCGAGGCCGCCCGCGAGGCGGGCATCGACAATCCCTTCTGGGGGACCTCCGCCTGCTGGCTCGACTACGACCGCGACGGCTGGCTCGACCTGGCCATCGCCAACTACGTGGTCTACAGCCCGACGCGCCCCTGCAGCGACCAGGGCGGCAAGCGCGACTACTGCGGGCCGCAGCCCTTTCCGGGCACGGTCGCCAAGCTCTTTCACAATCTCGGGCCGGTGCCACCGGCGCGGCGCGGGCCCGGCCGGCGCGCTTTCTCGATGTGACCGTCCCTTCCGGGCTGGGGCGGCTTCCCGGGCCCGGGCTGGGGATCATCGCCGCCGACCTGAACGGCGATCACTGGCCCGACCTCTTCGTCGCCAACGACGGCAAGTCGAACCACCTGTGGATCAACCAGAAGGACGGCACTTTCAAGGAGGAGGCGGTGGTGCGCGGCGTGGCTTATAACGCCATGGGGCAGTCGCCCGCCAACATGGGCATCGCCCTCGGCGATGCCGACGGCAACGGCCTCTTCGACCTCTACATCACCCACCTCACCGATGAGCTGCACGTCCTCTACGCGCAGGATGCGCCGGGGCAGTTTACCGACCGCACGGCCCTCGCGGGCCTCGCCGCCCCGCGCTGGCGCAGCACCGGCTTCGGCACGCTCTTCGGCGACTTCGACCAGGACGGCGACCTCGACTTGGCGCAGGTGAACGGGCGCGTCAAGTTCATCAGCGGGCCCAGCGAGCCGGGGAAGCCGTTCCTCGAGGTCTACATGGAAAGGAACCAGCTCTTCGCCAACCAGGGCGGCGGCCGGTTCCGGGACCTCTCGCCGGACAACGCGCCGTTTTGCGGCGCTCGGGCGGTGGTCGCGCGGGCTGGCTGCCGGCGATATCGACAACGACGGGGCGCTCGACCTCCTGGTGACGGCGGTCGGCGAGAAGGCCAGGCTCTTCCGCAACGCCGTCCCCAACCGCGGCCACTGGCTCCTGGTGCGCGCCGTCGATCCGGCGGCCGGCGGCCGCGATGCCTACGGCGCCGAGGTCACGGTGCGCGCCGGCGGCCGCCGCTGGACCGCTCTCGTGACCATGAGCCAGAGCTACCTGTGCAGCTCCGATCCGCGGGCGCATTTCAGCCTGGGAAGCGCCAGTAGCGTCGAGGCGGTGGAGGTCCTCTGGCCCGATGGCGTCAAAGAAAGCTTCCCCGGCCGGAAGAGCGATCAAATCGTTATCTTGAAGAAGGGGGAGGGGAGGAAGGAATAGGCGCATGAAGAAGCCGGCGGTTCTCGTGGCGATGGCGGTTCTCCTCGGGGGCGCGGCCCTGGCGGCGTGGCTCTGGAGATCCAGAGGGGCCTCGCCGCCGGAAGCGGCGCTCGCCGGGGTCGATCCTGCCGTCGCGCGAGCCGTCGAAACCGCCCGCTCCCGCGTCCTGGAATCACCGAGCTCCGCCGGCGCCTGGGGAAGCCTCGGCATGGTCTTTTTCGCTCACGATTTCTTCTCCCCGGCGCGGAGCTGCTTCGCCGAGGCGGCGCGGCTGGATGGGCGCGATCCGCGCTGGCCGTACCTCGAGGCGCTTGTCCTCTTGAAGGGAATTCCGGAACCGCCGGCGGCCCTGGAGCGACTCGAGCGCGCCGCCGCGCTCGCAGACGAACTTGCCGGAAAGGAGCCGGCGGCGCGGCTCAAGCTGGGGGAGCTGTGCCTCGAGCAGGGGCAGATCGACCGGGCGGAGAAAGAGTTCAAGAAGGCACTCGCGGCGCAGCCTAAAAATCCCCGCGCCCTCCTCGGCCTCGGCCGCGCCGCTAGCTTGCGGGGGGATCTCGACCAGGCGCTCGAGCGCCTCTCCGCCGCCGCCAGCCTCGCCCCGCGGGTCAAGGCGGCGCGCGCGTTGCTCGCTGAGGTTCACTTCCGCCGCGGCGACCGCGAGGCGGCCGAGCGCGAGCGGAGCCTCCTCCCCGGTTTGCCGGAGGTCCATTACTGGCCCGATCCCTGGTACGAGCCGGTGCTGCAGCGCTGGGTGGGGGCGACGGCGGCCCTCGAGGGGGCCAACGACCTCTTCCAGCGCGGGCAAAGAGACCAGGCGGCGGAATTCCTTCGGGGGACGCTGCGGGACCATCCCGATGCGCTGCTCGTCCACCTGCTGCTGGGTCGCCTCTTGCTGCAGATGGATCGGCTCCCGGAAGCGGAGCAGGCGCTGCGCGAGGCCGCGCGCCGGGCCCCGGACGCTTTCGAGACGCACTTCGAGCTGGGAACGGCCCTCATCAAGCAAGGGAAGGAGCAGGAAGCGGTCGAGAGCTTCCGCAGGACCATCGCCCTCAAGGCAAGCTACGGGCCGGCCCACTACAGCCTGGGGAAGTGCCTGATCCGCCGGGGCGACCACGCCGCGGCCCTGGAGGAGTTCCGGGCCAACGTCCGCTATCACCCCGACCACGCCCAGGGCCAGCGCGACCTCGGCATCCTGCTCGCGCAGATGGGGAGGCGCGCCGAGGCCGCGGAGCGCCTGCAAAACGCCATCCGGCTCAATCCCGCCGATGCGGAAGCCCGGCAGCTGCTCGAGGCGGTGCTCCAGAAGAATAAATAAAGCCCCGGCTCAGCCCCGGATCCCGCCGCGCCGTTCCATTCCGCAATTGCGGACTCCGCAATTGCGGAATGGCGGCGGCGCGCGGAAATCCTTCAACGGCGGCGCGCTCTGGCCAGCATGGCCAGGTAGTTTCCGCCCTGCTCCTCTACCAGAAGGTCGCAGCGCCAACCCGCTTTCCCGGCGCGCTCCTTCAAAGTGTTTGCATCCACATGCAGCCAGCCGCAGCAGGGCCCCCTTTTGCCTCCATGCTCGAACTGCAGCCGGATCTCTCCGAGGTACCTTCCGGCCCGCCGATTCGCTTCCTGATAAGCCAGGTTGGCCGGGTCGTCCGTGACCCGGACGTCGAGGGAGTCCAACAGCACCAGACCTTCCTCGGAAACCAGCCTCCGCGCGCGGGTCAGGAAGCGATCCAGGCCCGGCAGATCTTCAACGATCCCGATGCCATGGCCCAGCATCAGCACGGTGTCAAAGGGGCCGCCCTCGTACTCGAAGATGTCCGCGCCGTGGACATCCTGCACCCCTTGTCGCACCATGACCTCAACGGCGCCGGGGCTGATGTCGATGGCCGTCACTCGCAAGCGGTTCTTCTGGAGAACCAGGCTGTGGAGCCCGGATCCAGCTCCAACGTCCAGTACATGGCCTTTGCACCGCGCCAGCGCGGTCTTTTCGATGGAAGTGAATTCCGCCGGCTCGCGGAAAAAATAGCCGGCGGGCAAGGAGCTTTCCTGCCCATCGTCCCTGCGGATGATCAGCTCCGCGGCGGCGTCGCCCTCAAAGTAGGCGAGCAGCGCCAATCCATGGGGCTCCATCGCTTTCGGGTCCATCGTTATCACCATTTCACTTCTCCATTCGTAAAAAATTGTACATTAAGGGGTGGGCTGCGGTATGGCGGGAGGTTGGGGAACCGGAGGAGGAGGTGGTTCGACTGCTTCGATTTCAGAAAATTGAAAATTAATGCTGTCATAGGTGTAAATACGGCGGATTCCATTTTCAATCATGGTTGCAGCAATGTGGAGGTCGTGAATGTCCGGGCCCCGAACCGGTCTTCGCTGTGCGAGTTCAGTGATTCGATTGGCAACACTTGCTGGAAGTGGTAGGACGGTTATGCCCGGGTAGGAAAGGATCAGGTTTAAAGTATTAATAACTTCGTCTGGATTACGTCGGTAGGCGCCATGTAGATTTGTAACCACTGCATAGAATTCAGAAACTATCTGCGGAGTGATGCAGAGTCCCGTCTGGGTTGCTCGCGCCGGTTCAACCAGGGTACGGGATTCGTTGTAGTGAGGAGCTGCCGGATAGCACGAATACACCAGGACGTTTGTGTCAACGACCGCAAGCAAGACTATTCGTCTCCATAAGCGATATGGCGAATCTCTTCTGGAACGGGTGGAATCCCTGGCCATTTAGGAAGTGGTGGAAGTTCTCCAGGCAACTTAACACCATTTCGGTCCACCTGCTTACGGACTTGCTCAGCGTAATCCTCAATAAGTTTTACGTAATGGTCAGGCCAGCCTTTAACGTTAATTTGAAGTGTTTCCATGTTCAGCATCTCCTGACCATAGGATACCACGAATTTGTGGAAAACCAAAATCCTTGGTATCACCGTCCAGTTCCATCTCCTCGAAGAATCGCCAAACCCATGGCGCAAAGAGTCCGCCGACTTAAACACTGACAGCGGAATCTACAATTTGTATGGAACCTACCTCCTGAAGCTGCTTTTTGGTGAGGGGGCCGCTCCGACAGCCCCAGGCTATAGCCCATCCCCTTGAAGCTTTGTCCTGCCCCTACTGGTGTCTGACGTCAATAATTTTTCCAATCCAAAGTTTTTCACGGCGCGATCACGAGCTTCGGCGCCTTTGTTGCCGGTGGTCCATGGAAGCGCATGCAGACCTCCCGGCATCCCTGGTGGCCCGCTCAGCAGTCCGGGAAACGGACACAGGAGAGGCCATCCGCCCAGGTCGGATCGGCGCCGCAAGCGCGGAAAGGAGGTGGGGGCTCCGGAACGCCGAGGAAAAGGTGGCCGAGGAGGCGGATCGGGTCGGTGACATCGACCTCCCCGCTGTCATCGACATCGGCCGCATCGCGGCAGGAGACCTCCGACGTCCCGAGGAAGAGAAACTCGAGGATGCCGATCGCATCCGAGATGTCCGCCGCTCCATCGCCATTGATTTCGCCGCGCTGGAAGCGCGGCTCGGCCGGCGAGGCCTCGAGGTGCACGGCCCAAAGTAGGTTTACGAAGGGAGCCCCTGCCGTTCGAGCACGGTCGTCTACACTGAAGACGAGCGTCCCGTCCGGGAGAGAAGCATTGATGACTGGAGGCAAGACTTGATCGATGCCTGGTATGCTGGACCCGGTCCCCGGGTTCAAGTCCTGGATCATTCTGGTGCCTTCCAGCGTGCCGTCCGTGATCCAGGGCTCAATCCCATGAATTCCATCATTGCCCCAAAAGAAGAGCCGATCGCCCACTGGCGTAAGCCAATAGGGGCTGATCCCCTGAGGGGGGGAGAACTCAATTACAGGGCCTGTGCCTTCGGCCGTGCCGTCCGAGGCCCAGAGGACTTCGACTTCCTCCCCACATTCTGAGATAAAAAAAACACGATCACCTACGGAACAGAGCCCACGCGCTCCGCAGTTGTTTTGCCCGGGCTTGATGTTGAAGTCCACCAACATTGCTTGGGTCCCATCAGGTGTCCCGTCCGAAAACCAAAGTTGGCCCGCATTGAAAGCAACTTTGTCGCCAACGGCCGTGAATCCCCCCGGAGAAGAACTCATCGGCCCTGTCAATATGTCCTTGACCATCTGTGTCCCTTCAGGAGTACCGTCTGAGGCCCACAACTCATGACCAAACCCGGAGCTGAAAGCTGGGAAAAAGAAGCGTTCTTTCGTTGCAGCACCGCCTGACTCAAGCAGGCCTTCCCAATTTTCAATGTCCGCTAACGTTAGCGTCCCCTGCAGAGTTCCGTCAGAAATCCAAAGTTGGTAGAGCGGGCCCCGACCCGTCTCGTCGAAATACCGTAAGAAGAAAAAGAGATGGTCCTTTGTTGAGGCGAGACCACCTATCGGCAACCACCCGCTAAAGGTTGTGGAATCCTGTGGAAAGCCGAACAGGTACCTCGTTCCCTCGGATGTGCCGTCCGAAGTCCAGAGCGCATTACCATTGATGAAGAAGAGCTGGTCCCGCAACACGGTGATCCAGCCCTTGCGGATGTTCGACACAGGTATTGATCCATTGCCCATGACCAGCCGCGTCCCATCTATCGTTCCGTCTGTCACCCAAAGATTATATCCATGTGTCCAAATATTAAACTCACCGAGAACTGCGCTAACGAATAGTCGTCCTTTGAACAAGGCCGAACTTCCTCCCGGTATCAATCCCTTGAGCAGGAAGGCCTCATCGGCATGGGAGGCGCTCGGGGATAGGCCAACGACCAAGGCCGCATTCAACAACAACGAGATCGCAAACAAGTTTCTCATGGAACTCCTCCTCTCTACCTCAACAGGCAAGGCGCGAAACTCTCGCACGTCAACTCCTCCGGGTCGTCCGGGGTAGGGTCCACGCCGCAGGAGTCTGGACCAGGTGCTGGAATCTCAACCGCCCCGAGGAACTTGAAAGTCAGCGTCCAGATGGCATCCGACATGTCCACCATCCCATCATCGTTGGCATCGGCAGCATCTCTGCATGCTAAAAGTACCGGATTGCCCAGGAACAGGAAACCGAGCGTGACGATAGGGTCAGAGATATCAACCTTACCGTCGGCGTTGGAATCTCCCCGCAGGAAGCGGGGCTCCGGAGGGCCGCAGGGCTCGATATCCAAGAGCTCGACCCGAGCCTGGAAGGGTGTAAACCTTACACCGGATAAAGGCTCCTTTCCCGCGGCAGCCACCCCGAACTGGGAAAGGCCAGGGAGCGTTTCTTCCCCGAGGGGGGACCAGATCTTTCCGTCGGTCGAGAAGGACCCGGAAATCTGGTCCCCCTTCCGCTCGATCCGCAGCCAGGCGTCGGGAGGAACCGGGACGGTCGCTGCCGTCATCGACGAAGTGGTCTCGCCGGAGGTCTTCCGGACGAGCCAGCGGAGGGTGAAGTCGTTGAATCCCCTCTGGAGGAGAATCGCCGCGTGGCGGGAGCCGGGATCCAGGTCCTCCCGGACCATGAGGCCCAGCTTTGAGCCGACCGCGGACACCGAGATGTCCGCGAAGCGGCCGGTAAGGACTCCATCGCAGTCGAACTCCCGGTGGACGAAGAAGAACGAATCGACCTGGCCTCCGATGTCCCTCCCGCCGGCGCAGAGCGCCATCCGGGTGGATGGCGCAGTCCCATCCCATAGGGCCGATGAGGGGAACTCGGCAGCGCCGACCGGGGACTGGATATAGGGCGACGTATCGCCCGCCGCGCAGGGCAGGTCGATGCACAGGGTCTTCGCGGAAATGAACCCGAGGTCGTTCTCCACGGTCAGCTTCGGGCAGTAGCGGCCAGGAGCCCCATAGGCGTGCGAGACCAGCATCCCCTCGGCCGTGGCCCCATCGCCGAAGTCCCAAAGGTAGGAGACGATCGACGTTCCGGTTGGCGTGGTGGAGGCGGCCGCATCCAGGTTGGCCGACTCCGGGTCGGTCCCGGCCGTTGCGATGAAATTCGCCTCGGGGCGGCGCAGGTCGAAGGAGGCCAGAAAAACGTCGGCACCTCCTGCGGGCTCGAGCTGCGCCGGATCCCCTGCGACAACGAGGAGAGGGCTCGAGGCGACGCCGCAGGCGATGACCGATCCCGCCCTCGAAACCGTCATGTCGATCAACCGGTTGCACTGCAAGAGTTCGGCACAGGCCCCACCGGAGGTGAGAGGCGTCGAGAAGCGGAGGCGATCCCGGCGCGCTCGAGCTCCATCCAGGCTCCACTCGAGCAGGTAGGCTTGCGGGATGCCCGTGAAACTTCCCAGGGCCTCGGGCGTGACCGGGAAATTCGGGGAGACCGTTATTCCCCCGAGGATGAGAGAGTCCCCCGACTTCAGGAGTGCCGCCGTCGGCGGCTCGGGCTGGGAACCTCCGATCAACGTGGCATAGCTCAGCCGGGAGAGGTCGGGATCGAGGACCGCCACGAAGATGTCGTTCCCCCCCGAGAGGGACGAGCCGTCGGTGACTGGGAAGTTGCCGGACCAGGTGAAGCCGGCCACCACGACCCTTCCATCCTCGGCGACCTCGAGACCGTTCGCTCCTTCATAGTCGCTGCCGCCGACCATCGCGCTGGAGAGGAGCTGGTCGCCGGGAGGCAGGGTCGCGTCACAGCGGATCTTCAGCACGAAGGCATCCCAGCCTCCCCGAGAGGGGCTCAGGTAGCCACCGGGCTTCCGGGGAAACGAGGCCCCGGACGCAGTATGCCCGGTGATGGTCGCGACCCCATCGGCCCCCGCCCGGAGCGCGCCGGGAAAGGGCGCTCCTCCCGGATCGGCCTCGGCGCTGGTACCCCCCAGGTAGCTCAGGTACAGGAGGCGGTCCGTGCAAGGAAGGCCCTGTTGAAGCTTCAAGCGGGCGAGGAAGAGGTCGTACGAGCCGCCGCCGTAACCAGGTTGGAGTGCGCTCCCACCCCATCTCGAGAGCAAATCCGAAGAGCTCGTGAACCCGAGGAGGAAGATCGTCCCGTCGGTTGCGACCTGCAGGTCCCGGAGGCTCTCCACCCTGCTCCCGCCGATAAGCTGAAATGCCAGGAGGTTGAGATCGCCGTCGAAGCGCGTGACGAAGACGTCGCTCGGTCCCTGGACTTCCGAGCCGCAGTCGCCAATATCCGGGAAGAAGTCTGGCTCCACTGTCCCTCCGACGATCACCGCGCCGTCCGGGGCGACGCGAACGGCGAGCGCGCTGTCCGCTCCGGGGCCGCCGAGCGTCGCCAGGGCGAGGATCCGGCTGGCGTCGGGCGCGAGCTTGACCACGAAAGCATCCATCCAGCCGGCGAGAGACACGTCATTCCAGCCGGCGGTGAGACCGAAGTCCCAGGAATTCGTCGAACCGGCCACGTAGATGCTCCCGTCGGCGCCGGTGGCGACTCCGTAAACGATATCGTCACCGCTTCCGCCGAGATAGCCCATCCATTCCACGTAACGCGGCTCCTCCGCCCACGAGAGGAGGGGCAGGACGAGAGTAAACGCCGCCACTTCCCCAAACTTCCGAAAGCCTTTGATCTGGACACGAAGAATTTTCCTTTCCATGACACGGACTCCTTTGCCGTCATTCAAGATTTTTGGATGGCTTGTGCTTGGGCTGTACGTATCTCTAACCACCCCACAAGACTCATGATCACAATTCTCATGTCATCTCCTGTCCTCACCACGATAAACGGCACGAAGCGCCCACAACGCTCTTACCTTGCCCGTTCGATTTCGATCCCCGCAACGTGCACCGGAAACCGACGTCTCCCTTCGGCGGCGCCGAACTGCAAATCCAAGACGCAATCGTCAACGGCCACGTCGAACGATCGTTGCCCTTCCGTGGCCCATCCGACTTTGCCCAGCACGTGGAAGTCCTTGAGCAACCTTTTGCCCTCGATCCACACGTCAACATAAAATCGGTCGCTCCAGTACTCAGCGAACCGCAACGTGACGCGGTACTCGCCATGAGGCAGCGGGATCCGGTAGCCGGCAAACACCTGGTCTTCGTCGAAGAACCGAGCCGTCCGGTGCGGACCTTCTGGGCATGGATCCAGTCGCTCCGCTGCCCGGCGGATGGCCCTGGACCAGAAAAAGCGATCGCGCGACCAACGCTTGCCATCGAATTCAGCGTCCTTGTCGCTCCCGCAGTCGATTGCAAGCAGCGTACCGTGGCGCAAGTTTTCGAGAAGCCACGTCATGTCATCGTCGAGCTTCGAAGGCGGCGTCAGTTTTGGAGCGATTGGGATCCGCTCGAGCATCTGCGCCGGCGAGATTTTCATGTCATCGTCGCAGACGCGGAACCACGCAATCCACAAGTCCCACGCCGGCTCACGGCCGGCGGCAATCGCTTGGCGCAGCGCCAGCTCGGCCTCCAAAGATCGACCTGCGCGGCGCATGGATTCGGCCAGGCGGAGAATGGGCTCGCCGCGGCCAGGGGCTTCGTTGGCCGCCGACGTGAAAGAAGCGACCGCTCCAGCGATGTCGCCGTTCAGATCAAGGAGGCGGCCTTGGATGAAGTCGGTGATTCCCCGGTTCGCAGAGTTGGCCTGCGCAAGCTTCGTCAAACGATCGATTGTATCAGGTATCGATGCGGTGCCAGAGCGAGCATCCTGGATCGCCGCCTCGCACGACGCGAAAGACACCACCTTAGGTAAAATCGCTCGCCGGTAATCGGCGATCTGATCGAGGGCTTGCTCTTTCGCACCGGGAAGGCCCAAGACTTCCTCCAGCGTGCACACGGCAGATTCGCGCTCGCCTTGCTCGAACTGAACCATCGCAAGGCTCGCGGCGACGAATGAGTCGCCCGGAGACTCGACAAGCAGCTTTTCCCCTAGCTCCGCCGCCTCGCGCCACTCCGCGAGATTGATGTGCGCCGCCAGGCGCGCTCGAGCGCCCAACCGGGCGGCAGAGATTCGGTCGAGCCAAGCATGGGCACGTACTGGATCTTGGATCCACGAGTCGAGGTACAAGCTCGCGGCCCCCAACGCGAACTCGTCGCGGTGCGCCGTGCGAGCGAACGCGGTCTGGAGCCACTCCTCGGCTGCCATCTTGGCCTTCTCCGACTTGTGGAGGAGAAGCGTGTACGCCTCAAGAAGTATCGGCCCGAGCGCGCGTGGGGCGCGAACACTCGCCTGGACGAAATCCGAGCTCGCTCCGAAGAGGTCTCCGGTTGCCAAACGCGCCCTTCCGCGTTCGACCAGGGCGTCGAGCGTTGACCCGGGATAGAACTCGTCCTGTCCTTCGCCCAGCCGGAGGTGTTCGGTCCAAGAATAAACCGCTCGAGACCACTCACGCTTCATGGCTGCTTCGTTTGCGTCGAGCCATCGCTCGATGCGGCCCTCGGACTCAATCGACCGCAATCTCTCGCGCAACTCTGAAGCGGCCGCGGTCTTGCCGTATTTTCCCTCAAGCATCGCAAGAAGCGCGATCGCAGGGGTATACCGGGGATGCGAGTGGATGAGCACTGCGAGCTGCGCCCTCGCATCGTCGTCCCGACGCAGTGCCGTAAGGACGCGCGCCCGATAGTATGCGGCCTCGGAGCGCTCCGGTGAGAGGCGCGCCGCTTCGTCGAGTCGATCGAGCTGACGCTTCAATCGCTCGCGCGGCCCTCCTCCGCTCTCCATTACATCCAGCTCGCGCTGAAAGCCCTCAATCCGGCTTTGAGTCAACCGACCTGCAAAGTGGTTGAGGTGCAGCTCCACCGTGGTCTCCGCAAGGATTACGAGGTAGCGCTCGTTCCGTGCTGCCCGCTGGCGAGACGTGTACTGAAACACCAGTAGTGACAGCGTCGCGAGGAGGGCGAAAGCGACAACCGTCATGACCAGCGCGATCCGCCTCCGCCATAGCTTCCTGTGCACCCTCGCCCAGCGCGTCTGCGGCCGCGCCTCGACCGGGTCCCCTCGCGCGAACCGCCGCAGGTCCTGGGCCAGAGCTTCCGCCGTGCCGTAGCGGTGGCCGGGATCCTTCCTGAGGCACTTGAGCACGATGGTCTCGAGGTCCCGCGGTATCCGCGGATTGATCTTCCTCGGCTCCACCGGATCCCGCTCGATGATCTGGCTCAGGGTGTCCTGGTGGTCCTTTCCCTGAAAGGGCGGGCGCAACGTGAGCAGCTCGTAGAGCGTCGCGCCGAGGGAATAGATGTCGGTGCGGTGGTCGAGGGGGATCTTTTTCCGCCGCGCCTGCTCGGGGCTCATGTAGAGGGGCGTGCCGAGGACGCCGCCGGAGGCGGTGAGACTCTCCTGCCCCTCGAGGCGGGCGAGGCCGAAATCGAGGATGCGGAGGCGCCCCTGCCGGTCGAGAATCAGGTTCGACGGTTTGATGTCGCGGTGGATAACCCCCTTCCCGTGCGCGTGCTGGAGGCCGTCGGCGGTATCGGCGAAGGCGCGCGCCAGGGACGAAAAGTGCGCCACGTCGTCGCGCGGAAAACCGAAGGGGGTTTTCTCCTCGGCCGGAGCGTCTTTCCAGCGCGCCAGGATCTGCGCCAGCGTCCGCCCTTCGACCAGTTCCATCACATAGTATGGGATCTGCTCCTTGACTCCCATGCCGTAGACGGAGACGACGTTTGGGTGGCTCAGCTTGCCGGCGATCTGCGCCTCGCGGACGAATCGCAGCACCGCCCTTTCGTCCGCCGCCACGATCGCCGGAAGCACCTTCAGGGCGACCGGCCGGTCCATGGAGTTTTCCCATGCCTCATAGACCACGCCCATTCCCCCGCGGCCGAGCTGGCGGCGGATGGTGTAGTCGCCGAAATGGCTCGAGACCGCCGCCGTCGGCTCCGCGGACCCGAGGGCGGCGAAAACCTCCAGAGTTTTGAGGATTTCTCCACCGAGGTCGGGATGCTCGGCGAGGATCCGGAGCGGATCGAGCTTCTCGCCGCGGTTCAAGCGGTCGAGATAACGGGCGACCAGGTCGTCGACCCGGCCGGAGGATTCCGGCTCGCCGATCTCGGCCGGCCCCAGGGTGTCATCCGGCTCCATGGCCCTCTCCGCTCTCGAGCCCCCGGTCCGGCGGGAGGCCGAGGCTCTCGGTGTCGCCGAACCTTCGCCTCAACTGCCGCAGGCCTCTCGAGAGGAGCTGCTTCACCGCGTCCTCCGAGCGGCCCAGGCGCCGGGCGATCTCCTTGGCCGGAAGGCCGTCGATCTTCGCGAGAAGGATCGCCTGCCTCTGCTCGGGCTTCAAGCTGGAAAGCGACGCCTTGAGCCTCTCGAGGCGCTCCTCCCGCCGCAGGCCCTGGCTGGGAGTGGCCGCGCCGCTGGTCAAGTCGAGGGGAAGGACCCCCTCGCGGAAGGAGCGCTTCTGAGACGCGTTCCAGATCAGATGCTCCGCGATGCTCAAGAGCCAGCTGGCCAGGGACCTGTCATCCCCGCCCCGGAACGCTCCGATCGACTGGAAGGCGCGGAGCAGGGTTTCCTGGACGACGTCCTCGGGCTCCACCTTGCCGCGCAGCCCCGGCCCGAGGCGGGCCCGGACGAAGGACTCGAGGCGCTCGGCGTGCTCCCGGCACAGCGCGTCGAAGGCGCCGCGGTCGCCGGCCTTGGCGCGGTCGAGGAGAGATTCGGTGTCTTCGTGAGTCATTCCGACAGCCCTCATGACAACCGTAGAGGTTGTCGGTCCGGAGAAAAGTGACGGAAAATCCTGAAGAATTTGATTTTTTCCAATGTATTGTAGGACTCCGCCGGTTGGAAAGGAAGCGGGATGAGGGGGTGGCAGGGCGGAGAGGGATGGATGTAGAATCCCCCTGTGATCATCGGGATCGAAGCCCTCCGGCGAAGCGCTCGGAGCGGCTCGATCCGTCATCTTAGAACGCTCATAGCAAAGGGAGGTGTCAACGTGCAGCCCTTACGATTCGTTTCGCTCCGTCGCCCCGGTTCTTCCTTCTTCGGCTCGCTGGCCGCGTTTTTCCTGTCGCTGGCCGCCCTCGCCCACGCCGAGCCCCAGACCAGGCGTTACCTCTACCTCAGCACGCCGGACGGGGCTCAAACGGAAGGCCGGTCCGGGGACGGCATCCTGATCTTCGACATCGATGCTGGGCACAAGTTCGTGAGGCGGATCGACATCCCCATCTTCAAGGAAGGCCTTCGCGGCTTCACGGGCTGCGCCAAGACGCGCTGCGTCTATTACTCCACCACCAACCGCCGGCTGGGATGCTTCGATCTCGAGAAGGAGAAGGTCCTCTGGGAGCGGACCTACGAGGCGGGCTGCGACCGATCGTCGATCACGCCGGATGGCAAGAAGATCTACGTCCCCACCGGGTGGTGGTATGCGGGGGAGGACAGCGGCTTCCTGGTCGTGAGTGGAGAGGACGGGAAGCTGTTGAAGCGGATCGAGGTCGGCCCCCAGGCCCACAACAGCATCGCCAGCCTTGACGGGCGGCTCGTCTATCTCGGCACGAGGACGATGCTCTCGGTCTTTGATACGGGGGATGAAAAGCCGGTCCGCCAGATCAAGGAGGTGGGCGAGACGGGGATCTTCCCCTACACCGTGGACAGCCGGAACCGGATCGCCTACGTGTGCCTCGGCGCCCATATCGGCTTCGACGTCGTGGACCTGGAGGCCGGGAAGGTCCTGCACCGCGTCCTCGCGGGCCAGGAGCCCATCCCCCATCGGACCCACGGCGCCGGCCTGACGCCCGATGGGGCGGAGCTGTGGATTAGCGACCAGGTGGGCCGGAAGCTGTTCATCTTCGACGCGGCCAAGATGCCCCCGGAGCCGAAGGGCCAGGTCGAGCTCTCGGAAGGCGGCCACGGCTGGGTGTGCTTCAGCCTGGATGGCCGGTATGCGTGGTGTCATACCCCGGACGTCTTCGAGGTGAAGACCCGGAAGCTGGCCGCCACCTTGAAGGACGAGAACGGCAAGCCGGTGAGCAGCTCGAAGTTCATCGAGGTCCACTTCAAAGATGGCAAGGTGGTGGAGATGGGAAACGAGTTCGGGCTGGGGCGCCGCTAGGGCGCGCGCCATCCGATGGGCCCGTCACCGGACCCCGAGCAGCTCGTCCACGGTCCAGTAGGTGTCGTGATCCCGGGTCTCGGCGCGAATCCGGCCCACGGACGCCGGCGTGACCGGCGCGCTCGGCCCGCCGAATCGCCGGCGGACGAAGGAGAGCAAATCGGCGATCTGCGCGTCCGTGAGGATCGGTCCGAATCCCGGCATCTCCAGGTTGTAGATCTTGCCTTCAATCTCCATCGGGCCCCGGACGCCATGGAGGACGATCCGCATCAGCCGGGCGTCGGGGCCGGCCACCCAGGGGGAGGCCGCGAGCGGCGGAGCGCCCCCCTCCGTCCCCGACCCCTCGAGCTGATGGCAGGGGGCGCAGTAGCTCTCGAAACCGACCCTTCCCGGGTCCGCCGCCGCGGGGCGCGGCGGATCCGGATCCTTCCCGCATCCAAAGAGGAGCGCGGCGAGCAACAGCCACGCCGCGGTCCGATTCGCGGATAAACAAGTTTCTTTGAAAGGTTGGTTCATAATTCTCCAAATGACAAAAGGGTAATCATCATGGGCGCGATCAGCGAATTCCTCAAGAAGCACCTGGATGAGGTCCAGAGCCGCCTCGCCAGCGTCGGCGGAGAACTGGCCGGGAAGGGGGATTCCAAGCTCAAGAAGGAGACATTTCGAAGGATCGAAGATTTTTATCTAGTTCTCGGATTTGGGCTTTGAGTAGAATGCAAAATTGATTTCGGACCAGCTTTTATTACTCGCGGGCGCCGAATATCGTGCCGGGGAATGAGCCATGGAGGCGTTTGAATTAACGTGACTGTTCGTTCAAGAAGTGGGCAGATGGTGTTCGCCTCGAGGGCTCGACGGATCATCTCCCTGATCCTCCCGTCGATCCTGGCTGTCGCGGTAAGAGCCGAAGATTGGCCGCAGTGGCGCGGTCCGAACCGGGACGGGGTGTGGAGCGAGACGGGCATCCTCGAAGCGTTCCCGCCCGGCGGTTTGAAGGTCCGCTGGCGCGCCGCGGTGGGAGTGGGCTTTTCCAGCCCCATCGTGGCCCAGGGACGCGTCTTCGTCACCGACTCCGAGCTGGTGCGTCCCAAGGCTCGCGAGCGCGTTCATTCGTTCGAGGTAGCTACCGGCAAACCGTTCTGGAGCCATGCCTATGAGGTGAACTACCCGGAGTGGGCCTTCGACGAGAAGAGCCGGCGCGGCCCGATCGCGACGCCGATTTTCAGGGAGGGCAAAGTTTATTCTTTGGGATCGCTCGGCCACCTTTATTGCTTCGATGCCCTCAAGGGCGATGTGCTCTGGAAGAGGGACCTGGAGAAGGAATATCCTGGAAAGGAGCTGCAGTGCAGCGCCTCCCCTTTGATCGAGGGTGACCTCCTGATCGTCTTCGTCGGCGCGAAGCCCGAAGCTTGCGTCATCGCATTCGACAAAAGCACCGGCAAGGAGGCATGGAAGGCGCTTGACGAGCCGCCGACGCACAGCTCGCCGATCATCATCACCGCCGGCGGCGCTCGGCAGCTCATCGTCTGGACTGGGGAGTCGGTGAACTCGCTCGATCCCGCCACCGGGAAGAGCCATTGGCGCCAGCGGCTCAACACCAGCGCAGATTATGTGGTGTCCACCCCGGTTTTTCACAATAACCTGTTGTTGATCGGCGGCTTGATGTTGAAGCTGGATCCCGACCAAGCCGCCGCGTCAGTGTTCTGGCCGGAGTCACGAATTATCTCCCGCAGAATCCTGAGCAACACCTCGACCGCCCTCTTTCGAGGGGAGCATCTCTTCTCCGCCAAATCGTCCGGGGAGCTGGTATGCCTCGAGTCGAGCACGGGCAAGCAAGTATGGGAGACCGGCAAGGTGACCGATCTTAAAAATGGCGCGAGCATCCACCTCGCTCTAAACGGCAATTCCGTATGGCTCTACAACGAGCGGGGTGAATTGATCCGGGCTCGGCTTACCCCCGAAGGTTACAAGGAGATCAGCCGCGCTTCCCTGATAGAGCCGACCTACCCTTATGGCGGGCGGAAGGTGGCCTGGGCGCCTCCTGCGTTTGCGAACCGCCATGTCTTTGCCCGCAGCGACACGGAACTGGTCTGCGCCTCTTTGGAGGCAGAACCATGACGGCAAGCAACCGATGGAATC